>CAZTFG010000070.1:1314-11839 GCA_964612725.1 uncultured Lishizhenia sp. | reverse complement strand
CTTGGATAGAATCTGTACACACATCTTGGCATTCGAGGGCGATTCACAAGTCTATTGGTTTGAAGGAAGTTACTCCGAATACGAAGAAAACCGCAAAAAACGCATGGGCGACGCTGGTCCGAAACGAATCAAGTATCGGAAGTTAGTGAAGTAATTTAAAGTTTTAGAAATTGAAATTATACTAAAAAAAAACGAATTTAAACAATAATCAGAAGCTATTTAATTTGATAGATTAATAGATTTGCTTCTTTTATCCAATTTAAATTTGATATTTTGTTCTTAGATAGATATTTCTTAAAATGACTAATATTTCTTGTAATGTCAAGTTCTAAAATATTAAGAATTTCAATTATTCTTTCATTTTTGCGATTTATCCAGTTTACACCATAAACAGTATATTCTGCATTTTTATATTGAATAAAATCGCTTAAATCTTTTCCCTGAATGAGTTTCTCATCAATTAATAATAATGGACCAGATGGACCTTTGAGTTTATGACAATTAATTATAGCATTCCCAATAATTGGATTGACAGACATGATATTTTTATAATCGGATAGAATATTATTTTTATTTTGACAAATAAGTGATTTAATTTCTTCGGAATAAGCATCGGTTATATCTACCATATTTCCATATGATATTTGGGCACGTCCAATTCCACCTCTAATTAAAATTGCTTGCAAAAGTGAAGCAGCAATATCAATAAATTTCTCTAAATCATTTGATTTTGAAAAGATTTCTTTTATCAAAAAACCATCTCCACCAAATTGATAAAACGAAAAGTTATTGAAATAATTTTGACCTAATTTAAATAGATCGTTGGTCAATTCGACAAAAGATTGTCTTGCTCCATTTTCAAATTTTGAAGCAAACCCTTCAATATCTATGTATAAAGCTATTTCACTCATATTCTAATAATTGCATTAAAATTAGATTTTTGAAAAGATATTCAAGGAAAGTGTTAAATGAATACAAGAAATATTTGATAAGGGTTTTAACTATTTTAGACATCTAACTGACCCTCCTGTACCCTTTTCAAGTTGGAATGGTGAAATTGATGTGCCCTGAACCTTATACATTAAGGCAATATTATTGTCGTTTTCATTTGTGCTCCAAAAAAATGAGTTATTATCTATGTTTCCAAATGATGCGTTTGCGCTACAAATACCACCATGTTTTCCATTCATAGCTGATACAATATTAGTGATATTATCAGTTGAATTCCTTAATATTTCTCCAAGACCATACCAATCATCTGCACTTGGCAATTTCCAACCTACAGGTGCCAAACCTCTTTTATCAATTATAGCATACCAGTTATATAATTTACCATATTTTTTTCCGTTTGCAGAGTCATTTTGATAATAACAAAACGCTGGTTTTTTCTTTTCATTAGCCAATTGCCAATCAGTTTCTGATCTTGCATAAGGAATAGTATCTCCATTTCTAAATTTGTCTACATTAAGATTTTCAGCCATCCAAATTTGTTTGTTTATTCTGAATGTTTTAAAATTTGGTTCAATTATTTTTTTGTTTGAATTATCTTGTTTACAACTGATAAAGGCAATTAAAATGAGTAAAATAGCAAAGTAATTTTTTGAATTCATAGAGTTAATAATTAAAACATTGTTTTTATTTCTAAGTCACAATTTATTTCTTGTTTTCAAATTAGTTAAAATACCAATAATTAATAGAATTAAATTTATTATCAAAGCGGAAATTTCAAATGAAGATTTGTAATAAAAAATCAATAGAATATATCCGAACAATCCAATTGAATTTAAAACAATGTTTAATGTTCCAACTAAATGGTGATATATTCTTTCTTTTGTACCGAAAGATTTTTTCACAAATACTATTAGGCAAGAAACAATACCCAAAATCCCAATGGTTAAAAATAATAACCCGAAAATAAAAGTTAAATTCTTCATTATAATTTAATTACATCGAATTTTTTAAGATTATGATTATAATCAGATCTATTTAGTTGCAATTTGAATCAATAATATCTTGAATATTTTCAAAATTGATTCCAACATTCATTAATTTTAGAGGATCTATTGTTTTTGATAGTGTAATAATTTTCTTGTAATCCAAACATCTTTCTGCTTTCATACCTAATTTACTAAATAAATTTCCTCTTTTATAATATGCATTAATAAAAAAATTATCAAGGTCTATCGCTTTAGTAAAGTCTTTTAATGCTTCTATGTCATTTCCCAATTCTCTTTTTGCCAATCCTCTAAAGTAGTAAGAGTTGGCATATGTAGAATCCATTTCAATTGCCATATTTGCTAAATCTATAATTTTTTGTGTTTGATCTTTTTCTATGGATATAATATTCTTATAGATAAATGCTTCTGCATATATTGGTTTTAATTTTAGAGCCATCGTGAAATCTTTATCAGCATTTGTTACATCCTCCATGTTCAAATAAACCAATCCTCTGGCATTATAAAGTTCTGCATTTTTAGGATATTTTAAGATTTCTTTAGTAATATCATTTAATTCTATTTTATTTAATTCCTCTACTACCTCTTTCAATTTCCCATATAACTTGGGATAATCTGGATTGATTAATTTAGCTTTTAATAAATCATCATATGCCCCTCTAAAGTCACCAATTTGTTCTTTTGCTAATCCCCTATAATAAAGGATTTCTATATCATTAGAATCATCATTAAGGGATATGTTAAAATCAGTTATTGCCTCTTTATAATTTTTCTCAACAAAATGAGTAAATCCTCTAGTTAAATATGGGCTCATATATTTAGGATTAATTTCAATTGCTTTAGTATAATCTTCAATCGCTAACTTATATTTTTTAAGATTATAATTTGCTTGTCCTCTATTGTGATAAGAGAATTCATCATTAGAATCTAATTTTATCGCATTATTGAAATCGGAAACAGCATCATTATATTTTGTCAAGAGCAATTTGGCTGTGCCACGGTAATAATAAGTTAAAGCTTTATTAGGGTTTAAATAAATTGCTCTACTCAAATCATCAATTGCAGTTTCATGTATATCCAAATTTACTTTTACGACGCCTCTATTAAAGTAACTAAATTCATCAGTTGAATCCAATAAAATTGCTTTATCAAGATCTTCAAGAGCTTCGTTATATTTTTCTAATTTCCCTAACGAACTTCCTCTATTATTATAAAAGTCAGCTTTATAGGGATTTAATTTAATTGCTTGATCAAAATCCTCAATTGCGTTGTTATGTTTACCTAGAATACCTTGAGCCATACCCCTTTTATTATAAGCGTCAGAATAATTTGGGTCAATTTCAATAACTTTTGAATAATTTGCAATGGCAATTAAATAATCACCGTTTTGTAAATTTTCATTTCCAGTTATATAATAATCAAGTAAACTACCTTTTTTTGTAGCTGATATTTCTTGATTTTCATTAATAATAAGTTCGTTTTTTTTGTAATCTATGGTAATTTTACCTAGTTTAGAGAGTGCGCTTTGCCCCAACAATAGTGGAGCATTCAATGAATGTACAATTGATGCTTCAACATTTTTAATAGTTAATCCACCTATTTTTAATTCTCTAATTATCAACGTTGTTCCTTCAACTAATTCTCCATTTGCCAACTGATAATATTCTGTATTCAATAAATCATTTTTATCAATTACTCCAGTTTTTATCATTTTTAGAGCTTCTGAAAGCGAGATTGAAACTTGATCTGCTCCAGTGTCCAAAATAAAATCCAGAGATAAACCATTAACAGAACAAGGTATACGATATGTTCTACCAACTTTCTCCATTGTAATAACTTGGGATGTGAAATTACCACAAACGAAAAGCAGAATAAAAATGCAAATCAATTTCATTTATCAATTTTCATCTAAATTACAATTAATTCTCCTTTATTGATTATAGTCGTATTAAGTTTTTATATACAAAAAAATTTTGCTTCAGTAATTGTTGTTTATTTTTAATGTAAATTTATAATTACAGAGAAAAAAAAGATTTTTGGATTCCATTAAAAAAACAATGTGCATACCTTTTAACTTGATGTTAATATTTTGAAGCTTCTTGAATTTGAGAATAAATTATATTTGAAAAGTTTATCAATTTATTGTCAATGAAATTATACAGATATCAACCAATCAATCAAAAAACATTATCAAGTTTGGTAAAAGAAAAAAATTGGGTTTCTGATCCATTGGATTTTAATGATCCATTCGAGTTTAGTTTTAAAGAAATTTATAACGCAAATAAACAAAATGAATTGACATATCTTGAAGAAGATAGTAGAATGGTGAGACAACTTTATCATGAAATAGTTTCTAATTATGGAGTAGTCTGTTACTCATCAGTTGTGCCCAATATTTTATTGTATTCTCATTATGCAGATAAACACAGAGGCTTGTGCTTGGAGTTCGAGGTTGAAAATATAGAGAATTCGAATTTAAAAGAAGTTGAATATTGTACTGAGTTCAAAAGAATTGCTTTTTCATTAGAAAATAATAGTCAAAAAGAAGAAATTGAAATGATATTAACATCAAAGTCCACCGTATGGGCATGCGAAAAAGAGTATCGTCAAATCTTTAATTTTAAGAACAATTATACAAATTATCCCGGTAAGTTGACAAGAATTATTTTTGGTTGTCAGGCTAAAAGCGATGATATTGATGTTGTGGTTAATTTACAGAGTTTGAATAATACAGAAATCGAATTTTGTAAAACCTTTATCTTTCCTAATTCTTATGAATTGGGAATTTCAACAACTACAAGGCTTAGGGATGGAACAATTCGAATTCCTGAAAATTGGTGATTTCTGATTTGTTCTATAAACTACTCTGATTTTACTTTAACAAATTTGTTGGCTTCTAATTCGACTTGTTAACTGTTTTTTAATTTTATCTTACCTTTGGAGAAATTTCGAGAATGAGGTGTGTATTTTTATTAACTCTATGTTTTTTGTGTTGTTTTCCTTTTATTTCTCAACTTCAAAAAAGTAATTTAGAATCTACCTTTCTTCAGAATTTTACCCAAAGTAAAAACCGAAATCTTGGTATAAATGAATTTCAACGCAGGATTAATTCAAAAAATCAGCATAATAAAGTTGGATTAATACCACTTCCACTTGAATTAACTGAAATGAATTTTGATTTAAGTTTTGTACTAATGTCAGAGCATATTTGGTACAATGATTACTGGTTGGGATCTTGGAATAAATACAAGGAGGCTTATTTTGGATATGGAATAGATTTGGGATTAAATGCAGTTTATGGATACAACCGATATAATTTTATTATCAGCTTAAATCTAGGTTTAGCAAATTATTACTTTTGGACACGTATGGCAGCCGGATGCCGAATGAGAGCAGGTCGGTTTTTACCCTATGCAACCATTGGAATTGGTTCAAATTCAGCGGCATTAGCGGGTGACGGTTTGTATTTTAAATTGGATACAGAAATTGGTTGTAGCATAGAATTAACAAGCTGGGTAGATTTTAAAACGGGTTTACAGTTAGCTCATAACCTCGATTCGGAAGCTCTTGGTACAGCTTATGATTTCTTAAATAACCCTTACAAAGAAAAATATAATTTCAACCTACTTTGGATTCCTAAAATTGGATTTAGTTTTCATGATTTTAGATTTTGAGACAATGGTTTCCTATATCCAAAATCCAAAAATGATTTGGTATTTTATTGAATGCAAAATAAAAAAGCCCTAATTGATTTCTCAGTTAGGGCTTTTAATAATATGTGAAGAAATTAATCTTTCTTGTTCGAATCTTTAATTTTTCCGTTTACTTTTTCTCTTTTCTTCATGCGCTCAATTTTTTTTTCAGCGATGGTCAGTTCCAATTTGGTATATTGTTCAGAAGTTAAGACATTTTTTAACATGGCCATGCGCGCATCATTATTTGATTTTACAATCGCATTTTTTTCAGCTTCTGACATGCTTGTGTTTGCCATAATCCCTTGGTTTTTCTGAATAATTCCCAAGTTTATTTCTTTAACTTTTGCCGCTTGATCGTCGGATAACGATAGCTCAGTTTTCATTTTTAATGTTTGATTTGTGGCTCTTTCCTCAGCCGTTTTCTGACTGAAGCTTACCGTTGAACTCAACAAAACGAATCCAAATACTAGTGATTTTACTGTTTTCATACAATTAATTTATTTCCCGAATTTACAAATAATATGCCAATTGCAAAACGAAATCGCTAAAACTTCTTTGGCATGGACTTCTGTACATTCATTCAAAATCTTACCTTTGTTACACTATGAATGAATCGTACGAAAACAATTTCTATCCCCAAAAACCCGTTTTATCGGAAAACAAAGAATCCGGTAATTGGATTAAAACTTTGCTTTCAATGGCATTGTTCATTGGTACGTTTTTATTGGTGTTTGAAGAGCAAATTTCATTCGTTTTACTTCTTGTTTTAGTGTTGTTGATTCACGAACTGGGACATTTTCTATTCATGAAGTTGTTTCGCTATGAAAATGTAAAAATGCTCTTTGTTCCTCTGATGGGTGCTTTTGTTCAAGGAAAGAAAAAGAAATATTCCCAAGTGGAAAGTTTGCTAGTAGTAGGCGCTGGGCCATTTCCAGGGATGATTCTTGGTGTGCTATTTCTTTACCTATCTTCTGTTTATCATGAAACAAATTTCTTTCTGTTGTCTATTTTGTTTTTAGCATTGAACAGCATCAATTTATTGCCCTTGGACCCATTGGATGGGGGACAGCTTTTCAAATTATTATTGCGCAAGAACTCTGATTTATTCCTGCTCATTTTTTCATTTTCTTCCTCCATGATACTCATTGCTTTGGGTTTGTATCTTGAAAATTGGTACCTAACCGGATTCGGTTTTTTAATGGGGTTTCGCGTAAGAAATATGCAACGAAACTACATTATTCGGAAATGTTTGAGAGAAGAAAATATCAATTTTACGAAAGATTATAATGAACTAACTAACCAAGAATACGCACAAATTCGGGAGATTATTTTGGATAATTCAAAGTCTTTGAAAAAATTTAAAGAAATGGATGAAGGTGATGATGCCGATAGATTGGTAGCACAAGAAGTAAATTCAATTTTAATTACACCTATGCAGATGAACGCTCCATGGTGGTTGAAATTTTTTGTGATTCTTCTTTGGATTGCATCATTCGTTGTGCCCGTTTTCTTAATTGCTCAAATCGATACAAGCGTTTTTGATTATGGTGTTTTCCTTAAATGAGAAAGTTCGTTTTTTACATGAGTCGGGACATGGTGTAATTAAATCAATTTTAACCGGTAATCGATATTTAGTTGAAAATGAATCAGGTATAGAGCTGATAGTGTTTTCTCACGCGCTCGTTAAAATCTACAGTGAGGAATATTCATCATCGGTCATATTTAAAGATGTTGCTTCTAAGAAACCTCAAAAAAAGGTATCATTGGAAGATCCCGAGCTTGACTTACATATTGAGGAATTGATTGACCATTACAATAGACTAAGCAATTTTGAAATTTTACAATGCCAAATCAATCATTTGGACGCTTTCGTTAAACGGATGCTCTCTCGAAATTGTAGGCGTTTTGTTGTGATTCATGGGGTGGGTGAGGGCGTATTGAAAAATGAAGTTCGATTAGTTTTAAAAAAATATCCAGGAGTCCATGCAAGAGATGCCAATGCCCAAAAATATGGCAAAGGAGCAACACTGGTTGAAGTAAATTATAATTTGAGGTAAGGCTCAATCCTTTTGATTAATTTTGCATTATGTCAATTCAAGAAAAACAACAAGAAATTATTGATGAATTCATCGTTTTTGACGATTGGATGGATAAATATGAGTACATCATCGATTTAGGTAAAGAACTGCCGCGTATTGATGAGGATAAAAAAACACCTGATCGCATCATTGAAGGATGTCAGTCGAGGGTTTGGTTGGATTCTGCCTACGTAGACAATAAACTTTCCTTTCATGCTGATTCGGATGCAATAATTACAAAAGGGATCATTGCTCTGTTGATTCGGGTGCTAAATGATGAAACACCAGAAAACATTGCCTCGGCTAATTTGTTCTTTATTGATGAAATTGGATTGAAGGAACATTTGTCACCAACCCGTGCAAATGGACTACTTAGTATGGTGAATCGAATGAAAATGGATGCAATTAAACTATTGAAATAGTTGAATATGAAGGAAATGGAAGATAAAATAGTGGTGATGCTTAAATCAATTTATGATCCCGAGATACCGGTTGATATTTATGAATTGGGCTTGATTTATGAAGTGAAAATTGACAAAGAAAACCAGGTTCAAATTGAAATGACCTTGACTTCTCCTAATTGTCCTGTAGCGGAATCCCTTCCTAAGGAGGTAGAGGATAAAGTAGCTTCTATTGAAGAAGTTGTATCGTGTAAAGTGAACATTGTGTTTGATCCACCTTGGGATAAAGATATGATGAGTGAAGAAGCCAAATTAGAATTAGGATTTTTATAGTATGAGAAGAGTAGTGGTAACCGGCATGGGTGCTTTAACGCCTATTGGTAATAATTTAGCCGATTTCTGGAACAATTTGTTGGAGGGAAAAAGCGGCGCTGCCCCAATCACCAAGTTTGATTCATCTAAACACAAAGTACATTTTGCTTGTGAGTTGAAAAATTTCGATCCAAAACCTTTTTTTGATCCCAAAGAATTTAAAAAAATAGATCCTTTTTCTCAATATGCATTAATAACAGCAGAGGAAGCCATTCAAGATTCAAAATTGGATTTAACCGCTATTAATAAAGATCGAGTTGGAGTAATTTGGGGCTCTGGAAATGGTGGGATTCAAACGTTTCAAGATCAAATGATGGAATTCTGTCAAGGAGATGGAACACCTCGTTTTACCCCTTTTTTTATTCCACGCATTTTGGTTGACATTGCATCTGGGTGGATTTCTATTAAATATGGTTTTAGAGGGGTTAATTTTTGTCCTGTATCGGCATGCGCTACTTCAACCACTGCAATTATTGAGGCATTCAATTACATAAAATGGGATAAGTCTGATGTGATTGTTACCGGAGGATCAGAAGCGGCAATAAATGAATCGGCAATAGGCGGATTTTCTTCTGCTAAAGCACTTTCAACAAGAAACGATAGTCCCGAAACAGCTTCTCGACCTTTTGATGTTTCCAGAGATGGTTTTGTAATGGGCGAGGGGGCAGGAGCTTTGATTTTAGAAGAATATGAACATGCTATTCAAAGAGGAGCTCATATTTATGCTGAAATTGTTGGTGGAGGAATGGCTGCTGATGCTTATCATTTAACGGGTACTCATCCAGAGGGAGATGGTGCGGTGTTGGGAATGAATGAGGCATTGAGAGAGGCTGGCATCGAAGCAGATCAAATTGATCACGTGAACATGCATGCGACTTCAACACCCTTAGGTGATGTTTCAGAATTGATTGCTGCTAAACGAGTTTTTGGAGATCGAAAAACATTGGCCCTCTCAGCTACTAAGTCTATGACCGGACATTTATTAGGTGCTGCTGGCGCCATAGAGGCAATCGCAACGGTATTAGCTTTGAAAGAGCAAAAAGTACCACCAACCATAAACACCACAGAAATTTTACCTGAATTTGCAAATTCTTTTCATTTCCCGTTAGGAAAGTATGAGGATAAAAAAATGGAATATGCCATGAGTAATACCTTTGGATTCGGTGGACACATCGCTACCGTTGTATTAAAAAGGTACGAGCCATAGGTTATTTACATTTGGTGGTTGATGAGTTATTTGATTTTCATTGAATTGAAGTTCATCCTGTTGTAATTTTACTTCGTGATAGAACTGAAAAACATAACACTTGAATTTTCAAGACCTGTTTTAAAAGAGGTCAATTTGTCCATTGCATCAGGAGAAATTCTGGGTGTCGTAGGTAAAAGTGGAGCGGGAAAATCAAGTTTGTTGGCTGTATTGGCCGGTAAATTAACACCTCAACAAGGAGATGTTTTATTTGAAGGAAAAAAATTACCCCCTGCCAATCAATTATTAATACCCGGTTATCCCTTTGTGCAATTGGTTGAACAACAGTTTGCGCTAGATTTATATCACACCGTTTTTGAGAATATTCACTTAAAAGCAAAACAGTTCGCTTTTACCAAACGAGATGCATGGGTGAATAAACTCATTGGTATTTTAGGTTTGAAAAAAGTGAAGGATCAAAAGGCGATAACCTTATCTGGCGGAGAACAGCAACGGTTGGCTATAGCACGAGCCCTAGCTACCAAGCCTTCTATTTTGTTGTTGGATGAACCATTTGCTCATTTGGATGAATTGTTGAAATCAAAATTACAACGCCATTTGCTTAAGATAAATCAAGAGACTAACTGTACCTTTGTGCTGGTTTCGCATGATGGACTTGATTTGTTGTCTGTTTCTCACTCAATAATTCATTTGAAAAACGGCAGGATTTCCAAGAAAAGAAAGCCAACAGAAATGTATTTCAAGCCTAAAAACAAAGAGGAAGCTGAACTTTTTGGTCCTTGGAATCAAGTGAATAGTAAGGGTGTTTCTGCTTGTT
>CAZTFG010000070.1:0-1304 GCA_964612725.1 uncultured Lishizhenia sp. | reverse complement strand
GTTTTAGGCCGAATCAATATAACCTGGTTGAATCGGGTGGTGTTGAGATCCATTCGGTGGAAACCTTGTTCAAGGGTGCGTTTTTTGAAAATAGATGTGTAATAGAAACAGGTTCAGTAATTTTATATTCTAACGAACCACTCCAAAAAGGTACTCAATTTGATTTCCATTCATAAAATAAAAACAAAAGCAATTTTTGTTTATTCGCTTGCTAAAGAAACCATTCTTAGTTTTTTGGAAGAGAAAGCTTTTTTTCATGGTGCAGCGCTAGCTTATTATGCCTTGTTTTCTATGTTTCCCCTATTGTTTTTATGTGTTTCATTACTCGGTAGGTACCTAGGGGAAGATTTAATTTTAAAAGTTATAAGCGAATTTTTAGTGGAGAAAGTAGGGTTGACTAACGTTGATGAAATCATGAATATTGTGGGAAGCTATAACCTAGATCAAGGAAGCATTGCCATGGAATTGATCGGGTTTTGTGTAATACTTTTTGCAAGTTCAGGGTTTTTACACTCGTTGAAAAACAGTATTAATGAGTTTTTTAATATTCAAAAAGTCAAACTTAAAGGGCGCAAAGCTATAAAAATGAATATTATTGAAAAGCTACTTTCATTCTTGTTTTTGGCTGTCTTCGCCTCAATTTTTTTAGTGGTTTATTTGTTTCATTCATTTAGTTTTACGTTGATTCATTATTGGTTTAATGAAAATTCAACATTTATCATTTTTCTGATGCATGTACTGGATCATGCTATTTCAATTTTATTAAATTACCTAATTTTCTTATTGGTTTTTAGGTATTTGCATAATGCAACTGTTTCATGGAAAGCAGCCTCAATGGGTGCCATCGTTACTTCTGTTTTGCTTTATGTAGGACAATTACTTATAAAATATTACCTATTAAATGTGTTCACGTTAGGTTCAGCTGGAATTGCAGGGAGTTTCTTTATTTTTCTGGCTTGGGTTCATTATTCTTCGCAGATTGTTTTTGTTGGTGCAAAATTCACTTTTGCCTTTGCCGCTCGAATTGGTCACCCAATAAAATTAAAGTAGGTGAACAAAATACCTCTTTTACTGTTGTTTATGTATTAATAAATTTTCATCTATGCGTTTTTTGTTATTTGTTGTGTTTTTTTTACCTGTTTTTGCATTTAGTCAAACGGGTGTCGTTAAAGGAAAAGTTGTTCAAGCTAATAATGGGTTGCCAATTGAACTAGCTAAAATCCAATTAGTTGATCAACAAAAAGGTGCGCTTACTGATGAAAATGGTGAATTTGAAATTTCGGGACTTACTCCTGGAATTTATT
>CAZTFG010000069.1:0-11865 GCA_964612725.1 uncultured Lishizhenia sp. | reverse complement strand
AGCTATTTCCCTGCTTATCCCGGTTCTTATTGGAAATATATAGATTCAAATAATGATACCATCGTCTATAAAACGGATTCAATTTATAAAAAAGACTATTACGTTATTGGCGCCGCTGCTTTTGTTTCGGACACTTTTTATGTTCCCTTTTTCGATGGATTTCCGATTTGGGGTTACGAAGCGCATACGGGACCTATTTCTAATTCGGGTTCCTACCCGCTATCGCGTATTTTATCGGATACCTTGCCTGTTGGAAGTGATTGGCCAATCTTGCATTGGTCAGGAACAGAAGTTAATCGTAAAATAATCTCAAAGGATACCACAGTAATAGTCGGTGGAATTTCCTATTATCCAACGATTGTGGTAGAGGAATATTATTCATCCGGACCGCCGGTTTTTACTTGGATAGCCAAAAGATACTACACCAAAGACATTGGACTCGTCAAAGAGGATATCAATAACCCAAACTCCAATACGGTTAATTCAAGGCAATTAGTGGAGTATTTTATCAATCATTGATAGTAATTTATGATTACACAGGATGACCGCTACGAATATTGCTCTATTTGTATCAATCGGATTTTTGATAAATCAAAAGGTATATTATGTGGTTTAACCAATAAAAAAGCTGACTTTATCAATGAATGCACTAGTTTTGAGACTACTGAAAAAATAGATCTTATCGATCTCAAAAACAAATCATGGGAAGACAGAAAGAATAAAAGAATAGAGAATTTAACCATTCAAAAAGTGGTTCGGAATTTCCGTAGGTTTTACTTTCTTTTGAGTATGTTTTTTATTGTCTTGGGACTTTTTTACACCAATGCAAATGGCAAGGAATTAGATTCGACAAGTGCCTTGCTTTATTCGTTTGCCGTAATTTTTTTTTCCATTTCGTTCTTTATAAATGAGAAGACAACCTATATGGTTATTATTAGTTCATTTATTTTATTTGTGTTGTTACTAGTGATAACTGTTTTTTTGATAGTGACCAGTTTAAATACAAAAACAGGCTTCAATTTGTATTATGCACTTGGTTTATTGGGGGCAGTTATTTTCAGTGGTACGAATTCATTCCTTGACCTATACCAGCTTTTTATGAAACGTAAAGAGGAAGAAATGAGCAAAAATGAGGGGGAGAAATCAGAGGATTAAAAAATCAATAAGCCAATTCCTACCAAAACACTAATGAAAAACGTGGATAATGCTACTTTTTTTAATTCCGGGTCTAATTCACTTGGAACATTACAATTCTTCACTTTTTGCCAATGTGGAATCAATAAAAGATAGGGTAAAAAAGCTAGAAATAACCCATATTTTTTCTCTATTAGAATGAAAAAACACAAAGAAAGGAAGGATATAAAAAGTAAAACAAAATGGTAGGTTTTAGCCCGTTGAAATCCCATTTGTACAACCACCGTTATTTTTCCAGACGAGGCATCATTTTCATGATCGCGCATATTATTTAAATTGAGAACAGCCATACTCATTAAACCAATGGTACAACTCGGCAGCAAAAGTAAATAATCAATGGATTTTGAAAAAAGGGTATACGATCCCATGACACCAACAAATCCAAAGAAAATAAAAACCATTAAATCTCCAAATCCTTTATATCCATAGGCGTAATTACTAATTGTATAGAGAATTGCCGCTGCTACACTGAAAACGGTGAAAATTAGGTAAGTGATAACTAATTCAGCAGGCATGTTTTCTTGGGCAAAATAGATTAAACTACCCGCAGAAACAAAAGAGAATAGCGCTGTTAAAATGACGGCTGTTTTCATTTGACCTTTACTAATTGCCCCAGATTGAACAGTACGCAATGGTCCAACACGATTGCTATTATCCGTTCCTTTCAAAGAGTCTCCCAAATCATTTGCTAAATTGGAAAGAATTTGAAATAATATGGTGGTCAACAACGCCAAACTGAATATACGATAATCCAAATAACCTGCGTCAAAGGCCAAAAATGAACCCATAAAAATACCTGATAAAGAGAGGGGGAGAGTTCGTAATCGAAAAGCATCAAGCCATTTTTTTATCATTGCAACAGTATTTAGTGTCAAATTTACTTGTTAACTTTAGTTTGAAGGAATAAAAAAGTGTATTTTTCAATAAAAATTCGATGAATCTTCAATCCAAACCCCATTTATGTTCTATGCTCGGGATTGATTTTCCTGTTATCATGGCTCCCATGTTCTTAGTTTCGAATGAAAAGATGATTGTGGAGGCCCTCAACGCTGGAATCACAGGAGCAATACCCGCTCTCAATTATCGAACATCTGAGGAATTAAGAACGGCAATAAAATGGATAAAAAGTAAATCAAGTAAGCCTTTTGGGATTAATTTGATCGTGAATAAATCCAATTTTAAATACAAGGAGCAATTACAAATATGTTGTGAGGAGCATATTGATTTTATTATTACCTCACTGGGTTCACCGGAAGAAACCATTAAAAGGGCTCACGAACTAGGTATAAAGGTTTTTTGTGATGTAACCGATTTAACTTTTGCACTAAAAGTAGAAGCCTTGGGTGCAGACGCTTTGATTGCCGTGAATAAGGAAGCTGGCGGGCATGCGGGGAATATTTCATACAACGAACTTATTCCTGAATTGATCAAACATTGCCACGTTCCAATCATCTCTGCAGGTGGCATCGGAACAGGAAAAGGCATCAAGGAAATGTTGGAGCTGGGTGTGGCTGGAGTATCGATGGGAAGTATCTTTATTGCAACGGAAGAATCTCCCGTTTCTGAGGAGTACAAAAAAGCGTGCGTTCATTATGGAGCAGCCGATATTGTAATGACGACGAAATTATCTGGCACCCCGTGCACGGTGATAAATACACCTTACGTAAAGGAAATAGGGACCACTCAAAATTGGTTAGAGCGTTTTTTATCCAAGAATAAACGGTTGAAAAAATGGATGAAAGCGTTGACTTTTTTAAAAGGAATGAAGAGTTTGCAACAAGCAGCATTTGGTTCTACCTATCGAACTGTGTGGTGCGCTGGACCATCCATTGAACATGTTACCGAAATACTGCCAATTTCAGCGGTAGTTAAAAAATTACAATCCGAATTTGAAGCATAAAAAAAGGGATCCATAAGAATCCCTTTTAGATATAACGTTATGGTTAGTGCTTGTGATTCGGGTCACTGTGATCATGACCTTCATGACCTTTTTCATCTGTACTCGCTGCTTTCGGTGCGCCAATAGATAAAATTTCGATTTCGAAAACCAAATCAGATTGAGCAGGGATTTTTCCTGCAGATCGATCTCCATACCCAAGAAAATAAGGAATATACAATTTTGCTTTTCCACCTGGACCCAACAAGGCAATTCCTTCCTCAAAACCTGGAATCATTTTCATATCCAAATAATTGAAGTCAAACGGTTGGTTTCTATCCAAAGAAGAATCAAACTTTGAACCGTCTTTGAATAAAGTTCCAGTATAATGCAAACTAACTGGAGAACCTTTTACAGCATGGAATTTTTTAGGGTTTTTCCCTTTTTTGGTTATGGCATACACAAGTCCTGATTCAGTTGCTTTTGCTTTTTTATTCGCTTTTTTAACCTCGGAAAGAAAAGTTGCTTTATACTCATTTCGTTTTCTTTCTTCTTCCAATTTTTTCATCTCAGCACTTTTGAGAATTTCCTCTTTTGCCGCATCAAATGCTTTTTGTGCATCATATGCCTTGGCTTCTGCTCCAACTCGAACGATTTTAATGTTTTTGATTACATCATCTTGTTGAATTGCATCAACAACTTCTTGTCCTTCAACAACATGGCCGAATACAGTATGTTTTCCATCCAACCAAGGTGTTGCTTTGTGAGTAATGAAAAACTGACTTCCATTCGTTGCAGGACCAGAGTTAGCCATAGATAAAATACCAGGACCAGTGTGTTTTAAATCACTTACAATTTCATCTTCAAATTTATAACCTGGGTCTCCAGAACCATTTCCAAGTGGACAACCTCCTTGAATCATGAAATCTTTAATTACGCGATGAAACTTAAGACCATTATAAAAAGGAGTTGATTTTGTAACTCCATTAACTGTTAGTTTGCCTTCCGCTAATCCAACAAAATTGGCAACGGTCATTGGTGTTTTTTTGTGCTCTAAGAAACAAATTATGGTTCCTTTCGATGTATTTATCTCCGCGTAAATTCCTTCAGTGCTCATGGACGGATTTAAAACTTCTTGTGCCTCTTGAGGTAAAACGTCTCCTTTGATGTTGATAACCTTGGTAGGGTCATTTATCGCATTTGAAGTAATGGTAACACTTTTTTGAAAAGTACCTACTCGTTTTGTATCATACGTCACTTTAATAGATCCAGAAGCTCCTGGAGCGATAGGTTCTTTAGGCCATTCTGGAACAGTACAACCGCAAGATCCACGTGCTTCTGTAATTAACAACGCTTCGTTTCCTGTATTTTTAAATTCAAAAGTACAATAGGGATTACCATTGAATGGAATAGTCCCATAATCATGTGTTTCTTTGTTAAACTGGATTTTTGCTCCTTTTTCAATTTGACCAAAAAGAGAAATGCTTAAAAAAGTAAAGGCTAGTATTAATAAATTTTTCATGGTTAGTTTTATTTTTCGATTCCTAATAATTCAACTTCAAAAACAAGTGGCATGTACGGTTTGATAATACTTCCTGGTTGAGGATTAGCGCCATACGCTAATTCTTGTGGGATAAACAAACGGTATTTTGAACCAACTGCCATTAATTGTAATCCTTCTGTCCATCCTTTTATTACTTGATTTAATCCAAAAGTAATCGGTTCTCCTCGTTGAACAGAACTATCGAATACTTCACCACTTGGAGTAGTTCCATGATAATGAACTTTCACTTTAGAAGTCGCTGTAGGTTTTGCACCCGTTCCTTGTTTGATGACTTCGTATTGCAATCCACTTGGAGTAACCTTTACAGCAGGATTTTTTTTGTTTTCAGCAAGAAATTGTACGCCTGCTTCTTGTGCCTGTTTGGCATCTCTTTCTTGTTTTTGCTGAAAATAAGTGTTTAACGCTTGATTGGTAGGATCGCTAATTACCAATGGATTCCCGTATAATTTATCTCTCAATCCTTGAATGATCATTTCTTTATTTGCTTCTGGAATGTCTTTCATCACATTTCCACCAATGGCTGCTCCTAACAAATAGGAAACAGAGTCTAATTCATTATTCATCGTTTTTTGTGCTTGATTATAAAATGTAGTACATAATAAGAGCGGTAAAAATAGGATTTTTTTCATGGTTATTTTTTTACTAATTACAAATATCTGTTTTTTTAAATGAAATTACGAATCTATATTTGTTAATAGGGTGTTAAATTTGTAATTAAAAACGAACTATGTTGGTACGAATTGTGAAATTGGAATTTCAACCGGATAAAGTAGAAGATTTTCTTTCTTTTTTTGACACCATTAAACAAGAGATTGCTTCATTTGAAGGATGTTTAGGAATGAAATTGATGCAAGATCAAGCAAAGCCATCAATTATTTTTACATACAGTCATTGGGAAAATCAAGATGCATTGAATGCTTATCGAGATTCAGCATTATTCGGAAAAGTTTGGCCTCATGTTAAGCCATGGTTCAATGCCCGACCGGAAGCTTGGAGTTTGGATACGTATTTTGATGGGTTTTATTAAATGGGTTTTCTCTTGATTTTTTTTGATTTAATTGGTTATCTTTGAAATAGAATGTTAAATCAGCGCAGCATATTAAATTTTTTAAGTGAAAACAAATTGCTTTTACGTGAGCGATTTCACGTAGAGAAAATTGGCATTTTTGGCTCTTTTGCACGAAATGAAGAAGGTCCTGAAAGTGATATTGATATTTTAATTGAGTTAGAAAATAATGTCACCAACGTTTTTGATTTAAAATGGTCATTGCGTGAGTTTTTAAAAATACAGTTTCAGCGTGAAATAGATATTTGTAACACAAAACATATCAAGCCTTTTGCAAAAGAGTATATTCTAAAAGACGCTATTTATGTCTAAATCGAATATGTTGACATTATTGGCTATAGGAGAGGCCATTAATAAAATTGAGCGATTTACATCAGATTTATCATCGTGGCAAGATCTTAAAAATGATGAGGAAACCTTTGATGCTTGTCTGATGAATTTCCTAATTATTGGCGAATCTGTTTTGAGGTTAGATGTTGATTTTTTAGAAGCAAATAATCAAATAGAATGGCATAAAATCCGAGGATTTCGAAATTTAATTGCTCACGATTATTTTGGCATCGATGCGGAAGAAGTCTGGGATATTGTTCAAAATAAAATTCCTGAATTGAAGTTGTTTATTTTGAATCATAAATAAATTATAGTTTAAAATAGGCGTAGGAATATTTCATTGAACAAATCGGTGAATCATCTTTAATTTAAAAATGGATTGAAGTTTATTATGCTGAAACTGTTTAACTTTTTCAATTCCTGCAACCAAGTTAAATCTTAATTCTGTTGGATAATAGAATTCAATTTATCACATATCGAACAATCTTCATTGCCCAACAAATTCTTGGCTGAATTAATATTATTTGAAGCATTTTCAAAATCTCCGTAGTACGTAAAATAGATAGCAAATTGCATCGTTAACTCATAACCCTCGTCATCATTAGTTACTTGGTTTGAAGCTATTTGCGCAAAAAACTCAGTTAAATTCTTACGGCCTTTCAAAAAATTCAAATGACTCAACAACCGCAATGCATCAAAATTGTAAGGATTTAATTCTCTCACTTTTTTACAAAACTCCTCAGACTTTTCTAATTCTCCAAAACGAAAATAATCTAATGCTATTACTATTAATTCATCTGCATGATCCACTTCATTTTCTTCCGTTTTCATCTTATTGAAAATAGTTTTTCTAAAGTTTATAGTATCTGATTGATTGTAATAAATCAAAGAAATAGCATCAAAACATTCGTTTGATTGAAAGTATTGGTTTTTCTTGGACGTAGGGAAAACGGTTAATGCTTGCTGGAAATAGTGTAATGATTTATCGGGTTCATTCAACATAAAATAAGCATATCCAAGGCATTTTTTGCTCGTGTATTCATTTAATTGTTTCTTTTTATTCAAGTCTTCAATTTTTGTAATAATCTCTTTTAGTTTACTAGTTTCAAAATCGGTATATTGGAAAATAACTGTATTGTTAGAGTCAAAATCAAAATAGAGCATCTTATAAAATAAACCATACAAATCAGCCATTAAACGGATATTTTCTATTTCTATATTTCCCTTGTACTTGAATGCATACTGATCGAGTAATTGGTAATTTATTAACTCTTGATAACTCTTTTTAGCATATTCTTGTTTACTTTTTTTATCTGTTTCAATGCTGGATAAAGATTTTTGAAAACTTGTAAAAATTTCTGAAAGTGTTAAATAAAAATAAGGCAACAACGGCTCTTTCATTAATTTAGACTTAAATAATCCTTGTATAATTTCGTTGGCTTTAGTGAAATTTTTATTTGATATTAAAATCATGGGATAAAAATAAAGTGACAGTGAATCGTTTGGATTCAAATGAATGGATCTATCAAAATCATGTATTGCGGTTGTGTCCCCCAAATTCATTTTAATGATTCCTCTGAATGAGTAATAACTTGCACTATCCTTATGAAAGTACTTTATAGCCAGTTTGTCTTTTGTTTTAGTAAAATAATAATTTGCCCGATCGTTATTAGATTTGTTCTGATAATACTCAGCTAAATTTTGCAAATAGATTGGATTATTTGAATCCTTGGTAATTAAATCATTTAATGTTTTCAAATACTGGTCATCATACACTTTTGTATCTGGTATTTTCTTAAAGGAAGTCTGGGCATCTTGTGATGAAATATTGAACGAAAGTGTTGAATTGATTGTAAATAATTCTTTAACCAACGATTTTAGCTCTTCTTTGGTTTGATTAGTTAAACTATGATTTTGAGGTTTGTTTTGTCCCAAAATAATAAGTGGACAAATTGTAATAAGGCAAATTAAATACTTCATAAATTAATATTGGCAATTGAAATCTCAATTATAAGGGTTGTGTTTTTTAACTCAGGAAATAATTAAAATGGTTAATAAGTTCGCTTCAAGATATTTAAACTAGCTTTTCTGCCAACCCCAATTCTTTCCCTATTCGCATCATTTCTGAATAGGCCGCTTCAAATTCATTAGGTATGGTTCCTTCCAAAATTGATTCTTTGATTTGAGATTTGATTATTCCAATTTCAGCACAAGGTCCAACGCCAAATGTTTTCATAATTAACTCACCGGTAACAGGTGGTTGAAAATTACGTATTTGGTCTTTTTCTTCGACTTCTTTGAGCTTCCGAGCAACGATCTCAAAATTTTGTTTGTATTTCTTTACTTTGAATTCATTTTTCGAGGTAATATCGGCATTGCACAAGACCATCAAATCCTCAATATCATCACCCGCCTCATGTAACAACCTACGAATAGCAGAATCGGTTACCGTTCCTTTTACCAAAGCAATTGGTCGTAGGTGTAGCCGAACTAATTTCTGAACATATTTCATTTTTTGATCCAGTGGTAAACGCATACGGGTAAAAATTCGAGGTACCATACGAGCCCCCAAATCCTCATGTCCATGAAAAGTCCATCCAATTTCCTTATCAAAGCGTTTCGTTGGTGGTTTAGCAATATCGTGTAAAATGGCTGCCCATCTCAACCACAATGAGTCTGATTTTTTTGCTACATTGTCTAGCACTTCGAGTGTATGGTAGAAATTATCCTTGTGCGATTTACCATCAATGGTTTCAATACCAACGAGAGCTATCATTTCTGGAAAAAACTGATGTAATAATTGGGTTGATTTCAGCAAAACGAATCCTCGAGAAGGAGCATCCGCAAGGATGATTTTGTTCAGTTCTTCATTAATTCGCTCTTGAGATATTATTTTCAATCGATCGGATTGTTTTAAAATAGATTCCAAACTTTTGTTTTCTATCTTAAAATTCAATTGAGTTGCAAATCGAATCGCTCTTAGCATACGCAAGGGATCATCACTATAGGTAATGTCCGGATCAAGTGGTGTTCTAATTATTCCAAGTTCAATATCCTTCAACCCATTAAATGGATCAATTAAATCACCAAAAGTTTCTTTGTTTAAACTCAAAGCCAGTGCATTGATTGTAAAATCTCGGCGATTTTGATCATCTTGCAAAGTACCATCTTCCACAATCGGTTTTCTGGAATCTGACCGATACGATTCTTTTCTGGCCCCAACGAATTCCACATCCAAATCTTTATAAGCAAAATGTGCCGTACCGAAGTTTTTGAACAAACTAACTTTCTTTACCCGCAATTTTTCAGCCGATAATTGTGCTAATTCAAGTCCATTACCCAGAACAACAATGTCAATGTCTTTTGAGGGGCGACCAATAATTAGGTCTCTTACATATCCTCCAATTACAAAAGCTGTGATTCCTTTTTCGCTTGTTATTTGTGAAACTACTTTAAATACTGGGTGGGTGAGGGCAGAGGCGAAATTTGCTGACATGTAACAGTTTTCTAGTTAGTAAATTCCATTGATTCGTCTTCCAAACCATTCTATTCCAAGGAAAAATAATAGAAGGAAGAAAATCCATTTGTAATCCATTAAATCCTCAAACGAGGTTTGTTTATATGATACCGTGGAAATATCTTCTCGTAATGCAATTGCTTTCAAGAGCGCATCATAATTGTTTAATGGTTCAAATTTCCCTTTGGATTTATCTGCCATTTCCACCAATAACGCATGATTTGCATAGGTGTCTAATCCCTCTAGGGTAGTATTTTCAACAAAAAATGCTCCTGCTTTGTTATATGTTTTTCCTGCATGAGAGGTGGTTGCTGTCCATTCATACTTACCTGGTTTAAGTTTCCCAAGGGATAATTTATACCCTTCACCGTAAGTAGCAAATTCCATTTTTGAGGATTTACCCAATTCATCTTTTAAGGTAAATTGAATTTTTGGTGTGGTAATAGGAGCCATGGATTCATTATAGAAAGAAGCATTCACGATAACTTCTTCATTTTTTGTGAATCGATTGGGTAGCGTTACACGCAAGGCAGAGGTATTTTGTTTTACGGATAAATAATTCGATGTTTTTTGTAGGAATTCTCTAAATCCTGCGAAATCTTTTGTTCTAACAAATTCATTCATTTTCCATCTCCACAAACCTTCTCCATAGATCACTCCGAATTTTACTTCTCCTTTTTTCGAGAAATAAATCAATGGATCCTTTTTCTGTACGCTACCCACGCGCTGGAAGGCTAAAACATCTTGAAAATTTGTACTTGAAATAGGGCCAAACTTCGCTTTCAATGGAGGGAAAAATGCAAATGAGTTTGACAGCACATCGGAGATCTCAAATGGTTGAAATCCTTTATTTATTGACCCTTGTAGTTCTTCCAGTTTATTTCCTCCTGGCGTTGTTAATCCGATGGATAGAGATTGAACGATGGTTTTAGAAGTATTTGGACCAAGGATATAAAGCATGGGTTTTTTCTGGTCTGAAACAAATTTTAAAAGGGAAGCATCAGAAGCAATTCCTGGTTCATGCCAAATAATTAAGTCAACATTGCGCATGTCTTTATCCCAGTCTTTGGCGAGTACACTTTTTACTTCAAAATTCTCATTTTCATCTAACACCTCTTTTATAGCAGCAATATCAGGATGGGGCGCACCTGCAAGGATGATAACTTTACTTTTCGAATCTAGCACTTCGATATAAAAATTACGGCTATTATTTTCGTAATTATATTCATTTTCTGCTTTTGCTATGGAAACGGTATAGGTATTGAATCCTAATTGATCAGCTTCCAATTCAAAGGCAACTTGTTTAAATTCTCTTTGATCCTTTTCATAGCTAACACTTTTTGAAGCAATCGTTTTACCTCCTTTAGAAATAGAAACAGCATAGGTTCCTTTTCCCATTTTAATTGCGTCTATATCAACTTCGACAGGAAATTTGTTTTTAAGAAAAGCTACTTCATTAACTGAAATATTTTTAATTAGGTGATCTCTCTTAGGAACCGAATCACCGACGCCTAAAGTGAAAATAGGTGTAAGGTTTAATTTGGATGACGCGTAAAGCGGATTAGAACCTGTATTAAAATTACCATCTGAAATAAAAAGAATTCCACCTAAATTCCGATTATAATAATCCATCATAATTTTTTCAAATCCCTTTTCAAGTGCCGAATTACCTTCTTTAAAATCAACATTGCTTGAATAAACGGCTTGTTTACCAACGGTCATTTCTACTAAATCGAAGCGATCACCAAAAAGACTTTTAATTTTTGTTCGAACCTCCTTTATTTGAGTAAGCACCCGGTTGCTATCTGCATAATTGCGCATAGAGCCCGAATTATCTATCAAGGTAACAAAAACGGGTTTTTCTTTTTTAAATTCAGCAGATTGAAAAATGATACCTAGTAATAAAACACCTATTAAAAAAAGACTGAAAAATCGAGAGAAACGCAAAATCCACTTCCAAGAAAAATGAAGTTCATTGAACCATTCTGATTTAGAATAGAGCAAATAGGAGAGGAGTATACATACGATTCCCCAAGGAATTAGCCAAAACAGTGATATATCAGAAGTAAAAATCATTCGGATTCGAAGTTACAAAACTAAAAAGGAATGGGGGATGAGAAAATTAATTATTTAAAATAATTGAGAAAAAAAATAAATTTTTCTTGCTAGTTTAGAAAAAAGAGTTAATTTTGTACTCGCTTTTAACGAAAGCACACACGATTTTGAATCCAGATGTTTCTGGAGATTTTCGAAAGAAAGTTAAAAAATTGGTTTGGTAGTTCAGTTGGTTAGAATACATGCCTGTCACGCATGGGGTC
>CAZTFG010000068.1:2083-11976 GCA_964612725.1 uncultured Lishizhenia sp. | reverse complement strand
CGAAACAAGAAACTGTGTTAAAGCTACCGAAATGCTGCCAACCTGGAGGAATGGAGAAAAATTAAAAATATTGTTTTTATAAGGTCGTTTCCTGTTGCATTCTATAAATCAACCCATCGGCTAACCCAATTTTTGGCACCAACATTTTATCTATTTTCAATTGTTTCATTAAAAACATATAAATCTCAAGAGCTGGCACGATAACGTCAGCTCTATCTGGTTTGAGATGAAATTGATCTATACGTTGTTCAATAGTAAGATTTTTAAATGTTTCGAACATGGTTTTCATTTTTCTAATGTCAACCGTTTGATTTTCCTTTAATCCTAAAATCTTATGGATTTTATTGATATTTCCTCCAGTTCCAAAAAGAGCATGTGGAATTGAGTTATCCATATTCTCATTAACCCAAGATGCCATTTCATCCCAGATTTCAGGTAACACTTTATTTTTAAGCAAGCGAATTGTTCCTATTTCAAAGGAATGAGATGCAATTTTCTGTCCAGATTCAAATATGCTAATTTCAGTACTTCCACCCCCAACATCAATTACAACAAATGGATTAGATTTATCAAAATCAAGTAAAAGAAAAGTACCAAAAATTAAATCTGCCTCCTCTTGACCTGATATAACCTCAATTTCGATATCCGTTTTATTTTTTATTTTCTGAATTATTTTCTCAGCATTTTTAGACTCCCGCATAGCAGAAGTGGCAACTGCTCTCAGTTTTTCCACCTTAAATATGCCAGCAATTAGTTTAAAAGATTTAATGGTGTCGAGGGTATTCTTATATTTTTCCTTCGATATTTTACCCTGTTCAAAAACATCATCACCTAGGCGCAAAGGCACTCTTGTATAGGAAATTTTTTTCACGTAAAAATGACTACCTTCTTGACAAACCTCACCCACCAATAGCCTTGCAGCATTCGTTCCAATATCTATAGCACCAAATTTCATTCTTTATAATAATTGATTTGCTAAGTTAGCTAATTCCGATCGTTCACCCTTCTCTAGCATCACATGACAAAATAAATCCTGTCCAGACAAGCGATCTACCAAATATGCCAAGCCATTTGAATTCTCGTCTAAATATGGTGTATCAATTTGTTGAACATCACCTGTGAAAATTATTTTCGTATTCTCTCCTGCACGAGTAATAATTGTTTTTACCTCATGGGGTGTTAAATTCTGTGCTTCATCCACAATAAACAGAATATTGGATAGACTTCTTCCGCGAATGAAAGCTAGAGGTGTTATTATAATTGAACCCGAATCTTCCATATCCGTGATAATCTTTAATTTTTTTTCATTCGGACCAAATTGAGCTTTAATAAATTTTAAATTATCCCACAATGGTTCCATATATGGTCCTATTTTATCATTTGCATCTCCAGGCAAAAAACCGATATCTTTATTGGATAAAGGAACTATGGGTCTAGCCAATATAATTTGATTGAAATTTTTCATTTGTTCCAAGGATGCAGCTAATGCCAACAAGGTTTTTCCAGTTCCAGCTACCCCTTGTAATGCAACTAATTTAATTTTAGGATTTAGCAGTGCATGAAAGGCAAACGCTTGTTCTGCATTTTTTGGTTTAATACCATAAACATATTCTTTTTCAATACGGATTAGTTCATCGATAGATTGATCATAAAAACACAAACATGAATTTTTTCCATTTTTTAATATGTAATAGCTATTTGTTTTTTTCTTTTTGCCAAGTATTCCATTTTCTAAGATAGCTCCTTTTAAGAATATTTCTCGAATAATTTCAGCATCAACATGATCGATCGTTTGAGCACTTGAGGATGTGATTTCCTTCAAATTCACTTTACCCGTTTGATAATCCTCAGCAATAACTCCAATTGCTTTGGCTTTAATTCTAAGATTTATATCTTTAGTTACTAAAACTACCTTTTTTTTAGGCTCTTGTTCCTGAAGTACAAGTGCAGCATTAATTATTTTATGATCATTTTTTTGAGATGAATATATCTTTTCAGCATCTATACTTTCTGGATTTGTATCCATGATGATTTTGAATTTCCCTTTTTTAACTCCTAATGAAATCCATTCTTGAAGTAAATTTGTCTTAGACAATTTATCAATAAAGCGGATCACTTCACGCGCTGAGAAATTTTTCGTGTCATTACCCAACTTAAATTTGTCTAATTCCTCCAAAACAGTTATTGGGATTGCCACACTATTTTCCTCAAAATTCAAAATTGATTCATGATCATGTAACAGGACAGATGTATCTAGAACGAAAATTTTCTTTGGATTGGACATAATATATAAATTTTAAAGTAAAGTTAAAAAAAGAAATTTCCCACAATTTACAGTATCCTTTTTTTTCATATTAATCTTCTATTAAACTGATTAACAATGAAATAATATAATTAAAATAGTTAATTCATTTTAATAAAACATTCTGTTGATAAGCATTCTGTTGCTTTGCAGCAAAATTAAATTAAATGAAAAAAATTGTCTTTCTTATTTTTTCTGCATCTATTAGCACGTTTTCCTTTTCACAGAATATTGTCGCATTATGGAACTTTAATTCAATTGTTGGAGCACCAGTAGCACCAACGTCTGATCAAGGTACAGGCACATCACAAATAATTGGTTCCTTAGTAGTAGCGAATGCTGCAACTGGAATGGATCCGATTATTAATAATGGCTGTGGAGCTCAAAATGGTACTAATCCTGGAGCATGGTCATTTACAGCAACTCCTGGAACAACAAATGAAACAAGTGGTGTTCAGTTTAATGCCTCTACAGTTGGTTTTCAAAATATCCGTTTCACTTGGGATCAACGATGGTCAAATACGGCGACGAATACAGTACGTTTGCAATATACGTTAGATGGAACAATATGGACCAATTTCACAATGACATCCGATAATACAACTTTTTGTAATGGGACAATTGACAATGGAAGGTTTCAAAATAATGGTATTGGCGATCAATACCGTCGTCTTTCAGTTAATCTTTCATCCATAACTGGAGCAAACAATAATGCCAACTTTGGAATTCGAATTTTAGCTGCTTTTTTTCAATCTACTTCAGAATTTAGACAAACCGCTAATTCAACTTTAATAGCTACAGGTGGCACCTGGAGATTTGATAATGTATCAATTCAAGGACAAGCAGATGTTTCTATCGCATCGGGTAGTAACTTTGCCCAATATGCTGAAAATGTCGGAAACATTAATGTTCCAATTACAGTATCAAATGCGAATGCCGCACCAATAAATGTGACTTTCGGATTATCTGTTTATTCCAATGCAACTGAAAATGCTGATTTCACATGGACTAATACACTTACAATACCTGCTAATACAAATGGCGTAACCAACTTACCAATTTCAATCATCGATGATGTTTCTGCAGAAAAAGCAGAACGAATTGTTGTAAAAATTCTTTCCGGTGTTAATGCTAATGTTTCCTTAACTAATAATTATCAAATAGTTTTTATTAAAGATAACGATTATGTTTCTCCAACACCAACGAACGAACTTAACCTATCATTATTAAGTTCATTTTCAAACGGAGCTAGCGGTTCAAATTCTGCTGAAATTGTAACTTTTGATTCTTCGGTAGATAGATTATACATCGCAAACAGCATAGGAGGTAAACTAGATATTATCAATTTTTCAAATCCAAATTCTCCAGTTTTATTATCCAGTATTAATTTATCAGCATACGGCAATATTAACTCTGTTGTGGCTCATGACAGCGTTATTGCATGTGCCATTGAATCGGTTCCGGCTCAAAGCAACGGCAAAGTAGTGTTTTTTGATTATACTGGAAACTTCATAAGCCAAGTGGAAGTTGGTGCAATGCCAGATATGATTACATTTAATAAAGACTATACAAAAATTCTTACAGCAAACGAAGGCGAACCTGATGCTATCTATGCATCCGATCCAGAAGGTACCGTTTCAATTATTGACTTATCTCCTGGATATTCAGCATTGACAAATTCAAATGTAACGAACGTTGGATTTACAGCCTATAATGGACAAGAAACATCGCTTCGAGCTCAAGGCATACGCGTATTTTCTACTTCTGCTTCTGTGGCACAGGATTTTGAACCTGAATATATTGCAATTTCAGATGATAATACGAAAGCTTATGTGACGCTTCAAGAAAATAATGCTTTGGTTACAATTGATTTGGGAACCAGCACCATAACCTCTTTAACGGCATTAGGCTACTCATCCTATTCAGCTGGTTCTGGAAATGCATTAGATGCGTCGGACCAAAGTGGTGCAATTCTAATTACCGGAGATTTACCAATAAAAGGAGCATTTATGCCTGATGCAATGACTTTTCAATCGATTGGAGGTCAAGGATTATTGTTTACTGCAAACGAGGGAGATTCTAGAGAATTTGGTTCTGTAATTGATGCAAATCGTATATCTTCTTCCACATTTAATAATTTAGATTTAACAGCTTTTCCAGATCAATCAATTCTTAGAAACAATAAATTTTTAGGTCGATTAAGTGCCTTAAAATATTCTGGAGATACGGATGGAGATGGCGATTATGATGAATTACATGTTATGGGAGGTAGATCGTTCTCTATATGGGATCCTCAAACCGGTGCTTTGGTTTACGATTCAAAGGACTTAATCGAACAAATCACGTCAAATCATCCAACATTTAGTTCTATTTTTAATGCTTCCAATTCGACGGGAACTCCTGCATCTAAAAACAGAAGTGATGATAAGGGCCCTGAACCTGAGGGAGTAGCAGTAACTATAATTAATGGTTCAACTTATGCCTTTGTTTCTTTGGAAAGAATAGGAGGAGTTATGATATTTAATGTTGACGTGCCTACCTCTCCAGTTTTTGTTGGTTATGCAAATAATCGATCTACTACCCTTAGTGGACCTGATCTTGGTGCAGAAGGGATTATTATAATACCCGCTTCAGAATCTCCTAATGGTAAAACCTTGGTCATTCTTGCAAATGAGGTTAGTTCAACATTAAGTATTTATCAAATTAATTCATGCGCTGACGTTTCAGGAGCACCGATAAATTCAACAGATTTAAGTCTTTGCCCTGGTCAATCCACTACACTAACTGTTTCAAACGTAGCAGGTGTTTCATATCAATGGTTATTAAATAATGTAGCTATTTCAAGTGCAACCAACAATACTTTTCAAGCCAACCTATCAGGCAATTACTCTTTAAAAGTTACAAACAACATACTTGGTTGTACGGACACAACATCCATTGTTACAATTACAAATATTGCGCCTCCTGTTGTTTTTGCTGGTCAAAATCAGACAATTTGTGGAGGGACTCCGATTACGTTGAATGCATCCGGTGCAACTTCTTATTCTTGGAATAATGGAGCAACAGGTTCTGCACTTACTATTCAAACTGGTTCTACTTCATCCATAGCAAATTATATTGTAACTGGATTAGATAGTTCCACTGGTTGTTCAAATAAAGATACCGTTTCCGTAATCGTTTATGGTTTACCATTAATAAACGCAGGTTCAGATATAAGCGCTTGCACAAATGCATTAATTACTCTTTCTGGTAGTGGTGGAAGTTCTTATACTTGGTCAGATAATATTATTAACGGTCAAGCATTTCTTTTAACACAAACCACAACATTTACGGTGGTTGGTACTGATACGAATGGATGTAGCAATTCAGATCAAATCACGGTAAACGTAAATCAAACTCCATCTATATCTCTGGGTAATGATATTGAAATTTGTCAAAATGATGAACCAGTTCAAATTACAGCTACCAGTAATTCTTCAGGAATTACTTACACTTGGAATTCTGGTCAAAATACAAACAGCATAATCGTTTCCTCTACTGGAGTATATATCGCTACAGCAACAAATAACAATGGATGTTCAAATTCTGACACAATTTCAGTACTAATAAATAATCTGCCGGGAGTTAATCTAGGAGATGATTTGCAGGTCTGTTCAAATGATTTACCTTATTCTATTTTAGCTGAGTCCAATGAAAATCAACTAACATACAATTGGAATACAAATGAAACAAGTCAGCAAATTCAGGTTAATTCATCAGGAACCTATTCTGTCATTGTAACTGACCAAAATGGATGCGAGTCTTCAGATCAATTAGTTATTCAAGTTCTAGTATCACCAACGGTTAATGCAGGAAGTGACATTACTGTGTGTGAATATGATTTTCCAATCACGTTAAATGCAACTGGTAATGGTTCGCAAGTTGAATGGAGTACAGGAGATCAAACCCCTTTCACAACAGTAACAAATGCTGGTATTTATGAGGTTACTACAACAGCTCAAAATGGATGCCAAGCAAGTGATGAAATCAATGTAACATCGGATCCATGCGCAAGCCTTACTGAACAATTAAATGGGATTATAATCTATCCTAATCCAACGCAAGCATTTGTCACAATTTCAAATCAAACAGAAAAACATCTTCTCTTTGAATTAAGGTCCATAGAAGGAAAACTTCTTTCATCAGGTGAGTTAATATCCAGTTCAATTGATACAACAATCGATATGCGCAACATGTCTAATGGAACGTATCTATTAAATATACTTAATGAAGAGGTTCGTATGATTAATCGAATTGTAAAACAATAATATCACATTCAAACGTTGAGAAAAGGGCTGTTTCGAAAGGAGCAGCTCTTTTTTTTATAATTAAAAAATAATTACAAAAAAACTAATTTATTCAAAATAGGATTTATATAGTTCAGTTTGAGCATGAAAAGGAGGTAGATTTCTTTTTCGATAGCGATTTTTTAAATCTGAAGAAATTAAACGAGCTTTAACACTTCCTTTCCATTGAAAATCAAAAATACGATCCAATTCATGCTGAATCAGTTGCTCTTTGATAACTACACCCACTTCAATTCTGCTATCTAGGTTTCGCTCCATAAAATCTGCGCTCGTCAGAATATAAATTGGATTATCACCATTTTTAAATATCATGAATCGTGCGTGTTCTAAATAACGATCCACAATACTAATCACAGTAATATTCTCACTTAGGCCTTTAACACCTGGTTTTAGACAACAAATACCCCGTATAATCATTTCTATTTTGACTCCTGCTCGACTTGCATCATAGAATTTTTCAATTAAACTTGCGTCGGTCAAATTGTTGATTTTAATACGAATGAAGCTTTTTTGACCTTTTTTGACATGATTTATTTCTTGATTGATGTATTGTATTATTTTTCTACGTGCATTAAAGGGGGAAACTAATAAATTACGAAAAATAGGTCTCTCTAAATTATTTTCCAACAAACGAAACACCTTCTTAACTTCATTTGCGATTTCAGGCTTGGAGGTTAAATAACCTAAATCCACATAAATTCGAGCAGTTTTTTCATTAAAATTACCTGTTCCAATATAGGTAATCAATTGCTCTTTTCCGTCCTTTATCCTTTCTATTTGCAAGAGTTTTGAATGTACTTTCAAATGTGGTACACCATATATCACTTTTGCACCAAACTCCTTTAATCGATTACTCCAATATAAATTGTTTTCCTCATCAAAACGCGCTTGTAGCTCAAACACCACTGTCACATCCTTACCATTAAATACCGCAGATAATAAGGCATTCATTATATCAGAATTCTTAGCAACACGATAAATATTTATTTTAATTGACTTAACTTTTGGATCAATAGCAGACTCTCGTAACAAGTCAATAATATAATCAAAGCGTTGATAGGGAAAATGCAATAATATATCTTTTTTTATTACCGCTTGAATTACCCCACCCTTTTGTTCTAATTCCGGATGCTTACAAGGTGGTTGGGGTGAAAATAAAAAGGAAGGATTTCCAAAAGTTGGAAACGAAATTAGATCTTTATTATTGTGATACCTTCCTCCAGGAATCGTATTGATGCCCTCTTTCAAATGCAAGGCATTCAATAAATATTGAAGTAGATCAATGGGCATTTCTTCATCGTAAACAAAACGAACAGGCACCCCTTTTTTTCGATCTTTTAAACTTTTTTCAATTTTTTCAATAAACGGTAAACTTAAATCATCATCTAAGTCTAATTCGGCATCACGGGTAAATTTAAATGTATAAGCACTGATTTCTTTAGGAAAAAAAATACCGAAAATCTCTTTTAATTGAAGCCGTATAATATCATCAATTAAAATTACGTGCGTTCCTATCTCATCTTTTAGTGTGTAGTACCTGGGGATATCCATGGGCACCTGAATGAGTGCATATCTTATCTTTTTTTTAATATCAACAATTTTAACAGCGAGATAAATAGCATAATCCCTTAGTTTTGGAAAATTACTTTTTCGATCTAAAATAATGGGAAATATAGAATGCTTTAATTTATCTTGGTAATATTGGTTCAGTTCATTTTCTTGGGAAGTTGTTAGATTGTGTTCATTAGTAAAAAAAATATTGTGCTTACTAAATTCCTCCGAAATCTCTTCAAATGCTTTTTCAAATTTCGTTTGTTGCCGCAAAACCTCTTCTCTGATTTCTTGATAAAGGTCGGAAGCAGTTCCATGAAATCCTGGTATCTTCTGTTTTTTTAGGGCCGATAAGCGTCTGACATTAGCCACACGAACACGATAAAACTCATCCATATTGTTGGAATAAATGCCCAAAAACCGCATTCTTTCAACCAGAGGAACTGTTGAATCCATTGCTTCTTGAAGCACTCTTTCATTAAAAGAAAGCCAACTTAATTCTCTATTAACTACATGCATAGGCAAAGATGCAATTTGTTAAAAATTTACACTTCAAAACTGTATTAAATTTTTATGAATTTTTACGTGTCTCTCAAAATTCATTGGGATTTTTCATAACCATCTTGGACTTGACAATTTTATTGATAACATTTAATTAAAAATCTAATATTCAGTTAGCAAATAAATAAACTCATGTTAAAGCAACCATAAAAGCCTACTGAAAATTCCTTTACAAATTTGTTAAAACGAATGGAGTATGGAAAAACGCATCGTTGACCTCGTTGTATTATCTGATGTTCACCTTGGAACCTATGGATCAAGAGCAACTGAACTATCTAATTACCTTGAGTCTATAAAGCCAAAAACCTTGGTGCTTAATGGCGATATTATTGATATTTGGCAATTCAGTAAGCACTATTTCCCAGAATCTCACATGCGGGTAGTAAAAGCAATTTCATCACTTCTAATGGATGGAACTATTGTATATTATGTTACTGGAAATCATGATGAAATGCTTAGAAAATTCAAAGGACTACATTTAGGAAACTTTTATATTGTTAATAAAGTGGTTTTAACTCTTCCAACTGGCAAAGCTTGGATTTTTCACGGTGATGTATTTGACAACACGATGAAACATTCAAAATGGATTGCAAAATTAGGGGGAAAAGGATATGATTTATTGATAGTATTAAACACATTTATCAATTGGGTGAGTATCAAATTAGGAAGAGGGCGTATATCTCTATCTAAGAAAGTGAAAGATAGTGTAAAAGGAGTCATACAATATGTAAATGATTTTGAAGGAACAGCGTCTGACATTGCTATGGAAAATGGATACACCTATGTGATTTGCGGACACATTCATCAACCAAAAATTCGTGACTTCACAAATAACCGCGGACAAAAAGTTACTTATTTGAACTCTGGTGATTGGGTTGAAAACTTAACAAGTCTAGAATATAATCGCAAAAAATGGCGAATTTTTGAATTCCAGAAGGAACACGATTCGGTTATCAATGAAAATTACCAAGAAAAAAAGGCTGCTGTAGAATACAATTACGCAGACTTACTTAATGAACTCATTAATTCTAACTAATAATGAAAATACTCTATGGAATTCAAGGTACAGGCAATGGTCATTTGAGCAGAGCTGAAGATATTGTGCCTGAATTAAAAAAAATGGGAGAGGTAGA
>CAZTFG010000068.1:1708-2073 GCA_964612725.1 uncultured Lishizhenia sp. | reverse complement strand
ACAACTAACAGTTCTTTGGAAGGTACATTAACCCATAAAGTGTGGGCGTATTCAAATAGAAATTAAAAATATGATTGGTATCAATTTAAAGACCTTTCTCTTGGTGATTATATCAATGATGATATTTTAATAAGTGGAAATCAATCACAAGTTCAATCTAAATTTGAAGTCAATTATCAACGCTTGGGATTAACATTTCTATCCTCAAAATCTGGCAAAGTTGATTTACTCAAAACAACAATAAATGCAAATCCCATTCGGTTTTTGAAAGAAATAAAAGATTTTCCAGTTTCACAATATGATTTGGCCATTTCAGATTTTGAGCCGGTAAGTGCTTGGTCAGCCCTTATTAGAAATGTGCCTTG
>CAZTFG010000068.1:0-1698 GCA_964612725.1 uncultured Lishizhenia sp. | reverse complement strand
AGAGCTAAGTCACCAAGCAGCGGTAGCCAATCCCCTATCACCCAAACCAGAAACAATAAATCCAATAGGTAAATACATATTAAACCATTATTGCCCTACCAAAACTAAATACGGATTTCATTTTGAATCTTATGCGAAAAACATATTTACACCAATAATTAGGCAATCCATTCAACAAATTTCCCCAACTCAACAATCCTATTTTACTGTTTACCTACCAGCATACCATGATGATAACATTTTTTCAGTTTTGTCTTGTTTTAATGTAGATTGGCAAGTATTTTCTAAGTATACCAAGAAATCATACAGGAAAGGAAATGTGACTTTTCACCCAATCAATAACGAGGAGTTTACCAAAAGTTTAAGTAATTGCCTAGGGATTCTTTGTGGAGCCGGATTTGAATTACCCGCCGAAGCACTTTTTCTTGGTAAAAAATTACTCGTTATTCCTATGATAGGTCAATATGAGCAACTTTGTAATGCTGCTAGCTTAAAAAAACTTGGTGTCACCGTATTAAATGAACTCAGCTTGGTGCATTACCGAACAATAAAAAATTGGATCTCCATTACGAAACCAATACAAATCACTTATCTGGATCAAACCGAACAAATAATTGATACGATCATGCATGATTTTGAAAGTAACAAAATTCCAAAAATTGAAATTTCACGCCCTTTATTGAATCCTCAATTTTATAAATTATTTCTCTAAAAATGAAAGTAAAATACATCAAACGAATAAACATTGCTCTCTTTATTTCGATTATCGCACTAGCAATATCGTTGATTCAACTATATCATAGTAAGTAGTAAAACACTTTATTTAACATAAATACAATGTATCAGTAAACATTAATTTAATTTAAAGCCTCAATTTCGTTCAAAATTTACCGAAATTGAAACTACAACTCTTATCTCGCTTTACGTTTGTCGTATTCCTGTTTTCCACATTCAATTTATTCAGCCAATCTCTAATTCTGAATGAGGTTTCTCAAGGGCCATCAGGATCAAAGGAATATATTGAATTATTAGTTATTCCTGGAACATCTCCCTACAACTGCACCAATTATTGCCTCGATCTACGCAATTGGGTACTAGATGACAATAATGGTTACTTTTCGGGAGGAGCAACATCTGGAGTTGGAATTGCAAATGGAGCTGTTCGTTTTAAAAACGACCCTTTTTGGCAATGTATTCCGATAGGGACCTTAATTGTAATTTATAATGATTTAGACCCGAACGCTTCTTTGCCCGCAAATGATATTTCAACTACAGACGGTAATTGCAAGCTAGTGATACCAGTTAATTCTAACCTTCTTGAACACCAGACAACTTCCCCAACAACGTTATCATCTACCTATCCTTCTACAGGATGGTTGCCTGGAGGGTTATGGGGACCAATATCCATGGCAAATGGAGGGGATTCATTTCAAGTATATGGCCCAAGTAATCTAGCAACTCCAATTCATGGAGTTAGCTGGGCAAACAATACCATAAACTCTATCATTTACTTTGCCCCATCAGCTACAAATTCCGTGTTTTATTTTGGAAACACACTAGATAATAACCCATCCAATCAAGCCAATTGGGTTTCGGGTGCTTGTTCAGCTCCAGATAATCAAACTCCAGGGCTACCAAATAATGCGGCAAATGCTGCCTATATCTCCTCACTAAATAATAATTGTGCGGGTCCATTGG
>CAZTFG010000067.1:4098-12158 GCA_964612725.1 uncultured Lishizhenia sp. | reverse complement strand
GTAAGTGAGTTTGGTTGATAATCGAGATGGAAAGCAGTGGAATTCCAAGGAGTACTAAACCAATTTCGAGCCCGGATTGATTGTTGTGGATTTGCCTGAAATAGAGAGTCTGTTAATCCACCAGGTTGTTGACTTACAAAATTCATGTGTGTGTATTCCATGGAAGCCGTTAATTTTTTATTGAATGTATAGGACAAATTAATATGTCCTGTTGTGGTAGAATATCGGCTATTATATCTCCATCCATCCGCAAACCGATGATGTAAAAAACCATAATACGAGAATTTTTTTATTTTTCCTCCAATGGCATTGAATGTGTTGAATAATCCATACGTACCAATGGTCTGTTGCGTCTCAAATGAAAAAGGGGCTGATCCAAGGCTTTTTTTGGTTACGTAATTTAATAATCCTCCAAATTGAGTCCCATACTGAAGTGATGCAGCTCCTCTTATGATTTCTATTTTTTCTAATGCCTCAGTAGGTGGAGTGTAATACGCTTCTGGATAACCATACGCTTCTGAGGTTATGTCAAATCCATTTTGTCTAACATTAAACTCCCATGATCTGTTTGGGCTTAATCCACGAGTTGAAATAGAGGTTTGAATTCCCGAACCATCACTTTCCCAAATGGAAACACCGGGAACTTTTGCCATTATTTGTCGGTAATTATTGGAAGAAAGATCCGCATTTAACGCGCTTAATTGAATTACTTCATTTTTTTTTCCTGCATTAATGCGCGTTCCCTCTAGTACAGGTAAACGTTCAATATCCTTTTGTATGCTTGTTATTTTGAATTCGTTTAATCGTTTTATACTGTCTTTTGTAACCTGTTGACCAACTAGTTGTACGTTGAAAAGAAAGATTATCGGAAGAACTAAAAGGAATTTCATTTGCATTTTTTTTGCAAAATTGATTATTTTAATAGGGTGTTACAATACCTTAAAAATGGTATTTTAGAATGATTCTAAATAAAACTTTTATTTGGATAGATAAACGGAGGTTTTAAATGGAATTATTTTCAGCATTTTACGTAATTTTGAAGATAATTGATTAGAGATGATTAAAAAGTACTTTTTATTATTGGCTCTACAGAGCGTTTTGGTTTTTCAATCATTTGCCCAAAACAGTGCGGGAATTTACGCTATCCGTTTTTATGTAGATAGAAGATTAGTAAATCCAGTTCAAATAACGAATAATGGAAATTCCATTCAGCAAGGGGGATTAAATCGTGTGCGACTTTCAGATGCAAATATTGATTCTATTAAAGCGGTAATTACGAGAACGGTTTCTGCTGAATTAAATGCTAACGCTGAATGTGTTTATCGTAAAAATAGGAGAGGTCGTGATATTAAATCCTATGATGGTGGAAACTCAGTTAGAGGAATGCCTGTCAGTACAAGAAGACAAGCAATTCATGATTTTGACAAGGATTTTTATGTGCAAGTGCGTGTCAGTTATTCGATTGCTTCCGGTGTTCAATTGGTCAATCCGATACTTGGAACAAGTCGCTATCGACCTGTAGTATTCATTCAAATTATGGCATTTAACGCTGAAAAAAAACGGGTTTACACCAAAAATGTGAGTGTGCGAGATTTTGAGAAATTACAAAGTTTTCAATATACAGTGAATGGAGTAACGGTAAGAAATGCGGAAGTGCTTCAGCCTAATCAAATACAAGAGATGTTAGTCCGTTCATTGCAGGAATTAAGAGATAGAGGACGAAGATGACATCAAAAATTGTTTATAATGGCAAGTTAAGAACTATTTGCGAACACCTTGCATCGGGAAATAAAATTATTACAGATGCACCCACAGATAATAAAGGGAAGGGTGAGTATTTTTCTCCAACCGATCTTGTGGCAACAGCAATGGGTTCATGTGCATTAACGATTATGGGGATTTATTGTCAAGAACATTCCATTGATTTTGATCATGGCACCGTTGAAGTCACCAAGGTTATGGGCTCGAATCCTCGAAGAATTGAAACAATTATTTTAAAAGTTGACCTAACTGGTAACAATTGGGATGAAAAAACAGTACACAAAGTTATTCAAGCAGGTAAAAGTTGTCCTGTTGCGAAAACATTGGGAGATAACGTAAAGATTGAATGGGAAATAACATGGTAGAAAAAAACTATCGCAACCGCGAGCAGAATTTTAAAGAAAAAGAGAATATTATTTACGGAATTCGTTCTGTGGTTGAAGCCATCAAATCGGAAAGAGAAATAAATAAAATTTTAATTCAAAAAGGGATGAATAAAGATCTTTTTATTGAATTAAAGGAAGCGTTAACAGGTAAAGATTTCCAGTTACAATTTGTGCCAGTTCAAAAATTGGATCGAATCACCATGGCAAATCATCAGGGAGTAATTGCTTTTGTTTCTCCGATTGAATATCATGATTTTTACACCTTAGTGGATGCTAAATTGGAGAAAAAAGAACAATTGACTTTGGTTTTTCTTGACAGAATTACGGATGTTAGAAATTTAGGAGCAATTGCCAGGACAGCTGCCTGTCAAGGAGTTGATGCTATTGTAATCCCTTCAAAAGGATCTGCTTTAGTAACAGCAGATGCAGTTAAAACTTCGGCCGGAGCACTTAATTTTTTACCGGTTTGTAAGGTTGATCAATTGAAAGAAGCTTTATTTTACATTCAACAATCGGGCGTGAAACTTGTCGCTTGTACAGAGAAATCGAATAAAGAATTGCCCTTCGGGAAATTAGCTGATTCTACCGCATTTATTTTTGGCTCTGAAGAGGATGGAATAAGCAACGATTTGATTCGCATGTCTGATGAGCAATTAAAAATACCAATGATTGGTGGTGTGGCTTCGTTGAACGTGAGTGTTTCGGTTGGTATGGTTTTGTATGAAATGAATCGTCAACGTTTGGTTAAGTAGATTTTATCTCATCAGGAATAACACAAACCGGAATTGGTATCATTTTATGCTGATTGATTCTATTTAATCGGCTATATAATTCAATTACCTCTTTTTGTCTAAAGGTTAAATCATCTGTATTTCCACTGAATTCCATGGCCCATTCTAATTCTGAATAAGTAGCGCCAATTTGATCTTCATCTGTTCGATTGTCACCCCACAAACCATCAGTGGGAGCAGCTTGCTGTATAGATTGAACAATTCCAAGTTCCTTTCCTAAAGCATAAACTTGTGACTTCATCAAATCGGCTATTGGACTAAGGTCAACCCCGCCGTCGCCATACTTTGTGAAAAAACCAATTCCAAAATCCTCGATTTTATTTCCTGTTCCCGCAACTAAGCAATTTTCACCCTGAGCAATTGCGTATAGGGTAGTCATGCGAAGTCGTGCACGTGTGTTCGCCATCGCTAATGGATTCGCTGAAGCAGATTTTGGCAAAATGGATTCCATATCTGAAAAAGTGCTCGTTAAGTTGACTTCAAATTCACTTACAGAATCAAATTTATTTTGAAGGTCGTGGATATGTTCAATCGATCGATTGTATTCCTTTTCAGATTGTCTTATCGGCATATTAACCAATACAACCTTTTTCTTCGTTAAGGCACAAAGGGTAGAAGTCACTGCTGAATCAATTCCACCCGAAATTCCAATTACAAAACCGGCTGATCCAGATTGATCACAGTAATTAGTTAACCAATTAACAATATACTCTTTCGTTTTAACGTAGTCCAATTTTCTTGCGATTAGAAAAGGATTGAAATCTTGAAAAGTAATTGGTTTTGATTCGCTTTATTCGAAAAATACGTTTTCGTTCCTGCGTCTACTGTATAAAGCGTTTGGTTTACGTCTTTTCGTTCTAGGTGCAATGGCGTAATTCCGTAAAAATATCCCACTTCCGCAACTAAAGAAGTTGTACTGATAAATTTCCATTCAGCTCCTGCTGATAATCCAATGGATCCCTTGTAAAAAAACATGTCTCCAGGTGTGGTGAAGCTATTGTTTTCTACGTTAGCTACTTGTTGAGCAGGGTTGGTTACATCCACCCCGTAATCATTTACAGTGTTTTTAACCATGAATGAGTTTCTGATTCCAAATTTTCCAAAGTATCGGAAATCACCAATCATAGATGTCCTAAATAACATCATTAAAGGAACAGAAACATAAATGGATTTTTGATTACGTTCTTGAAGAGAAAATGAACCAGTTGCATCGACTGCATTTCCTTTTCCAATAATTTTTGACCCAATGTAATCGTAATAAACACTATCAACTGTTTTGTAGCGATTGGTTTCAAAATCAAATTCTAAACCGGTTGCTATTCCAATTGTTGGTGCATTCTTAAAAGTTTTGTTTATTGCTAATCCAATACTAAAACATGAACCTACACCGTTTTTATCAATTAATTTCGTTTGACCTGGTACAATGAAATTCATTCCTAAATTCGTTGTTAACCCAGCTTGAACTAATTTCTCGTTGAAAGAATTTTTCATGTTACTTTCCAAATAGTTAATTCGATTGGATAGGCTATCAATTTTTTTCTGACAAGCATCTGTTTGTGCGATTGATAAAAAAGCTGGGAAAATCCCAAAACCTAAAATTAATAGTGTTTTTTTCATAGGGTTAAAATTAATTGTTAGCAAATGAAATGTTAACTTTGAAAGCAAAGTTATAAAAATGATTCATTTACGCTCTTTATTTTCCCTTTTAGTTTTTGTGTTACTTTTAGTTTCATGTGGGAATAATCCGCTTGATGTGGATGTATCGGATATTAAAACAGATGTTAAGTTTGTGCAGGTGGATTCAGTTTTTTCAAGTAGTACAGCCGCAGGACGTATAAAATTTAATCAATCATTTTTGAAGTCTTTTCCGGAATTGTATCGATTTACTTATGAAAAAGGCTTGAAAATAAATACTCGAATCGATACAACTTTTAGCAATCAATTAACCCAATTTTACAGCGATCCATACATCAAAGAGGTAGAACAGGAACTGAAAAAAACATTTGCGGATCTATCTCTGGAAAAAAAACAAATTCAGGAAGCACTAAAGCATTTAAAATATCATTTTCCAAAAGCAAAACAACCCAATCATGTTGTTTTTTTTAATGCTTTGTTTAGCTATAACGCTATTGCAACAAATGATGATATTGGGGTAGGCTTGGAATGGTATTTAGGTAGTGGAAATAAAGTGGTAAAGAAACTTCCAGCTCAAAATGTGTATGAATACATGAAGCAAGGAATGGAGCGTAAATTCATGGTACGAGATGTTATCTTTCAATGGGTATATGCTCACATACAAGCCCCGACCGAAAGTAAATTTGCAGAGGATATGATAAGTTGGGGTAAACTTTTATATTGTATTGAAGCAGCAATGCCAGAGGCTGAAAAAGCAATTATTTGTAGATATTCGAATGAAAAATATAAATGGGCTGAGGATAATGAGAAACAAATCTGGACTTATTTTGTGGATCAAAAGTTATTGTTTAAAAATGATGAAATGTTGAAGCTAGGTTATTTCAACGAAGCTCCACAAACGGCAGGTTTGCCTAAAGAAAGCCCTGATCGGTTAGGGCAATATATTGGTTGGAAGATGGTCCGTAATTACATGGATTCTCATTCTGACTTGTCTTTAGAACAATTAGTAAAAGTTCCATTTGCAGAAATAATGCAAGCATATAAAATTGATTAATCCACTATTATGTCAAAGAAATCAGAAATAAAAATTCAAGTTGAAGTCAACGAAAACAATTTACCTGTAGAAATGAAATGGACTGCACAGGACGGTAAAATTGAAAATCAACCTGCCAGTGCTTTTTTACTTTCTATATGGGATCCTGCAGAAAAAAACACCATGAAAATTGATTTATGGACAAAAGACATGACAATTGAAGAGATGAAACAATTTTTTCATCAATCTTTGTTAACCATGGCTGACACGTTTGAAAAAGCAACTGGAGAACATTTAATTTCAGAAGATTTAAGAGATTATTGTTATCATTTTGCTGAAAAAATGAATATTCTTCCAGAATAATTTGTATTCTTGAGTTTGTCAATGAGTTCACACGTAACATATAGCATTGTAATTCCTGTTTATAATAATCAGGAGGGTATTGCTATTCTTGTAGATACGGTTTTCTCGACTTTTAGCACTATGTCGTTCGAATTAATTTTGGTCGATGATTTTAGTACTGATTTAACATGGAAACAGCTCAAGAATAAAAAACAAGAATTTGCTGATTTGAAAATTGTGAGGCTTTCAAAAAATGTAGGTCAGCATGCTGCCACCCTGTGCGGAATAAATGAAAGTAAGGGTAAAATAATTCTGACCATGGATGATGATTTGAATGTTTTGCCAGTTGAGTTTAATAAGTTGATTTCTGCTAATGATCAAGGAAATGCTAAAGTTATCTATGGGGAATTTTCATCAGAATTAGGAGGAAAAAGAAAATTTCTAACCAACGTATACAAACGGATTTCTAAAATTGAAGGAAAAAATAAAGGAAGAGGAAGCAGTTTTCGGTTGATTGATGGTGAATTAGCAAGAACAATGGCCAGACAACATTCAAATTATGTGTTTATCGATGAGTTTCTTCTCTGGTATACGGATGAGGTTGAATTTATTCCAGTTGAAAAAAATAAGAATTGCACCTCCACCTCTCGTTATAAAACCTTTGATTTAATCAAAAAGACAGTTCATCTTATTATGTACTCCTCAGATTATCCGTTGAAATTGGTTACCTATTTAGGGTTTTCAATGAGTGCAATAAATTTACTGATTGGATTCTTCTTTATGTATCGAAAGTTTATCCATAAGATATCAGAAGAAGGGTATGCGTCATTGATTGTAAGTATTTTATTTTCAACAGGTTTAATCATATTTAGCTTAGGTATACTTTCGCAATATGTACGTAAAATTTTGCGCAATCAACAAAATGAACCCCTTTACTACATTTCGGATAAAGAATGTTAGAGTTAGAACAATATGAAGTTAAGTTAACTCGATTAACGCTAGCAGATATTGAATTGGTTCGCAAATGGAGAAATTCAAACTTTGTGAATTCGAATATGCTTCTTTCAAAAAAAATAACCAAGAAAGCACAGTTGGCATGGTTTGAACAAATTAACAATGCATATAACTATTATTTTATTATTGAATTCGAAGGAGAAAAAGTTGGGTTGATTAATGCCAAGAATTTTAATCCTGATTTTGGTTTTGGGGAAGGAGGAATCTTTATCGGTGAGCCAAAATTTGAATCGTCTTTTGCTGCCGTTTATGCTTCTTTGTGTTTATTGAATTTTGTATTCTATGGTCTAGATTCAATAGATAGATCCCGCATTAGAATCAGGAAGGATAATGACCGCGCTATTCAATATAACAAGTTGTTAGGGTATAAAATTGTCTCAGAAAACCCCAAAGAAGAAAGTGTTTTGTTGGAATTAACACGAACGGATTATTTTAGCAAAGGAATAAAACTCAATAAAGCGGCTCAAATTTTTTGTGAGGACAAATCAACATTAAAATGGAGAGGAATTCCTTCGGATAAAAATCTACCGGAAATTAATACCTTTTTAACTACGAAAAAATCACCTTGGGCAATTCCTGCTTTTCAAAAGCACTAATCCAATCTTCCTTATTTGCTAATGAAAGGAGGAAAGGGTCATCTAAGTTCATGATTTTATACTTTGAAATTTCCTCTGCTGTGTATCCCCAAAGTGGGTTTGGAATATCAAACATCAACACTACTCGGCGTTCATTACTTTGGTTCCACGCCTCATGTTCAAATGAATCATCAAAAATGAGCAACTTGCCTTCTTCCCAATGACGTGTTTCGTTACCTACCCGGATACCACAATCAGCTGGATTGGGAACAATTAACGGTAAATGGCACCTCAGAACCATTCGTGAATATCCTTTGTGTGGAAGAATATGCGTATTTGGCTCCATATATGAAAAATCACAAGAGATCAATTCAGGAATTTGATCGATCAATTCCGTTGTTTTTTTGCAAAGTGCTCGATGAACCGGATTTTTCATCATGAAAAACAAAAATGAAAACACTTTCCATGCCTTATCCCTGTCTGCTTTGACATAGTCTGGAAAGGTACGCAGCCACTCTTGTTC
>CAZTFG010000067.1:0-3998 GCA_964612725.1 uncultured Lishizhenia sp. | reverse complement strand
TCCATTCGTTGTGAGCCAGTATTAGGACCCCTTAAGGTAGAGTTGAGGTAACTTATATCAGCAAAAAAGTGAAAATAATCCCACACATAATAAGCTATTCCTGTTTTTAATCCAAATGATGGGGCAACATGAGTTCTTTTAACAAGAGAGAAATTATTGAAGTAACTTGTTATGGTTGTTCCTGCTTGTATTCCATTATACCATCTAAAGTTTTCTTTGCCTAGATGCTTGAAAACGCCAATGTATAGCCTGTTTTGAAATTCAGGAATAATTATTGAATTTGATCCAAAATTGGCATCAATAAATTGTATAACATCCCCACGTAAACTGTAATTTTTATCGACAACGTATTCTAAAAATCCAGAAAGATTTATAGTGTTCGCGTCATTTTGTAACATTCTACCCGGTGAAATAGTGGCAGAGGCTTTTAATAATCCGGTCCGGAAATAGTAATCACTAATTAAAGGAAGTTTTTTGTTCGGATCCAATCCAGGCAATACTTGATTAAATGCAAAAGAAACGTGCATTAAAATTAATGGGATAAATAGTTTTACCATAAATCAATGAGTTTATAGGTTAGTCCAACTGTAATAAGTAAATGTCCCTCAAGACTAAACCCCGTTTCATTTTCAAAAGTTACACCTCCTGCGTAAATGACAGGGTCTATATGATTTCCTAGGTGAGTCATGTATTGACTTGTTAAGGATAAATCCATTCTTTTTGTTAGATTAACATGGGTTCCAATTCCTGCCTGAACTGCAGAACTCCATCTTTCTGCTGAATTATTTTGGGCGTTGTTCTCAACCATATATGAATAATCAAAACAATGACCAGCAAGGACATATGGTTTGAAAATTTGATTTTGTTTTAAATAAGGATAAAAAAGAACACTCCAGCCAATATGGTAGTCCGTCCTATTTGCAACGGTTCCAATGTCACTAGTCAGGTAATCGAAAAACCAATCTGTATTGACCCTTTCAGACAATTGAAGGCGAAATTGACCACCTATTCCCTTACCGAAATTATTTGTTTTACTATCATTAAAAGCACTTAATGTTGATCGTGCACCAACACTCAGTAATCCACCAGAATGATTCTTGATTTGGATATCTTGGGCTATTAAAATATGTGTACCAAAGGATAACAGACAAATAAAAAGATAACGCATAAATTAATTGATTTTTAAGAATTTTAACTTGCTTATTCCTACCTCAGATTGAACATAAAGGTAATATACTCCTGGTCTTAATGATTCAATATTTAACGTATGATTATTAGAAAGTTGATATTCCTTTATTAATTTTCCTTCGCTCGAAACGAGTTGACTAGAAATCAGGTTTGAAGATGATATTATAGTAACGGTTGATTGTGCTGGGTTCGGTAATAATGTAAGAAATTGATCTTCTTCAGGAATACCATTGGAGCTAAGTACAGTAATATAAGAGGTGTCGGTTGAAAAACAACCATTTGAATTTTGAACGGAGTAAACAATGGCGTGTGTACCTTCACCGGCAAGCCCCGGATGAAAAGATGTTCCTATAATTCCTGGACCGGAATAAGTTCCACCCGCTGGTGTTCCTTGAGTAACGTTAAATGCCTGACCATTCATAGGGATTTCGCTGATTGATTCAGTATAGCTAATGGGCATAAGCGTGTAAAAATCAATGAAAGTAGAGTCTATGTTGGAACAGCCATTTAAATCCGTTCCTGTAACATAATAAAATCCAGATTGGGCAGGTGTGAATGGGGTATTATTAATAACATTATTAGACCATGTGAATGAACTTGCCGTTCCATTTCCTGTTAGTGTAAAAGGTTCATTTGGACAAAGAATGTGATTAGGCCCCGCATCAACGAAAGGTAATTGTAATAATTGAATGTTTTTAACAGCAGATTTAGTTCTGCATCCCTGAGCATCAATTAAAGATACGGTAAAATTACCACTGCTTGATGTTGAAATAGTACTTGTAGTGGCTCCATTAGACCAGAGGATATTCAAAGGAATCATGCTTGTTGCATAAGATAAATTGATATTGCTTCCTAAGCACACTCCCGATGGGCCTTGGATTTCCACAGGTTGATGTTTTAATAAAATAAGTGAATTGGAATTTAACTTACCGTAGCCATACCCGTAGTTTGGAGTTATTCCCGTTTGAAAATCAGCGTATGAGGATAATTGTAAGTCTGATTTAAAATCTTGATACGATACCCCACTGCATTTTTGAAGATATAATGCCGCTGATCCAGCTACAACTGGCGAGGACATGGAAGTTCCACCGTTTTTTATGTGATATCCGCCTTGTTCAATATTTGGATTGTTTGCAGGATTAGAAAGATACCACATGGGTCCGGAGCCAAAAGCGAAATCACCACTAGCCGATACATCTGGTTTCATTATTCCTAAACGATTCGGGCCCTTACTGCTTGAAGGAGCAAGTTGACCTGAAGGGGTAGAATTATTTACTTGCGTTACATTATTTTTGTCTATGTAAGAATTTCGGTTGGTTATATTTCCAACTGAAATAACTTTTTCAGAACAATTCCAAGATGAAACAATAGTTTGCAATGAGTCAGGCATATGATAATTTGCAATGGCTGGAAAATCGGAACTAGAAGGAATAGAGGTTTCAAAATCACTTAATTGTTGCCATGCTCCTCCCCAAAGATCATATTTGCCAAGACCAACTGTTTCAAATCGATATAAGTAATTCAATGAATCTATTTGGGTAAATAATGTTTGCATATGGAAATTGGGTCCAACAAACTCTCTGTATGTTTCAATACAGGCAATGCGTTGACCTAAAGAATTATAAATTGTATCATAAATCGGCAGTTGCTCCATGTTGGCGGTAAGTGCCTTAAAGGTTGTTCTACCGCGAAGACCATAGGTTGGAGCAGGTAAGTCGGCACCGTAAGCAAATGAAAAATTCGTTTCGGAAGTATCTGTCCATAAGTCGAATAAAATTTTGTTGTTCCCAATATATGTTGCTCCTGGGTTGTTTTTACACCATACAAAAGAGGTGTCTTGATTGACGTTTCCTGTGACATGATACTTTCCTTTGTTACCTGAGTTGCCAGCAGCGGCAACAACAATTCTACCCTTTGATGCATCTAATAACGAATCGATGTATTCAGCAGCTGGATCTCTCCCATCATGACTCCCAAGATATGTTCCTAGAGATAAATTAATTACAGCAGGTTTTCCAAGAGAATCTGCAACCTTAAAAATATAATCACATGCATCAGCAATCGAAAGTGTCCAGTTTGGAAGATTGAAATTGGTTTCAACAACAATTATATCGGCATCGGGAGCTGCACCTTTATTCTTGTTATTGGCACGTGCGTTACCAACTGCAATACCTGAAACGGATGTGCCGTGAGCTGAAATGGTTTCAAGACTTGTGCAAGTTCCATTATTAATTGAAGTGCTATCCCACATGGTGCCATAACCATATGGAATTGGAGGAGTAGGGGCATTTACTGTATGATCCCAATACCTAAGGACGCGTGTTTTTCCATTTGAAAATTTAAAGTCTGGATGATTGAAATCAATTCCTTGATCTACAATTCCAACAATAACGCCCTTGCCAGTATATGCTGTATCGAATCCAACCCCTTGATGTACTAAATTGATTTTATGCCTGGCAATTGCAGAATCGGCTAATACACTTGGTGGCGCAAATTCATAGTAGAAATCAGAAATTGAATTTTTATTTAACTGATTGTCAATCCATTGAGCAGAGGCATTGAAAAAAATCCAATTGGACGTAATATTTTTAATTAGGTTCGGTTCCTTGGATAGAAATGTTAAGTTCTTCGGTGTGTTTTTCACACATGCAGGAAAGATACTCGTAGGATTTTTTTTCAGTTGTTCCTTAAAAAAATACGATTTCTGTCCAACTATAGATGCAATGAAGCAAATAGTAAAAAACAATGAAACACCAATTTTTCGAACAAACATAATGTAGTTTTTAAATTACAAATAAAAGTAATTTAAT
>CAZTFG010000066.1:0-12406 GCA_964612725.1 uncultured Lishizhenia sp. | reverse complement strand
TCCAATTCCCTGGGGTGATATGGCTGACGGGGTTTCTTGGAAAATACAAAACAGATGGAAAATTTATCACGTTGTTCCTTTTGAAGAAACAATTGTGTTAGATACTGATATGTTGGTTTTAGAAAATTTAAATCCATTGTGGGAAAGTTTGAGAAAATACAACGTATTTTATACAACTGAAGTAACAGATTATAGAAATTACACAATAACCAATGACTATTATCGAAAAACTTTTACCAAAAACTCTCTAAAAAACATTTATTCTGGTTTACATTATTTCAAGAAAAATGAATGGTCAAAAGAGTTTTATGAAACACTGGAAATTGTTGTAAAAAATTGGAAAACATTCTATAGCAAGTTTGCAAAGGGTATAGACTCTCAAAAATTCTTAAGTATGGATCTTTGCGTTGCTATAACAATAAAAATTCTTGAATCTGAAAAGGTAGTTACTGACTTGACTAAGACTCCAAGATTTGTTCATATGAAGTCTAAGGTACAAGGCTGGAACAGTAATACCTCTGAAAATTGGATGTTAAACATAAACTCATATCTTACAGAAAATCTTGAACTATATGTGGGAAATTATAAACAGCGGGGTATATTTCATTACACAGTTGATGAGTTTTTAACACAAGACATAATAAAAATGTATGAAAAAAAGTTAGGGTTGATATGACTGATATTAAAATTAACTCCGATAGGTATGTGTATTTTAACCAAGATGGTGAAATTACTAAAATAACAAATTACAAAGATTTGTCACAAGAAAGTCTAAAAGTTTCAATAGATGGAATTGGGGTTTTGAATAGTACAAAGCTTCAATATGAAAATGAACCTGCCCGTCATAAATTGTTGGATATTGTTGGAGATTTGGCGCTCGTTGGTAAACCGATAAAAGCACATATATTAGCAGCTAGACCTGGTCATTCAGGAAATGTTCGCTTTGCTAAAATATTAAAAGAACAAATTAAGAAGCAACAAAATGAGGGTCGAAAATTTGATTTGAGTAAACCACCTTTGTACACGATCAACGATATCGAATCAATGTTGCCACACCGATTTCCTTTCTTAATGATTGACAAAATCATGGAGATTAATGAAGATTCAATCATTGGTGTGAAAAATATTACGATGAATGAACCCATTTTTACAGGTCATTTCCCTGGTAATCCTATTTTCCCTGGAGTACTTCAACTAGAGGCAATGGCTCAAACAGGTGGAATTTTCGCATTGAGTAAAATAGAGGACCCGCATTTATACTCTACCTATTTCATGAAGATCGATAATGTTAAGTTTAAACAAAAAGTTGTTCCTGGTGACACTGTCGTTTTTGAACTTTTCTTAAAATCTCCAATTAGACGAGGTTTAGTTGAAATGGTAGGAAAAGCATATGTCAATGGAAAAGTAGTGAGTGAAGCGGAAATGCTTGCTCAAGTTGTCAAAGACAAGGAAGCATGATTAGTAAGTTAGCTTCGGTATCAGCCAATGCATTAATTGGTGATAATGTTCGTATTGATCCTTTTTCAATTATTCATGAAAATGTTAAAATAGGAGCTAATACAAAGATTCATTCCAATGTTTCAATCTATCCCGGAACAGAAATTGGTGAAAATTGCGAGATTTTTCCAGGAGCAGTAATTGGGGTAATACCTCAGGATTTAAAATTTGATGGAGAAGAAACTTCCGTCATTATTGGGAATAATACGATAATCAGAGAATGTGTTACCATACACCGTGGTACAAAAGATAAATGGAAAACCTCTGTTGGAAATAATTGTTTACTAATGACATATGTGCACGTAGCTCATGATTGTCAAATAGGTAATCATGTTATTTTAGCTAGTTATACTGGTTTATCCGGCCACGTCATTATTGATGATTTTGCTATTCTAGAAGGAAAAGTTGCTGCACAGCAATTTGCTCATATTGGGGCTCATGCTTTTATTGGTGGGGCTTCATTAATTAGAAAAGACATACCTCCATTTATTAAGGCCGCAAGAGAACCATTGACCTTTGCAGGTGTAAATTCGGTTGGATTGAGAAGACGTGGCTATTCCGATGAAACGGTGAGAGAGATTGAGGATATTTATCGAATATTATATGTTCAAAATAGTAATATCACCAAAGCAATTGAACAAGTAAAACAAACTATTCCTGCTTCAGACACAAGAGAATTGATTTTATCTTTTATTGAATCTTCTGTTAAAGGTGTAATTCGAGGAATGATTTAACGCTGATTTTATCGAATCAAATTAATGTGTCCAGTAACTACTTGGCGTTTATCCAATTCTTTAATTTTGAAATTGATCTTATATGTGTAAATACCTTGTGGTACTTGGTTTCCGTTATTACCAAACGTACCATCCCATCCAGCATTTGCATTGTAGCTAAGCCAAATAATCTCTCCCCATCTGTTATAAATTCTTAATTCAAAATTATAAGGATCAAATCCTTGTGTGAAAACAGGAGCCCAAGTTTGATTATGCTCATCTTGATCCGGGGTAAATGAATTTGGCACATAAAACACGGTTTCATCTTGAATCGAAATATCCATAGTTACAGGTATGGCGCATTGATTAGGGTTAGGTGTAAACGTATAAGTAAATTGTCCAATTTCATTAGTTGAAATACTATTGGGGTCCCATGTTCCCATTATACTTGGAGTGTCATTAGAACTCGTTTGTAATACACCTGCTAATCCATTTTGCGTATAAGGACCTAATGGATTAAATGAAGGGGAAATTGGATTGTTAACTGCAATAGTTAGGAAAGATGTGTCTGCACATTGATTGGCATTCGGGATGAACTGGTAACTGATGTTTCCTGCAGATAAGGTTGAGATTGTTGGTGGGTTCCATGTACCTATAATTCCTTCATTTGAACTTGGTTGAAGAGTAGGTTGATTAACTTGTTCATTAATACAAAACGGACCTAAAGTCGGAAAGGTGGGAGTAATTAGTGGAGTTATCTCAATTGTTATGGTGGTTGAGCTTGCACATTGGTTAGGAGAAGGATTAAAAGTGAACGTTTGTAGACCAATATTAGCTGTATTGATGGTTGCAGGATTCCAACTACCGGTAATTCCTGGGATATTTGATGATATCAACGGAAGAGCTGAGGCAGTGCTGAATTGGCAATATGGACCAATAGCGCTGAAAATAGGGGTTATTGAATTTGTAATGGTAATTACCCCTGTTGTATTTACAGAACTGCAATTACTTCCTGAAGTTGAAATAGTGTATGTATAAATTCCAATTGTTGCAGGAGTTCCACTTATTACCAAATTATTACCGATAACTTGTGAAGTCAAACCTGGAGGCAAACCAGTAGCTGTTGCATTTGTAGCGCTGCCACCAAACGTGAATTGAAAAGGAGCTATTGTCATATTCACGCAATTTGTTATATCAATACCTTGTGAAATAGTTTGTAATGGATTTACAACAACGGTCATGGTAGTTGGAAGAGCACATACAGTTATGTCTGGAGTAAACGTGTAGGTAGTGGTGGTTGTATTATCAATTGACGGGCTCCATACCCCGGAAATGTTATTGGTTGAGACAGAGGGCAAAATAATTGAACCTCCATTGCAAATAGGTGCGATTTGATTGAACGTTGGGATTATTGGGTTTGTAACATTAATTGTAACAAAAGCTACGTCTGAACATCCGGCAGTATTTGATCCATTTAAAATTGCCGTATAAACTCCTTGACTCGAGTATGTAATTGAATGTGGACCAATTCCAGTGGCCGATGTTGGGGTACCCCCATTGTTAAAATTCCAACTATATCCATTAGCGGATACATTGGTTGAATTCAAAGCGTCAAACGTTACAGATTCCCCTGCACATATGGTGGTTGGAACAGCATTAATTACGGGGTTAGGCCCTAAAAAAGTTCCTGTTCCGGGACCAGTTCCAAAACTTAATGTAAAACCACCAGAAGTACTAAAATTATTCACTAAGACGGCATAACTCGTACCAGCTGTCATATTTATAAACTGACAGTAGGAATTGTTTCCAGGATTTACCCCAGGCATTTCAGATACATCCGTATCCGTTAAATTCAGACCAACTGCACCTGTAGGATTAATAAAAGCTGATGCATTGCAACGAACAACTGTTCTTGTACCGCAAGGGTTTGTTCCTGAAAGTTGAAAAACCATGAAATCAATATCATCATTCTGATTTACAGGAGTGATATCAAATACAAGTGCTCCGGGCGTACCACAAGTAAAAGTAAACCAAGAAGAATTGCCTTCATCTGCACCGGGAACTTCCATACACGAAGATGCTTCTGGTTCATCGGTATTCAATCCTCCCCCACTTAAAACACCAACACTCACAGGATTATTACTACAAAGATATGCTGCACCACCACAGTCTGCTCCTGGATTGGATGCAGGTGTGTAATTGTTCAAACATAACTCAAAAGTACCTTCATTCGTTGTTAATGTACTTATTCGAATGTAATAAACAGTACCTGGGGTAAGTGCAGATTGATATAGTTGTGTGACTCCAGATCCCGCGGTTCCATTTGCACAACCAATTTGATTAAGGGTGGTACTGCAATTTCCAGAATAAATAGCAATTCGTGGTCTATTCATCGTACCGCCTGCACCCATACCTGAGGCAGAAATTAATACATCCGTACCTATTGCGGTAAAAGAAAACCAAACATCTTCGGTTGCTGCGCCCGTTATACAAGTTGCTTGTGTGAAAGCACTTGCAGTAGAATTAACATTCGTAAAGAAAGCGTTTCCAGAACAATAATTACTAACGTTGGTTAATTGAGTGGCAGTAGCACAATCATCTCCTTGTCCAAATAAAGGATGAGCATAGTAAAGAAACAAAAAGATTATATTTCTAAATGCTAAGTTTTTCATGCATGTAGGCGACTGATAAATAGATTGTTAAATAAATCACTCGCCGAAAGATACTAATTTTTATTTAGTTCCTCTACTCTTTTACCTCGTTGCATTGGATTCTCCTTTTGTGTCTGTTGTTGTTTGAAAAGTTGATACCTAGATGGAACCGTTTCTTGTGGCCATGAATTATTATTCAGATCTGTATCCGCAGTTTCCAAAAACGGATCTAAACGAATCGATTTAACTTCTTGATTTAAGATAAATACTTTCGATACTTTATCCTCATACATTCTCCATATTTCCGCTGGAATCCGAAATACTTCTTTTGAATCATCTAGGTAGGTGAATTCAACTATCAAAGGCATTACTAAACCACCAATATTAGTGAAAGTGATTTCATAAAACTGTTTATTGGCATTTAATAACTCTAAATCCTTCTTCTCTATTTTCTTTAAAAAATCAGAATATTCCAATTTATCCAATGTATCCACTGAATATACATCTCGTTTTGCATAGAAATCATCAATTGATTTGTCTTTTTCATTGATGGTTTGAGAAATACTCAATTTATTTCTACCCACCCCGATATGAATGTCTTTGGAATCATTTTCCGATTTCTTTACTGATTTTTCAATCGTTGGATTCTGTGTATTTAATTGATACCATTTGACTTCATCGATTGCAATATCTACGGCATCTGTACCATAAAACCAGCCTCTCCAAAACCAATCAAGGTCTACCGCTGAAGCATCTTCCATGGTTCTGAAAAAATCAGCAGGAGATGGATGTTTGAATTTCCAACGTTCACAATATGTTTTGAATGCGAAATCGAATAATTCACGCCCCATAATGGTTTCTCTTAAAATATTCAATGCCGTTGCAGGTTTTCCATAAGCATTATTACCAAATTGAAACAAGGATTCAGAATTTGTCATGATTGGAGAAATTGTTTTTTTATCACTGCGCATATAGTCAGCAATTAAATGTGCTGGACCTCTGCGAGACGGATAGCCTCTCTCCCACTCTTGTTCTGTTAAATATTGAACAAAGGTATTTAAGCCTTCATCCATCCAAGTCCATTGTCGCTCATCAGAATTAATAATCATAGGAAAAAAATTATGGCCCACTTCATGAATGATTACCCCCCACATGCCATACTTCTCGCTTTCGGAATAGGTTCCATCTTCTTCTGGCCTTCCACCATTAAAGCAAATCATAGGGTATTCCATACCAATCGACTTTGAATGTACGGAAATTGCTACAGGATAAGAATAATCCGTTGTATATTTTGAGTAGGTTTTAATGGTGTGCGCTACTAACTTTGTGGAATATTTTTCCCACAATGGATTTCCTTCTTTTGGATAATAAGACATGCACAAAATATTTTTTCCTCCTACGTTAACATTCTGAGCATCCCAAATGAATTTACGTGAAGTAGTAAAGGCGAAATCACGAACATTTGTTGCTTTAAAAACCCATGTTTTTTTATCCGTTTTTTTACTTTTTTCAGCTAATTCAGCTTCTTGTTGATTAATAATTAAAATAGGTGAATCGGACTTTTTAGCTATTTCTAATCGTTTACGTTGTTCAGCGGTTAATAAACTTGCATAATTTTGACATTCACCAGTTGCTGCAACAACATGATCAGCAGGAACGGTAATTGAAACTTCATAATCACCAAAAGGTAAAGTAAATTCACCTCTCCCTAAAAATTGTTTATTTTGCCAGCCTGTAACATCATTGTATACACACATTCTTGGAAAATGCTGAGCTATAGTATACAAGTAATTATCGTCTTTTTTGAAATACTCATAACCAGATCTACCACCAACAGCCATTCGGTCATTTATATTATACCACCAAGTGATTTGAAATGAAATACTCGATTTTGGAGCAAGAGGTTTATCCAAATCAATACGCATCATCGTTTTATTGATGGAATAGTTCATCTTGCTTCCAGATAGGCTTTTAATTTCCTCTATTTTAAAACCTCCATCATAATAAAACATCCTTTTTTGTATGTCTCCTATGGAACGAAAATCTTCCATTTTTTCAATTTCAATTAATTGGGTTTCCGAATTTTGGCTATAAAGATGTTGATCTAATTGCAACCAAAGGTAATCTAATTGATCCGGAGAATTATTAGTGTAGGTTATTGTTTCTTTCCCATATAATTTCTGAGTGGCATCGTCAATTGTGATTGCCATTTTATAATCCGCTTTTTGTTGATAATATGCATGACCCGGTGCACCAGAGGCAGTTCTGTACTCATTTGCTGTTGGTAATTCATGATCTAACTGAGCAAATTTCTTTTGGGATAAAAAAGAAAAAGATACAAAAAATGGAAGGATAATGATGATTCTAAGTGGTTGCATACTATTTATTTAATTCGATAAATTGATTTCGTGAATTGGGCAAAAATTCGAGTGTTTTCTTTTTTGTTTGGTGTAAAAAAGTAACCTTATTTTGTTGTTCTGGAAAATAATCCATGAGTAAGTCAAATTTCATTAAAAATGAATTATGTGATAAAACATTATTCGCTGAAAAATAAAACTCAATATTACCATTTAACAATAATTGATACCCTTCAAACTTTAGGTCTATTTCAATGAGTGAATCCTTCGTTGTGGAAGATTGCGTTTTTAATGAAAAGTGATCGGTTAGGTTTTTACAAACTAAACTTGTTTCCAACGAATCTGTCAGGGCAAATTCTAACGTAGAAGATAGTTGTCGCGATTTTTTTAAATATTCCTCAAAATCATGAGCAGTTAAAACCAGCGTTGCTTCTATTTTTGATTGATCTTCAATGTATTCAACCTCAGCAAAGGCAAAGAAATAATTATGGGCTAATAAATTTGAAAATGAAATGAAAGAAAGAAAGATGAAAATCAACTTTTTAAACTCAATCATCATTGATTTTTGCATTTACTTTTATCTACATACTTAAATGTACATGTATTATATTTTTGTTTGATTTGTGCAGCAATATCCGCTTCACTTGTTCCAGTGAAAAATTCATATGAACCCTTTTTTCCGCATTTTATTTGTACACATTTTTGAACCGTATCATTTGCTTTCAAACTCAGTAATGAAATGACACTTATCGAAATGATAGTATATAAAGCAATAAATTTATTCATGATAAGTTATTTTAACACGAGTAAAAATACGAATTTTTATAACTAAAAAAACAATTCAAATAAAATAAAAACTCATAGATACTGTTCAATCTAAGGTTGTATCTTCGTAATCATGCTTGCTAAACAAATTATTGTATTTTGGTTTGTTCTTTTTTTGAGTCAATTTTCAATGAGTCAAGTGAATTCCATGCGAATTAAAATGATAAAAGCGAAAGAAATTGCGATTGATTTTGATTCACTTAGTGTTTATCCTTCCTCGCTTACGGTAACTTGTAATGGTAATATTATCCCAACCGAAAATTATACTTTCGATTTCAATACAGCTACTATTCAATTAAAATCTGTTCCATGTGATTCTGTACTATTGAGTTATCGTGTTTTTCCTTTCGATTTATCCCGTCCCTATAGCAAAAGAGACATATCTATTTTGTTTAATGAAATAGAAAGTGATCGTGAACGATTTTTAATTCAACAAAATTTTACGGTGGATGATGTATTTGGAGGGTCTGAAATTAACAAGCAAGGTAGTATTTCTAGAGGTGTTTCTTTTGGAAATAATCAAGATTTAGGAATCAACTCTTCATTGAATTTGGAATTGTCTGGTCAAATTTCACCGAAATTAAAACTTTTAGCCTCTGTTTCTGATGCTAACATACCAATCCAACCGGATGGAACCACAAATAAACTACAAGAGTTTGATCAATTGTATATTCAAATTTTTTCAGATGATTTTAAAGTCATAGCCGGAGATTTTTGGTTAAATAAGCCTGAAGGGTATTTTTTAAATTACCGTAAAAGAGCACAAGGATTAACGGCCTCTAGTACTTTTAGAACCAAATCAACTAATGCCTGGTACTCTCAGGTAAGTGGTGCACTTTCAAAAGGGAAATTTAATCGACAAATTATACAGGGAATTGAATCAAATCAAGGGCCCTATCGCCTCAAAGGTTCAGATAATGAGCCTTTTATTGTCGTGTTAGCCGGAACAGAACGAGTTTTTATTGATGGGAAGCTTTTAGAGCGTGGACAAGAATTTGACTACACCATAGATTACAATACTTCTGAGGTAATTTTTACATCAAGAAATTTAATTACGAAGGATTCCAGAATTGTAGTTGAATTTCAATATTCCGATCAAAATTATGCACGTTCTTTAGTTCAATCGGCAACGACTTATCAATCAAAAAAAATGAAGTTTTGGTTGAATGTATATTCGGAACAAGATGCGAAAAACCAAAGTTTGCAACAAAAATTATCGCTGGGTCAGAAAAGTTATTTATCCACAATAGGCGATGATCTAGCACTAGCTAGGCTTTCTAGTATCGATTCATCGGGGTATTCACCAAATCAAATTCATTATAAACTCATAGATTCATTAGGTTTTGACTCTGTATTGGTTTTTTCAAATAATATTGATTCCGCCAAATTTTCAGCAACCTTTATATATGTGGGACCAAATAAAGGGGATTATTTGTTTGACCAACAAATTGCTTTTGGTAAAATATATAAGTGGATTGCACCTGTAGTCGGAATTCCGCAAGGTGACTATGCTCCTGCAAGGTTAATCGCTACCCCTAAAAAAAAGCAATTTGTATCTTCGGGTTTGCAATACGCTCTTTCAAAAAAATCTATTGTTAACACTGAATTGGCATTATCTAATAACGACAAAAATACCTTTTCAGCCATTGATAATATGGATAATACAGGTTATGCTGGAAAAATTAATTGGAAAAACACCTACAACCTTTTTAAAGATTCATCCAATCTAATACAATATGAAAATGGAATTAATGTTGAATTTTTGAATAAACGATTTGAACCGATTGAGCAATTTCGAAAAGTAGAATTTGATCGAGATTGGAATATACGCAACATGAATTATTCCGGAAATCAAGCCATTTACACAATAGAAAATAGCCTGGTTAGTAGAAAAAACGGCAGAATTAAAATGGATTTTCAACGTTTTACTATTGAAACTCAATTCCAAGGTAATCGATTGAACACAGAAGGAAATTGGAAACAAAAAGGTTGGGTATTTGGTTGGGATGGAAGTTATTTACAATCAAATTCGTTGACAAAAAGTAATTTTTTACGCCATAGAGCCACAATTACTAAAACAATTGGCAAAATACAAGTTGGCTTCAAGGATGATCACGAAAGAAACTTATTTCAATCAGGTAGCTCTATGCTCACCAATTCAAGTTATCAATTTTATGACTATCAATTTACTCTTAATCAGGTGGATACTTCGGCAGTGGGATATAAGTTTACTTATCGAGAACGATATGATTGGAGACCAAAAATGAATCTGCTAACGGCTGCAGCCAAAGCTACTACGGCGTCTGTGGAAATTGATCTTAAAAAAAATAAAAACAACCAATTCACATTCATTTCAGGAGTTAGAAGTTTAAAAATAATTGACACTTCAATCATCGTTCAGCAGCCTGAAAACACAGTGATCGGTCGACTAGAGTATAATTCAAAGTTATGGAAGAATGCGCTGACCATAAGTACATTTTATGAAATTGGTTCTGGGTTAGAACAGAAAAAAGATTTTATTTATTTGAAGGTAAATGATGGTCAAGGAATATATACCTGGATAGATTATGATGGTGACGGAATTGAGGATTTGAATGAGTTTGAAATTGCCCAATTTGTGGATCAAGCGAGTTATATACGAATTTTTATACCTAGTTCGACTTATTCAAAAACATATTCCAATGAATTTAATGGAAGTTTTTTTCTGCGTCCCGAAAGACTTTTTAGCAAAAAAAGCGGAATAGTTAAACAATTAGGCAAATTTTCCAATCAATTTAGAATGCGTGTTATGAAAAAGACGGCCAATGGAAAGAATATAGAATTATTCAACCCTTTTCAGGTGGAAATTAGAGATACCACCTTAATTTCTGCCACTTCGAGTATTCGGAATTCGCTTTATTTTAATCGAAACTCAACTATTTTTGGAATGGAATATAACTTTCAGGATAACCGTTCAAAATCCTTGTTAGCTTCTGGTTTTGATTCTAAACTTGCACGAAATCATGAGTTAGTAACACGTTGGAACATTACCAAATCGCTCACCATTTTAGGGAAATTCAATTCTGGACTAAAAATCGCTCAAATTGATTATACGGTAAACCGAAATTATGAAATCAAAAGTAATTCAGGGATTATTGACTTCTCCTATCAACCCACAACTACATTTCGGATTGGAGGAGTTTATCAAATCAACCAAAAAAGGAATTCAATTTTATTAGGAAATGAAACAAGTAAAGCCAATGAAATTTCGGTAAACGTAAAATACAACGAATCCCAAAAAGGAAGTTTGATGGCTGATTTTAAAACAGTTATTATATTATTCGAAGGAAATGCGAATAGTGCGGTTTCCTATGAAATGATGGAAGGATTAAAAGCTGGAAAAAATTATGTCTGGAGCTTAAACTATCAACGTTTACTTTCAAAAAACCTACAGTTATCGATACAATATTCAGGAAGAAAATCGGGAGAATCAAAAACCATACATACAGGTGGTATGGAAATTAGAGCGTTATTCTAGTTTACCATTTGTTTTTTACTCAACGCATTTTTTAAAAACGTAAAAATCACTGGATGTGGGATTTCTCTGGTGGAGGAAATCTGAGGGCAAAAGCCACAAGCCACAAAATAAAAATGATTCTTTAAACGAATAATCTCAGGTTCCTCAAATTGATTAAAGGCTTCAATATCAATAATTTCTGATGATAATTGAGTAATCAATTGTGGGTATAAACTATATCGGGAGGAGCTTAATTCAATAGTAGAAAAATTATCGTACAATTGTATGAATTCCTTTGAGTGTGGAATAATAGAAATTTTTTCAAAACTATTTCCCGCAATTAGGTTATCAGATATTAGTTTTTCTCCATTTTGGTGCAAATGATACATCTGAATTAACACTTCAACAAATCCTTTAAAAGCTTCTCCTGTCAATAAACAAGGGGTTTTTTGTTGTGCTAAAGTCCGAATTAATCCATTCAAATAAAAAATATTTTGATAGGGTCCTGGAGCAAATAATACGCCGTCATATTGTTCAAAATAAATTGGTTTTTGTACAATTGCCTCAGAAGGTTTTAACCAATAATAATTTGTTTCAATTTCAAGAAAATCTGTAGCATGATCCAAGGCTAAATTAGTAGCATGATGGGAATTATAGGTAAAATTATAATCACCAATAACAGCTATTTTGAGTGTTTCACTCATTCATTAATTATTACCAATGCGGTAAATTATCTTCTAAACCAACCTCTGAATTTCGCATTGGTTATTGGAATGGAAACATCTGCTGCTAACTGAACATCATAGGTCCAAACCAAACAAGAGAAAGTACATTCGAAAATTGAATAATCACCTGTATTATCAGAAG
>CAZTFG010000065.1:0-12630 GCA_964612725.1 uncultured Lishizhenia sp. | reverse complement strand
AAACGCCAGAGAATATTGTTGTCATTCAATATTTTTTTGGAAGTACTTCTTCCAATTCCGAAGATATAAGTTAATCCTATAACTCCTCTTTTGTTTTTCGGTAAATCTATTCCCGCTATACGTGCCATACTAAAAATAATTTTATCCCTGACGTTGCTTCAGTTTTGGGTTCTTTTTGTTAATAATATAAACTCTTCCTTTGCGTTTTACAATTTTGCAATCCGCTGTTCTTTTTTTAACTGATGCTCTTACTTTCATCTTTTTTTTTATTTGTATCTAAATGAAATTCTACCTTTTGTTAAGTCATAAGGTGACATTTCTACCTTTACTCTATCTCCAGGTAATATTTTAATATAAAACATTCTCATTTTACCTGATATGTGAGCAATAATTACATGCCCATTCTCAAGCTGAACTTTAAACATTGCATTTGGCAAGGCTTCAAGAATTACCCCATCTTGTTCAATTGATGATTGCTTTGCCATAATTAAAATCCAGATAATTCGTTTTGATTTCTTCTACCTTTAATCCTTGTTCCTTCCATCAAACCATCCATGTGACGATTTAAAAGGTATGACTCAATTTGTTGTAGTGTATCTAAAACAACCCCAACCATAATCAAGATAGATGTACCCCCGAAAAACAAAGCAAATGCATCATTCACACCCGCTTGCTTTGCAATTGAAGGCAAAATAGCAATTAAAGCTAAAAACAAAGATCCAGGGAAAGTAATTCTTGAAACAAGAGAATCAATATATTCAGCTGTTTCTTCACCTGGTCTAATACCTGGTATAAAACCTCCACTACGTTTCAAATCATCCGCTATTTTTCTAGGATTAATCATAATCGCTGTGTAAAAATAAGTGAAGACAATAATTAACAAAGCCAACAAAACATTGTAACTTACTCCGTAGATATCTCCCAAAGTACGTTGAATAAAATTTCCTTCAGAAGCAACCATACTTGAAAATGCCATCATTGGAATAGTCATAATTGCTTGTGCAAATATTATTGGCATAACACCACTCGCATTAACTTTAATAGGTAAATAATTTCTAGCACCTTGTTCTTCAACTGCTCGAGCACCTACTATGCGTTTGGCTGTGTTCAAAGGAATTTTGCGCACACCTTGAACTATCAATATTGTTAATAAAACAACTAACATGAATGCGATTATTTCAAGTACTATCAAAATAAGATTTGATTTGTTCATACCAATCTCCGCAATAAATGATTCAGGTAATCTTGACAAAATACCTACTGTTATAAGTAATGAGATACCATTACCTATACCTTTCTCCGTAATACGTTCACCCAACCATACAGCAAACATTGAACCAGCAACTAAAACCAAAATTGTTTGCGTCCACCAAAAAGTAGAAGCGTCTACTGGCATAGCACCTTTATTTTGCACATACAATGTAAGATAACTTGGAGCTTGCAATGCACAAATAATAATTGTTAATATTCTTGTGTAATTGTTGATTTGTTTTCTACCAGACTCACCTTCATTTTGCATTTTCTGAACCGCAGGTATAGCCATTCCGAGAAGTTGCATAATGATTGAAGCACTAATGTAAGGCATAATACCAAGCGCCATTACAGATGCATTAGTAAAACCACCTCCAGAGAATAAAGACAACAAAGTTTCCAATGCGTTCTGATCACCTTTTGCCTGTGCTGCAGAAAGAGCAGTATAATCGACACCAGGAATAATAATAAAGGAACCCACTCTATAAACAAGAATTAGTCCTAAAGTTAAGAGAATTCGCTTCCTTAACTCTTCAACTTTCCAGATATTCTTTAGATTTTGTACTAACTTTTTCATTTTGTATAAAGGGATCTATTTAATTATATCTCAGTACAAGTACCACCTTTAGACTCAATTGATTCTTTCGCTGATGCAGAGAATTTGTGAGCTGTAATATTTATTTTAGCCGATAATTCACCTTTACCCAATATTTTAACCAAATCATTTCTTGAAACAATTCCATTCTCCTTCAGAATATCGAAATTGATTTCGGAAACATTTTTGTTATCTATTAAATATTGTATAGTCGATAAATTAACTCCTTTATATTCTACACGATTGATGTTCTTAAAACCAAATTTAGGAACACGACGTTGAAGTGGCATTTGACCTCCTTCAAAACCTATCTTTGTTTTATAACCAGAACGAGATTTTGCTCCTTTATGACCACGTGTTGAAGTACCACCGTGACCAGAACCTTGTCCTCTACCAATTCTTTTATCTTTCTTTACTGCACCTTCTGCAGGTTTTAAATTATGTAAGTTCATTATCTTTTAATTATTCAGATATTACTTCTAACAAATGATTCACCTTACGAACCATTCCAAGGATTTGTGGTGTTGCTTCTTTTTCAATCACTTGATTAAGTTTTCGGAAACCAAGTGCTTTTATAGTAGCTTTCTGTACAGCTGGACTTTTAATTGTACTCCTAACTTGTTTGATTTTTATCGTTGCCATAACTGTTTATTATCCGTTAAATACTTTATCCACCGCAATACCTCTTTGACGAGCTACAGAAGCAGCATCTCTCATTTGAGCAAGAGCGTCAATTGTTGCTTTTACTACATTGTGTGGGTTAGATGAACCTTGAGATTTTGCCAAAACATTATGAATTCCAACACTTTCCAATACAGCACGCATTGCACCTCCTGCAATAACTCCCGTACCATCAGATGCAGGCTTTAACAAAACGTTTGCACCGCCATATTTACCTTTTTGTGAATGAGGAACTGTACCACGATAAATTGGAACCTTAATCAAATTTTTCTTTGCGTCATCTATACCTTTAGTAATTGCTTCGGTAACCTCTTTTGCCTTACCTAAACCATGACCTACTACACCATTTTCATCGCCAACAACAACAATTGCTGAAAAACTAAATGTTCTACCACCCTTTGTAACTTTAGTTACACGATTCACAGCAACCAACTTATCTTTTAATTCGATATCGGCTGATTTTACTTTATTTATATTTTGTGTTGTCATATACGATTAAAATTTAAGGCCACCTTCACGTGCCGAATTAGCTAAAGCCTTTACTCTCCCATGATACAAATATCCATTTCTATCAAAAACAACAGTCTCAAGACCTACACTTTTAGCCTTTTCAGCTACCAACTTGCCTACTATGGAAGCTTGTGTAACTTTATTAGTATTCTGAGCATCCTTATTTTTATATGAAGAAGCTGAAGCTAAAGTAGTACCTGTTAAATCATCTATTAATTGAGCATAAATTTGCTTATTACTTCTAAAGACTGTTAAACGAGGCAATTTTGCCGTACCGAATACTTTTTTACGAATTCTTCGCTTAATCTTTATTCTTCTATTTACTTTATCCAGTGCCATACTAACTATTATTTTTTACCAGCAGATTTACCTGCTTTTCTTCTTAATTCTTCGCCCACAAATTTAATACCTTTTCCTTTATAAGGCTCAGGTTTTCTAAAAGATCTTATTTTTGCTGCAACTTGACCCAACAATTGTTTATCATAAGATTCCATTGTAACGACTGGAGCCTTACCTTTTTCAGTAACTGTTGTAATTTTTACTTCAGCAGGTACTTCATGCGAGTAACCTAATGCTAATTCTAACTTTTGACCATCAGCATTTGCACGATAACCAACACCCACAACTTCAAGTTCCTTTTTAAACCCTTCTGAAACACCAACTATCATATTTTGAGTCAACGCTCTATATAGTCCATGTTTTGAACGGAATTCTGGAATTTCTGATGTTCTTTTAAAGGTAATGATATCATCATCGATACTTACCTCTATAGAAGGGTCAATCTCTTGAAATAACTCTCCCTTTGATCCTTTAACTGTTATACGATTATTGTCGAATATTACTTCTACACCTTTTGGTACAACAATTGGATTTTTACCTATTCTTGACATTTTCTCTATTTATTAATAAACGTAGCAAAGAACTTCACCACCAACATTTAACTTACGTGCTTCTTTATCAGTTATTACACCTCTTGAAGTAGACATAATAGCAACCCCTAGTCCGTTTAATACACGTGGTAAATTATCTGTTCCTGTATATTTTCTTAAACCAGGTCTTGATATTCTATCAATTCTTGTAATAGCTGGAACACGAGTTGTAGTGTTGTATTTCAAGGCAATTTTAATCAAACCTTGCTTTCCATCTTCTTCAACCTTGTAATTCGAGATAAAACCTTGATCAAACAAAATTTCAGTCATAGACTTTTTTAAGTTTGAAGCTGGGATTTGAACCATTTTCAAACCAGCACTACTCGCATTACGAATTCTTGTTAAATAATCTGCAATTGGATCTGTGTTCATTTTTCTTTATTCTAAATTCTATTAATCTATCTAATTACCAACTAGCTTTTTTAACTCCTGGAATTTTTCCAGCTAAAGCCATTTCTCTAAAAGTTACCCTAGAAATACCGAAGTTTCTCATGTAACCACGAGGTCGACCAGTTAATCCACAACGATTATGTAATCTAATTTTAGCTGAATTAGCTGGTAATTTTTGTAAACTCATCATTGCATCCCATTTAGCAACTTGAATTTCTTCAGAAGGATCAGTTGATTTCAATACTTTTGTCAACTCTTCTCTTTTCTTAGCATATCGTGCAACAAGTCTTTCTCTTTTACGCTCACGCGCTTTCATTGATTCTTTAGCCATTTCTTATTTCGTTTTAAAAGGAAAACCAAACGCATCTAATAAAGCTTTTGCTTCTTCATCGCTATCTGCAGATGTAACAAAAGTTATATCCATTCCTAAAATTTTACTTACTTTGTCGATATCGATTTCTGGGAAAATAATATGTTCTGTAACGCCCATGTTATAATTACCTCTTCCATCGAAGCCTTTTGGACTAATACCTCTAAAATCTCTTGTACGTGGCAATGCAACAGACAACAATCTGTCTAAAAACTCATACATTCTTTCTCCACGTAAAGTAACTTTCGTTCCAATAGGCATACCTTTACGTAATTTAAAATTAGAGATATCCTTTTTAGAAAAAGTTGCGATTGCTTTTTGACCAGCAATTCGAGATAGATCAGCTAATGCATTATCAATCATCTTTTTATCTGCAACAGCATCACCAATCCCTTGGCTTAGAACAATCTTTTTTAATTTCGGAACACGCATGATCGTTTTATAACCGAATTTTTCAGTCAATTCTGAAATAATTTCAGAACTATACTTTTCTTTAAGTCTTGGTACGTAACTCATATTATTTTATCACCTCCCCTGATTTCTTAGAATACCTTACTATATTTCCCTTATCGTTTGCCTTCCTTCCAATTTTAGTAGGTTGACCATTAATAACTACCATCAAGTTAGAAATATGAAGACCAGCTTCTTTTTCAATTATTCCTCCTTGAGGATCAGTTGCACTAGGTTTAGCATGTTTTTTAACCATGTTAACACCTTCCACAATTGCTCTCATTTTTGAACGATCGATTTTAAGGATTTTTCCTTCTTGACCTTTGGATTCACCACTAAGAACCTTAACAGTATCTCCAACTTTTATGTGTAATTTAATTTGCATAACTTCTTTCTAAACTGAACTACAATACTTCCGGAGCTAATGATACAATTTTCATATAGTTATTTTCACGTAACTCCCTTGCAACAGGACCAAAAATACGAGTTCCTCTCATTTCTCCTGCTTGATTTAAAATAACGCACGCGTTATCATCAAAACGGATGTATGAACCGTCCGCTCTTCTTACTTCTTTTGTAGTTCTAACTACAACAGCTTTAGCTACACTTCCTTTCTTCACAGCTCCAGATGGCATAGCGCTCTTTACAGCAACAACAATCTTATCACCTACAGAAGCATAACGTCTTCTTGTTCCGCCAAGAACACGAATACATAAAACTTCTTTAGCTCCTGAATTATCTGCTACTGAAAGCCTTGACTCTACTTGTATCATTGTTCAATTATTATTTAGCTCGTTCCACAATTTCTACTAATCTCCAATTTTTGGATTTACTTAATGGACGTGTTTCCATAATACGGACAGTATCTCCTTCATTACAGTCATTAGTCTCATCATGCGCTACGAACTTAGTTGTTTTCTTAACAAACTTTCCGTATTTAGGATGTTTCACCTTTCTTTCGACAGCAACCACGATAGATTTTTCCATTTTATCGCTTGTTACTATACCTACTCTTTCTTTTCTTAAATTTCGCTTTTCCATTTTAAGCTACTTATTTTTATATTCTAACGATTAACGTTTTGCTAATTCTGTCTTCATTCTAGCTACCAATCTTCTCATTCCACGGATTCTCAACGGATTTTCCATTGGAGTCATTTTATGATTAAATTTCATTGAAGCTAATTGCTCACTGGTAGATATTACTTTGCTTTTTAAGTCTTCAGTAGACATCTTTACAATTTCCTCTTGTTTCATGATAACTTAATTAAATAGGAATAACAAAATCGTTTCGAACTACAAATTTACACTTTACTGGTAATTTTTGTGCAGCTAATCTTAATGCTTCTTTTGCGATTTCATATGAAACTCCATCTGCTTCAAACATTATTCTTCCTGGATTAACAACGGCAACCCAATGACTTGGAGCCCCCTTACCTTTACCCATCCTCACCTCAGCAGGCTTAGACGTTACCGGTTTGTCTGGGAAAATTCGGATCCAAACTTTACCTTCTCTTTTCATATAACGAGTTACCGCGATACGAGATGCCTCTATTTGTCTTGAAGTTATCCATCCAGACTCAAGTGTCTTTAAGCCAAAGGTACCAAATGCTATAGTTGAACCCCTATGAGCAAGACCTTTAACTCGGCCTTTTTGTACTCTCCTAAACTTCGAACGTTTTGGTTGTAACATGATCTACTTATTAACTATTCTCTATTATTTTTTCTTTCTTCTTAATCCTCCCGCCGGTTTTTTACCAGCATTAGACGCATTCCCTTGTGTATTTGAAGATGAAACACCAACATTTGGCGATAAATCTCTTTTACCATACACCTCACCCTTACAAATCCATACTTTTATACCTAATCTTCCATAAGTTGTATGAGCTTCCGAAAGTGAATAATCAATATCTGCTCTAAAAGTATGTAAAGGAATTCTACCTTCTTTGTACATTTCAGAACGTGCCATTTCAGCACCATTCAAACGACCAGATATTTTAATCTTAATACCTTCTGCACCCATTCTCATTGTAGAAGCGATAGCCATTTTAATAGCTCTTCTAAAAGAAATACGTGCTTCAAGTTGTCTAGCCACACCGTCAGCTACTAAACGAGCATCTAACTCAGGACGTTTTACTTCAAAAATATTGATTTGAATTTCTTTTTTAGTGATTTTTTTAAGTTCTTCCTTAAGCTTATCCACTTCCTGGCCACCTTTACCTATAATTACACCTGGCCTGGCTGTATTAATAGTGACTGTTATTAACTTCAAGGTTCTTTCAATAATCACCTTAGCAATGCTAGCTTTAGCAAGACGAGCAAAAAGGTACTTTCTTATTTGATCATCTTCAACAATTTTGTCTTTATAATCATTACCTCCATACCAATTAGACTCCCATCCATGAATGTAACCTAACCTATTTCCTATTGGATTTGTTTTTTGTCCCATTTCTCTTACTTATATTGCACTATCAACTACGATTGTGACATGGTTTGACCTTTTTCTAATTCTATGAGCTCTACCTTGCGGAGCTGGTTGAATTCTTTTCAGCATAGTACCTCCATCAACTTGGATAGTTTTAACTACCAAATTTTCTTCTTCGATACTTTTACCTTCATTTTTTTGTTCCCAATTAGCCAAAGCTGATCTTAATAATTTTTCAAGGCTTGTAGAAGCATCTTTAGCATTATGTTGTAAAACATTTAATGCCTTGTTAACTTCCATTCCTCTGATTAAATCAGCAACTAATCTCATTTTACGCGGAGCAATTGGAGAATTATTCAACTTAGCAAATGCAATTTGCTTGTTTTGTTCTTTAATTTGTTCTGCTTTTATACGTTTTCTAGCGCCCATGAGTTCTAATTCTATCGTTTTTTATCTTTTTTATTTCCAGCGTGTCCTCTGAAATTTCTTGTCGGAGAAAACTCTCCTAATTTGTGACCTACCATATTTTCAGTAGCAAAAACAGGAATAAATTTATTTCCATTATGAACTGCAAACGTTAGACCTACAAATTCAGGAGTAATAGTTGAAGCTCTTGACCATGTTTTGATTACACTCTTACTTTGACTAGCCTGAGCATCATCAACTCTTTTCATCAATTTATAATGAACAAATGGCGGTTTTTTTAAGGAACGACTCATACTTTATCTATTATTTTCTTTTCTCTAAAATGAATTTACTTGACTGTTTTTTTGGAGCTCTAGTTTTATAACCTTTAGCCGGCATACCATTTCTAGAACGAGGATGTCCTCCGGAATTTCTTCCCTCACCTCCACCCATAGGGTGATCAACAGGGTTCATAACTACACCACGAACACGCGGTCTACGTCCCAACCATCTCGATCTACCTGCTTTACCAGAAACCTCAAGATTGTGTTCAGAATTTGATACAGAACCAATTGTTGCTAAACAAGTAATTAAAATCATTCTAGTCTCACCAGAAGGTAACTTTACAATAGCATATTTACCATCTCTAGCACTCAATTGTGCATATGTACCAGCACCTCTAGCAATTGAACCACCTTTACCAGGTTGAAGTTCTATATTATGTATAACAGTACCAAGTGGAACATCTTTTAACAAAAGAGTATTACCAACATTTGGCGCTGAACCAGGGCCAGATACTACAGTATCACCTACTTTCAAACCATTTGGAGCGATGATATAACGTTTTTCACCATCAGCGTAAAAAAGCAACGCAATATTAGCAGTCCTATTCGGATCGTATTCAATCGTTTTAACAGTAGCAGGAATACCATGTTTATCTCTTTTGAAATCAATAATACGATATTTTTGTTTATGACCACCACCAATGTAGCGCATAGTCATTTTACCTGTGTTATTACGACCACCAGATTTCTTTCTTGAAGCTAATAAACTTTTCTCTGGTTTTGATGCAGTAATATCGGTCAATTCCATAACAACTTTGTGACGTTGTCCTGGTGTTATTGGGTTAAATTTCTTTAAACTCATCTCTCAATTAATAATTGTTAAACAATTCAATGAATTGACCATCTGCAACCGTAACAACAGCTTTTTTCCACTGCTTACTTTTTTGCTCGACTATACCTTTATTGGTATATTTCACAGATGATACTCCGCCACCATAATTCATCGTACGAACGTCTGTGACACGTACATTGTACAATTTCTCGATAGCTCCTTTTATTTCTAATTTATTACACTTAAAATCTACTTCGAAAGTATAACTATTTCTTTTTTCTGTTAAAGAAGTAGCTTTTTCAGTGATGATAGGTTTTCTTATTATTGTCTTCATATCTTACTATTAATTCAAAATAGTTTCTAATTTCTCAATTGAACTTACTGCAAGAACTACTTTTTTTGCGTTTAAGACATCGAAAGTATTCACTGAATCAGCAGTTACGACTTTTACCTTACTAAGGTTACGCGCAGATAAGTAAACTTGATCATTTTTAGAACCTAAAATCAATAAAACTTTCTCGTTATCTAATTTCAAAGAAGAAACTAATGAAATAAATTCTTTTGTTTTCGGTAAGTCGTAATTTAAATCTTCTAATACCATCAAAGCATCGTTTTGTACTTTGTATGATAAAGCTGATTTTCTTGCCAAACGTCGAACTTTTGTGTTTAATTTAAATTCATAGTTACGAGGTCTTGGTCCGAAAATACGACCACCACCTACTCTAGTTCCAGACTTAACACTACCAGCTCTAGCTCCACCAGTACCTTTCTGCTTCTTTAATTTCTTGGTAGAACCAGAAATTTCATTTCTTTCTTTTGACTTGTGAGTACCTTGACGCCGATTCGCTAAATGCAAACGAACATCTAAATAAATCGCGTGATCATTCGGAGTAATTCCAAAAACATCATCTGATAATGTTACTTTTCCTGAAGTAACTTCTCCTTTAGCATTATATATTTTTGTTTCCATTACTTCTTAATTGTTACAGTTGAACCTTTAGCTCCAGGAATAGATCCTTTTACTATAATAATATTTCTATCAGTTAATACTTTCAAGATCTGTAAATTAGATTGATTCACTCGTTTATTACCCATTTGACCTGCCATTCTCATTCCTTTGAATACTCTCGCAGGATATGAACAAGCACCAATTGAACCCGGTGCACGTAAACGGTTGTGCTGACCGTGTGTGGATTGTCCACCCCCACCAAATCCGTGACGTCGAACAACCCCTTGAAATCCTTTACCTTTAGAAGTACCTGTAACATCAACGAACTCACCCTCTTCAAAAACAGTAACATTAACTAAGTCACCTAACCCTAAGTTGTTGAATCCTTCGAACTCAACTAATTTCATTTTAGGCTCTGTATTTGCTTTTTTGAAGTGACCCATCAGAGCTTTAGGAGTATTTTTCTCTTTACGAGTACCATACGCCAATTGGATAGCTTCATATCCATCTCTTTCTGTTGTTTTAACCTGTGTTACAACACAAGGACCAGCCTCTATAATCGTGCATGGTAATGCCTTACCCTCGGCACTGTAGATACTAGTCATACCAACTTTTTTTCCAATTATTCCTGGCATTTTCTACGTTATTATTAATTAAACTTTTATTTCAACATCTACACACTTGGCAATTCAAGTTTCATCAAAGCATCAACTGTTTTAGATGAAGAACTATAAATATCCAATAATCTTTTATATGAACTCAACTCAAACTGCTCACGTGCTTTCTTATTTACGTGTGGAGAACGTAATACAGTAAAAATCTTTTTGTTTGTTGGCAATGGAATTGGACCACTAACAACCGCTCCTGTTGATTTTACAGTTTTTACAATTTTCTCCGCAGACTTATCAACTAAATTGTGATCGTACGATTTTAATTTTATTCTTATTTTTTGGCTCATTTTCTTTTAAATTAAGCTGTTACCTTTCCATTTACCTTAGAAACCACATCATCAGCAACATTTTTCGGTGCCTCCGAATAATGTGAGAACTCCATCGAAGAATTAGCACGACCTGAAGTGATAGTTCTTAATTGCGTTACGTATCCAAACATTTCAGATAAAGGAACATCTGCTTTCAATACTTTTGCACCTGCTCTATCATCCATACCTTTCATCATACCACGACGTCTGTTCAAGTCAGCTACAACATCACCCATGTTCTCCTCTGGCGTAACCACTTCTAATTTCATAATTGGCTCTAGAAGTACAGGACGACAGTTTTTCAATGCTGCTCTATATGCCATTTTAGCACACAATTCAAAAGATAATGAATCTGAATCGACCGCATGGAATGAACCATCTACTAATTCAACTTTCATAGCATCTACAGGGAAACCAGCTAAGACACCATTTTTCATTGAATCTTTGAATCCTTTCTCAACAGATGGAATAAACTCTCTAGGAATGTTACCACCTTTAATGCTATTAATGAACTCTAAACCAACTTTCTCTTCATTATCTTGAGGTGAAATTTTAACAACAATGTCAGCAAATTTACCTCTACCACCAGATTGTTTTTTGTAAACCTCTCTGTGATCAATTGAAGCAGTAATATTTTCACGGTAAGCAACTTGAGGTGCACCCTGACTAACTTCAACTTTGAATTCTCTTTTCAAACGATCAACGATAATCTCTAAGTGTAACTCACCCATTCCACTGATGATAGTTTGACCAGTTTCCTCGTCAGTATTCACACGGAATGTAGGATCTTCTTCTGACAACTTGGATAAACCAATTGATAATCTATCAGTATCTGCTTGAGTTTTTGGTTCAATTGCTAAACCAATTACAGGCTCAGGGAAGACCATCGACTCAAGAATGATCGGCGCATTTTCAGCACACAATGTATCTCCAGTTTTAATATCTTTAAAACCAACAACGGCACCAATATCTCCAGCACCTAATTCAGGAATTTGATTTTGTTTGTTCGCATGCATTTGGAAAATACGAGAAATACGTTCTTTATTGTCAGATCTAGTATTCAAAACATATGAACCAGCAACTAATTTACCAGAATAAGCTCTAACAAAACACAACCTACCAACAAATGGATCTGTTGCAATTTTAAAAGCTAAACCAGCAAATGGCTCATCATATGATGGTTTTCTTATAACCTCTTCCTCAGTTTTAGGATTAATACCCGTAATTCCTTCAATATCCAAAGGAGAAGGTAAAATTTCCATTACCATATCAAGCATAGCTTGAACACCTTTGTTTTTGAAAGAAGAACCACACATCATTGGAACAACTTTTCCTGAGATCGTAGCTTCACGCAATGCATTTAGTATTTCACGCTCCGTTAATGAATTTTCATCCTCAAAGAATTTTTCCATCAACGTCTCATCAAATTCTGCAACCGCTTCAAGTAACTCGCTTCTTAATCTACGAGCATCATCTATAATATCAGCTGGAATTTCAATTTCTTTGAAAGTCATACCGAAATCATCTTCATTCCAAACGATTCCTTTGAAGTTGATTAAGTCAACAACCCCTTTAAAGTTGTC
>CAZTFG010000064.1:0-12755 GCA_964612725.1 uncultured Lishizhenia sp. | reverse complement strand
ATTTTGGAAACCTATTCGGACTTACACGTTGAATTGTATAATTTTTCAATGAAACTAATCAATAAATGATAAAATTGAAGTTATTTCTAGTTGTGTTTTTATCCTTGATTACTATACAAGGCTATTCGCAAACAGATACTGATCTTCAATTAGCACAATATTATTATAACAATGGCGAATTTGATAAGGCTGTAACGTACTATCAAGGATTATATTCAAAAAGCCCTACTAAGGTGTATTTTGTTCGCTATTTTGACTGTCTTATTAAGGTTAAAAATCGAAAAGAAGCTGAAAAAATATTAAAGCGACAAATAAATTCAAATCGAAAAGACGTCGAGTTAAAGATTATGCTGGGACTCTTTTATGAGGAAGATAAAGATAGTAAAGCTGCTGAAAAAATATACACAGAATTAATCGATGATCTAACGCCAAATCCAACACAAATTATCGAATTATCATCAACTTTTCGATCGAAGAATAAAAATGATTATGCATTAAAAACACTTGAAAAAGGAAGGAAATTACTAAAAGATTCATATCCGCTTCATGTTCAGTTTGCTGAAATTTATGCCTCAACAGGTGACTTCGACAAAATGTTTAAGGAACTGATTGATTTATTGGAATCGAGCATTACTCAAAAAACAGCTGTACAAAACACGTTAACAAGATTTATTGATTTCTCGAAACCTGAATCAAAGGAATTTCTTTCATTGAAAACAATTTTACTGGAAAAGACTCAAAAAAACGCGGACAATATCATTTATTCCGAAATGCTGATTTGGTTTTATATACAATCTTCCAATTTTTCTGCTGCTATTACCCAATCCATTTCTTTAGATAAACGATTTAATTATTCTGGTGAATATGTATTGGACGTTGGGAAAATGGCCTTGGAAAATCGCAATTACGAACAAGCTAGAAAAGCATTCAAATATGTAGTTTCATTAGGGCAAGAATATCCTTTTTATGTGGAAGCTGAACGATTGAATTTAAAAGTTCGTTTTACCGAATTGACATCGAACCGAAATTATACCTCTTCTGAAATAGATGAAACAATTCAGGAATATAAGCAAACGATTACCCGTTTAGGTACCAAAAGATCAGTTTTTGAATTGGGAATCGAACTTGCTTATATTCAAGCCTATTTTGCCAATAAATCATCGGATGCACTTACTTTATTGAATGAATTAATCTCTTTACCGGGCTTAACTGATATACAAAAAGCGAGTGGAAAAATGTTACTTGCAGATATTTATGTGTTGCAAGGCGAAATCTGGGATGCCAGTATTCTGTATATGCAAATAGACACCGATTTTAAATATGAAATAATTGGACAAGAAGCTAAATTTAAAAATGCGCGAATTTACTACTACGACGGTGAATTTGACTTTGCACAATCGCAGTTAAGTGTTCTAAAAGAATCTACCTCTCGACTCATTGCTAATGACGCCATTCAATTGTCTACGTTAATTACGGATAATTTTGGATTGGATAGCAATTTTCAAATCATGGGTTGGTTTGCGCAAGGTGATTTGCAATTAGAACAACATAAGTATAGTCAAGCCTTTGATTATTACGATAGCGTGATGCGTGCAGAACCAGGTCATTCATTGGAAGATGAAATACTTTTCAGGAAAGCAAAGGCGATGGAAATGCAAGGAAAATGGGACGAAGTAATTCCGTATTTAGAAAAGATTGTTGCCAACTTCGGAAATGATATTTTAGCAGATGATGCCTTGTTTAAAATGGCTGAAATTTATGAATTGCACAAAGAAAATAAAGAAAAAGCCTTGGAATGTTATAAAGCTATTTTAATGAATTATAAAGGAAGTTTATTCTCTACCGAAGCGCGTAAAAAAGTTAGGCTCCTAAGAGGAGAACAAATGCTAGAAGAAGATAAAGAAATTGAAAATAAGTAAGATGAGTCGACTAATTATAACGCCAACACCCATTGGTAATTTGGAAGACATCACGTTGCGTTCCATCCGAATTCTAAAAGAATGTGATTTTATCCTTGCAGAAGATACTCGAGTAACATTAAAATTATTGAACCATTTGGAAATCTCTAAACCGGTTTATTCTTTTCATAGCAATAATGAGCATCGGGTTCTTCAACAAGTACTTCAAAAAATTCAAGAAGCTGAAAAGGTTGTATTGGTAAGTGATGCCGGAACTCCTGGTATTTCTGATCCCGGATTTTTATTGATTCGTGCTTGTCTTGAGAATGATATTGAAATTGAATGCCTTCCAGGACCAACTGCGGTTATTCCAGCATTAGTTGTAAGTGGTTTCCCAACGGACCGGTTTGTTTTTGAAGGATTTATTCCTCACAAAAAAGGTCGTCAAACTCGTATACAAGAAATCTGTGCGGAGTCGCGAACAACCGTTTTATATGAATCTCCTCACCGTATTAATAAACTCCTAAAACAATTTCAGGAATTTATTCACCCAGAACGCCAAATCGCGGTTATTCGTGAAATTTCCAAAATGTTTGAAGAAGTGAAACGTGGAAATATTCAAGAATTAATTGATTTTTCAGAATCTAAAGAACTGAAAGGGGAGATTGTGGTAGTGGTATCTGCCACCTAATTTTTTTTAACAAATATTTAAATTTAAGTCAGTTTTTAGTAAATTGTGCCCTTAAACTAAAAACTATGATAAAAAGTTATTTTTGCTTCCTGCAAGTAATGGTTTTCCTATTATTTTCTTTTTCATCTAATGCTCAAAATTGGGCTGAAATGATGCGAAATCCCAATGCGAATTTTTATGAAACCCAAGCTGCTTTTGAAGCTTATTGGGCAGGTAAATCCATCGAAAAAGGAAAAGGTTATAAACAGTTTAAACGCTGGGAAAACTACATGAAACCTCGTGTATACCCAAGTGGTGATATCACGTTGCCTTCAAAAACGATTTCTAACTATAAACAATGGGAAGCAGATTTGGCAGCTGCGGGAATTCCAAAATCTACAACTGGTAATTGGACTTTTGTTGGTCCTACAGGTAAACCTACAGGTGGTGGAGCTGGACGATTGAATTTCGTTCGTTTTGACCCAACTAATACGAATACAATGTATGTAGGAGCACCAGATGGTGGACTTTGGAAAACAACTAATGGAGGTACCTCGTGGACAACAAATACAGACCAATTAGCTGTTATTGGGGTTTCAGATATTGCAATTGATCCAACAAATAGCCAAATCATGTACCTAGCAACAGGAGATATGGATGGAGGAGATACTTATAGTATTGGTGTGTTAAAATCTACGGATGGAGGCGCAACTTGGAATACAACTGGTTTAACGTGGACAGTCAATCAAGGTAGAAATATTGGTCGCATTTTGATTAACCCGACTAATCCGCAGATTGTAATGGCATTCAGTTCTTTTGGAATATTTAGATCAACGAATGGCGGTACAACATGGACAAACCCAACTGGATCTTTTTCAACAATAGATGCCGAATTCAAACCAGGGGATCCAAACACAGTTTATGCATGCGGCACAGCTTTTAAAAAATCAACAGACGGAGGTGTGACTTGGGTTGCTGCTACTTCTGGCGTGCCAGCTGCCGCTAATGTTTCTCGAATGGCGCTAGCAGTTACTGCTGCGAATCCAGCATATGTTTATATTTTGAATGCAGGTACGGATTATGGTTTCTATTCCGTTATTCGTTCCACGGACAATGGTACAACGTTTACAACAAGAATGTCTCAAACTGCCTCAAATAATATTTTGGGATGGGCAACTGGCGCTGATGCAGGTGGTCAAGGTTGGTACGACCTATGTATTACTGCATCGCCAACAAATGCTGAAGAAGTATATACAGGAGGAGTAAACATTTGGAAAAGTACGAATGGTGGTACTTCATTTGCTCGTATTTCAAACTGGACAGCTACGGGAACTACTTACGTGCATTCAGATATTCACGACATAGTATTTGTACCAGGCTCTTCCTCAACTATCATGACCGCTTGTGATGGTGGCATATTTAAATCCACTAACAATGGTACGGCATGGTCTGATCTTAGTGCAAATCTTTGTATTGCGCAACAATACCGAATTGGATTATCAACTCTAACGGCAGGAAAACAGGTTGCTGGACATCAAGACAATGGTTCAAACTACACAGCAACAGGTGCAACATGGGCTCAAAAATACGGAGGTGATGGAATGGACTGCTACATTGATAGAACTACAGATAACAATATGATTGTTTCTTTGTATAATGGTGACTATGCACGTTCAACGAATGGTGGCACTTCATTTTCAGATATAAATGACCCAACTGCTAATGGAACAGAGGAGTGGGTTAGCCCAATTCACCAAGATCCAACAACTTCGACTGTTGCATTCGCCGGTGGTAGACCTGCTTTGTACAAATCCACGAATATTTGGGGTGCAGCTACTTGGACAGCTTTAGGAACTCCGACAGGTACAGGAAACATTGTTGAATTTGCAATAGCACCAAGTAATAATCAAATAATTTATGCATTAAAATCAGGAACGAATGCTGTTTCAAAATCTACCAATGGTGGCACATCTTTTAGCGCTTGCTCAACTGGACTTCCAACAGCGGTAGCACCAACATGGGTAGCAATTTCAAATACGGATCCAAATGTAGTTTTTGTTACCTATTCCGGTTATTCAGCATCAAGTAAAGTGTATAAATCAACTAATGGTGGAACGAGTTGGACTAACATTTCGACAGGCTTACCGAACATTCCAGTAAATTGTGTTGTTTATGAAAATGGATCTACTAACGGTGATGCTATATATGTTGGAACAGATTTAGGGGTTTACTACCGTGATAATTCAATGACTAATACCTGGGTTGATTTTAGTTCGGGATTACCGAATAATGCCGTTTCGGATTTAGAAATATATTATGGGACTACTAAAGCATTAAAAGCGGGAACATTTGGAAGAGGTACATGGACCAGTGATTTGTATTCTTCCATTCCTACAGCACCTGTAGCATCTTTTACAGCCAATAACCTTACCATCTGCGTTGGTCAGTCGGTTCAATATACAAGCACTTCCAGTGGTTTACCTACTTCATATTCGTGGTCATTTACTGGAGGTTCACCAACAACAAGTACGCTGCAAAATCCAATAGTTACCTACAATACAGTAGGAACATATGCTGTATCATTAACTGTATCAAATACGAATGGTACGAATACTTCCAACCAGCCAAACTATGTTACTGTAGTAGGAAACTCTGGAGCAACACTTCCTTTAACAGAAGGGTTCACATCAGCAACTTTTCCTCCAACAGGATGGGCAAGCATTAATACAGATGGAACTGATACAACTTGGATGAGAAGTGCTACAGTTGGTTTTGCTCCAACGGCTGGAAATTCTATGGTTTTTCTTAATTTTTACAAGGATGATATTGGTAACCAAGACGAAATGAGAACTCCAAAATTAAACCTTGCCGGATATTCGGCAGCGCAAATGACATTTGATGTTGCCTATGCTGCGTATAGTGCAACGTATGTTGATGGTTTAGAAGTATTAATATCAACTGACTGCGGAACAACTTGGACATCCTTGTATAATAAAACAGGTTCAACTGTTGCTCCAGGCAATTTACCAACTGCAGCGTTGACCACCACAGCTTTTGTTCCAACGGCTGCTCAATGGCGAACAGAAACAATTAATTTGAACGCCTATTTGGGTCAAACAAGTGCTATTTTAGCATTTAGAAATTTGGCTGGTTATGGTAATAATTTATATGTTGACAATATAAATATTTCGGGTACGGCTGTTCCAACAGCACCAACAGCAAGTTTTACCTCAACGCCAGCATCAACTTCATGTACGGGTCAAACGGTACAATATACCAGCACTTCAACGGGAAGTCCAACAACCTATTCTTGGACGTTTGCCGGCGGTACACCTTCAACAAGTAGTATTCAAAATCCAACCGTAACTTATTCAACAGCGGGAACCTATAACGTTGTATTGACCGCAAGTAATGCTGCTGGAAGTAATACTTCAACTCAGAATAATTATATAACTATAAATCAAACACCTAGTATTTCAGGGACAACTCCAGGAAGCCGATGCGGTCAAGGAACAGTTAATTTATCCGCCACTGCCTCTACGGGAACGATTTCTTGGTATTCAACAGCAACTGGTGGTACAGCTTTAGCAACAGGTGCTTCATTTACAACACCATCTATCAACGCAAATACTACCTACTATGCAGAGGTTAGTTCCAATGGATGTATTTCAAATAGAGTTGCTGTATTAGCAACAGTGGACGTTGTTCCTACCGTTACTGCTCCAAGCTCACAAAACATTTGCTTAGGAAACCCTACTGCAGCGATTAACTTTAATGGGAACAATACCAATAGTGTTTATAATTGGGTTAATTCAAACGCTGCGTTAGGTTTAGCTCTATCAGGAACGGGAACAATTGCCTCATTTGTTCCGTCTGCAACTGGCACAATGACAATAACAGTAACCCCAACTTTAAACAACTGCAGTGGCACCCCTCAATCATTTGCTATAAATGTAAATCCAATTCCAACGGTTACTTTAGATTTATCATCGATAGGTACACCATGTGTTACAGATCCATCATTTGCATTAGTAGGCGGTTCACCGACAGGCGGTGTTTACAGTGGAGTAGGCGTGAATAGTGGAAACTTCAACCCGTTGACTGCAGGAGTTGGAACACAGACCATTACTTATACTTATTCGGCAAATGGTTGTAGTAATACATCTTCTTCTACAATAACCGTGGACGGATGTTCATCATTAGAGGAATCGGTTGAAGAATCAATTGTAATTTTCCCTAACCCAACAAGTGGACTCATAAAAATAGAAGGGATTTCAAAAGATAAATTTTCTCAATTAGAATTAATTGATGTAACTGGAAGAGTTTGTGCAGGTTGGAAAATTAATGCTATAGACATGGATTTAGACTTAACAAAATATCCTTCCGGAACATATAATTTGAGATTTTCAGGATTAAATTCTGATATGGTTAGACGTATCGAAATAAAAAGATAAATTGATAACGTTCATTTTCAACGGCTGTCATGATTGGCAGCCTTTTTTTTTGAAATGTAACCAATCAAAAAAATCATCTTTTTAACATGTTGTTTGTGTAAAACTAATTCAAAAATCAAAAAGAATGTATCTAGAACTCAAATAATAGGTAGTAAATTTGTTGGATATTTTTTAATGGAAATAATGATTAGAATTAGCATTGTTGTATTGGTCAGTTTTTTATCAAGCTATATTTTTTCTCAACCTGCTCAATTAGATAAGAATAAAGATTCATACAATTGGATGGTAGGAGCTGGATGGAATTTTGTATCTCCTGCTAAAGAAATGGGTAACGTTCAAGGGTTGGCATATCCTTCACGTTTCATGGTTGACAAGCACTATTATGGTGGTTGGAGCTGGGAGGCAGCTATGGCATTTGGGAAATTTGATACCTTAGGTGTTTTTGCTGATACAATAACAAGAACTACATCATTCTTTTCATTGGATGCAAATGTTAGATATAGCTTTCAGAAAATGCTATATCCAGCGCAGACCTTGGATCCTTATTTTTCATATGGTTTGGGTTTAACAAATCGATCCGCTATGGGTACGAACGTTAATTTAAACGCAGCAGTAGGATTAAATTTATGGATAAGCAGTAACGTTGGACTTCAAGTTCAATCTGCTTTCAAAGTGGCTTTAACTAAAGATATAGTAAAAACAGAAAAACATTATTTACAGCATACCGTTGGTCTTGTTGTGCGAATTCCAGAAGGAAGTATTACCGATAGTAATTTCAGTAAACGCAGATACAAAAAAATTAAAATCATTCGGGAAAAACCGAAAAAGAAAAAGAAGAAAAAAGAGAGTGACGCAAAGTGATTTCTACTATTTTCAAAATATCGCTTTTCTTATTTATAGTGGTCTCTTGTTCTACTAAAGAGAAGAAAGAGCCAAAAAAAATGGAGGATATTGTTCCAAAGTCTTCTTCTGATAAAAAGATTCCATTTTTGAAAAACGAAGAGCTTGATACTGTTTTGATTGCTTATTTTTCTGACATTAAAAACTTAAAAGTAGACAGTGTAATTCCTATTGAGTCTAAATTTCTTCCAGATAGGTTTAATCCTATTAGTTCCCAAAAACAAACTATTTATACAGGGTCTGACAGCACGCAGTTTTGCTTCTGGAAATACAAAGATTCGATGGATTTGAAAAGATCCTTTTATAATTTTTTAGATTGTATTGAACAACCTTGTAAATCACTGAAATTACTAGAAAACAAAGCAATTTCATCTTCTCACATAGTGATTTTTAAAAATGATAAGAACCTCATTGTTATTAAGAGTTCACAAAAAATAAATATGCAGGATTGGCTTGATTTCTTTGAAAAGAAAAAGATATCCAATACTTTTGAAATCATTATTGAGCAATCAAAAAATAGAAAAACCAATTGGTATAAATCAACCAAAGATAAAATTAACCCATTAACCAAATAACTATATGATATTAGATCGAGGATACATTATTGTTGAGCCAAAACAACAATTTATTGATTGGTTAATGAAACATGAAGACACCGAACCAATTAAACTAGATGAAATAGAACCAACTGTTTATCTTATTGAAGATGATTTTATGGATGATGAGTTAGTATTAAAAAATTCATTCGAGGAAATTTTTATGTATGAATTAGAAAGCACATCTGTTCATGAATCAAATTGGCCATTGATTACCTTGGATCAATTTCAAGAATTTTTCAATGTGAAAATTGGAGTCTCTGTTTATGATATAAAAGGAAACTAACTTGTTCTCATGCAATTTGTACAAAGACCAACTATAGATTGTACAAAATGGGATAACCTTGTCCTTCAGACTTCCAAAAGTACTATTTATTCTCAATCTTTTTTTCTTGACTCTGTATCTGAAAACTGGTGTTTATATGTAAATGATGAATATACCAAAGGGATTGTAGTACCATTTACTTACAAGCTTAATAACAAATTGGCATATACTCCCAATTTTATACGTTATCTTGAATTTTTAGGTGACTTTTCTGAAGTAGAAATTGAAGGTTTCATTACAGCTCTAAAAAAAGAATTTAAATCTGGACAATTAGCAATTAATTACGTTTTTAACCATAAGACAGAGAAGTCACTCTTTCAAGCTATAGATATTGATTCCGCTGGCAAATACAATAAATTAGCAAATCGAATGTTGAAACGATTTGATAACAGCTCACTCTGTTTTTCGGAAAATCCAGATTTTAACTCCATATTGACTTTAGTGCAATCAGAACTGTCAGTGAGGATTAAAAATTTAACTAAAAAGGATTTCAAAAAATTTCATGTATTACTCAATAAACTTAAATCCAACAACCAGTTGTTTTATTATGGTATAGTTGATTCATCAAATAATTTGGTTGCTGGAGCCTTTTTCAGTCAATTTCATGGACGTATTACCTATATAAAAGGTGCTTCTTTAAAAGAGTTTATGAACGATGGAACCATGTATGCCCTTTTGGACAAAGGAATTCATCATGCAAAACAAAACAATTATTTGTTTGACTTTGGTGGTTCAAACATTCCAGGAATTAGCCAATTTTTTTCTAATTTAAGTGGTGAAAATAGAGAGTACGCCATTATTAAATGGGGGAAAGAACCTTTGTATTATACTTTTATAAAATCCCTTTATCATATTTTAAAGAAAATTACAAAATGAGAAAAAAAATAGTATTACTAGGATCTGGAGAATTAGGAAAAGAGTTTGTGATTGCATGTCAACGTTTAGGACAATACGTAATTGCGGTTGATAACTATCCAAATGCACCAGCAATGCAAGTAGCGCATGAATTTGAAGTCATCAATATGTTGGATGGTGAAGCCTTAGACGCGATTATACATAAACACAAACCTGATTTAATTGTACCAGAAATTGAAGCGATTAGAACAGAAAGATTCTATGATTACGAGGCTCAAGGTATACAAGTAATTCCAAGTGCCAAAGCTGCAAATTTCACCATGAATAGAAAGGCAATACGTGATTTAGCAGCAAAAGAGTTAGGTTTAAGAACGGCAAAATATCAATACGCTACCACTTTAAATGAATTGATTGAGGGAGTTGAGTTTTGTGGGACTCCTTGCGTTGTGAAGCCACTCATGTCTAGTTCTGGAAAAGGACAATCCGTAATTAAAACTGCTGATGACATTGTAAAAGCTTGGGAATATGCAATGGAAGGTTCACGCGGAGATGTGAAGGAAGTGATAGTTGAGTCTTTTGTAGATTTTGATTTTGAAATAACGCTGTTAACCGTTACCCAACAAAATGGTAAAACGCTTTTTTGTCCTCCAATTGGACATCGACAGGAAAGAGGAGATTATCAAGAAAGTTGGCAACCGCAAAAATTAAATCAGGCTCATTTGGAGGAAGCGCAATTAATGGCTGAAAAAGTAACAAGAGCACTCGGAGGAAACGGTTTATGGGGGGTGGAATTTTTTATAACCAAGGAAGGAGCTTATTTTTCAGAATTATCACCAAGGCCACACGATACTGGAATGGTTACACTTGCAGGTACGCAAAACTTTTCTGAATTCGAACTTCACGCCCGTGCGATTTTTGGACTACCAATACCAACGATAGACTTACTGAAAAATGGAGCAAGTTCGGTTATTTTAGCTACGAATCATTCAGATCAAACGCCAATAATTGAAGGAATGGAACAAGCAGCTGAAATTCCTCAAACAGATTTTAAATTATTTGGAAAACCGACTACAAGACCTTATCGAAGAATGGGTGTTGCTTTAGCTTACGGAAACGAAACAATTGAAGAACTAGTCGAGAAGGCTAAACTCGTTTCCTCCAAAATTAAAGTTAGCTGATTAACGAATGTAATCTTTGTATTCTACTTTGTTAGAATCAAAAGTAAATAAAGGTAATAATTCACCTGCTTTATCACGATTAATCATTCGGTCAGAAAGAAATTTTGCAATATCTAATCTATTAGATTCAAAAGTTAATATCTCAACTATTTTATAAGCTTGAGCTGATGTCAAACAAGATGTAGCAAGGTCTTTTTCTATTGCTTCCACTTGATCTGATTCAAATGATAGCGCTTTTAATTCTTTTACATATACATCAATATTACCAATGGATTTAGTGCAATTTACTTTTGCTAATCCACGATTGAATACAACCACATTTTGATTAGTTGAAGTTGAATTTACCTGATTTGTTGAAGAAGATTGAATAACAGCATTAGTAGTAGGACTTGATTGTCCAGAAGTGCTAGTAGTTGATGTCACCACTACATTTCCACCCGATGGTCTATTTGTATTTGAAGAAGTTTGACTTGAAGAAGTAACTGTTGTAGTTGTTGTTTGAGAAGTAGAGGTAGATGACGTTCCTGTCAAATTTGTATTCGCCCCATTCAACCCGTTTACATTGATATTCATGTTCATGTTTTGCCCAGTAACAGGATCTGTTACAGACATGTTCATTCCATTAAGTCCCATGTTGATATTTACTCCGCCATTCAAATTTGTATTTGTGGTTGTTGGAGTTGCAATATTTCCAGTTGTGGTTACAGTAGTTGTTGTAGTTGAATTTGTTGTATTTGTTGTTTGTCCACTTGGGGAAGATTGAGTAATAATAGTTTGATTTTGTTGCGTTGGGACCACATTTTGATTGGTTGTTATTGTTCCCGTTTGGTTACTTTGTATTATTGGTTGATTTGTATTACTTCCTGATTGATTCGTTGTTGAAGTTGACTGAGTTTGAACTACAGGCGCATCTGAATAAATAGCATTATCGGTAGGACGAAAAACAACCCCAGATGATTGTAATCCTTGTGTTGGTTCATAACTGATGATTTTTAATTTTCCTAACCCTTTTTTAAATTCTATTCCCATGCGAATGTCTGAAGGCTCGTTCAGGTATAATTTTTTATCAATATCCGCACTAGCACCATTTGCAAAAACAACCTTTAATGCATATCCACCACCACTTATATTGGTAACACAAACATTTTTTTGAGGAAACTGATTTTGTTTAATACCATTTAGAATAACATAAAATGCTTGATCACCATTATTAAAAATAGTAAGGTTACTTTGCGCAAAGGAAATGCAAACAAAGGATACAAAAAGTAAGGATAAAACAGATTTCATGATATTTAATTTTAGGTAAAAGTACAAATTTATTTAATTTTCAATATTTTTAAAAAGGTTCGAAACATAATATATAAATCATGACCGATCGAAGGATTCATCAAGTATTTTTCGTTTAATCTTAATTTAGCGGGCATGATTTCTTCGATATATGTTTTTTGTGGATTGGTAGATTTTGCTAATAATTCATTTTCATTGAAATACTCTAAGGAAGCATAATCAGTGATTCCAGGTTTTACTTGCAATACCTTTCTTTGTTCTTGCGAATACAAATCTACATATTCTTGGACTTCAGGACGAGGACCAACAATGCTCATTTCTCCAACTAATACATTAATGAATTGAGGAAATTCATCTAATTTGAATTTACGAATAAAATAGCCTATTGAAGTTATTCTCGGATCTCGCATTCCAACCGTTAATTTCCCTGTCAGATCGGCATTTATACGCATGGAGCGAAATTTGAAAATTTTAAAAGGTATTCCATTTTTTCCTACTCGTGTTTGCCTGTAAAAAACTCCACCACGAGAAGTTAATAGAATTAAAACGCTAATTATTAATCCAAATGGGGAAAAAAGAACCAAAACGATTA
>CAZTFG010000063.1:0-13345 GCA_964612725.1 uncultured Lishizhenia sp. | reverse complement strand
AAATATTAAAAAATCACAAGATAGATGCCGTTTTACCAACTATGGGTGGACAAACTGCGCTAAACCTTTGCATCCAATGTGATGAAATGGGTATTTGGGAAGAGTATGGGGTTAAAATTGTTGGTGTTGATATCAAGGCAATAGAAATTACTGAAAATAGAGAAGCATTTCGGGAATTAATGTATGAAATTGATATTCCGATGGCACCTCAAACTACGGCTAAATCCTTTTTAGAAGGTAAGGAAGTAGCTCAAAAATTTGGTTTCCCTCTTTGTATTCGTGCTTCTTATACCTTAGGTGGGGCTGGTGCATCTATCGTTCATGATCCAAAAGAATTTGATGGATTATTGGAGCGTGGATTACAATTATCTCCTATTCATGAGGTAATGATTGATAAAGCCTTATTGGGGTGGAAAGAATTTGAATTGGAACTATTGAGAGATGCCAACGATAATGTAGTTATTATTTGTTCTATAGAGAATTTTGATCCTATGGGTATTCACACGGGAGACTCTATTACTGTAGCTCCGGCAATGACTTTGTCCGATACTACGTTCCAAAGAATGCGGGACATGGCCATCAAAATGATGCGCTCTATCGGTAATTTTGCGGGTGGATGTAATGTTCAATTTGCTGTTTCTCCGGATGAAAATGAAGATATTATTGCCATTGAAATTAATCCGCGTGTGTCGAGATCATCCGCACTAGCCTCTAAAGCAACGGGTTATCCTATTGCAAAAATTGCTGCCAAGTTAGCTATTGGGTATCATTTAGATGAATTAAATAATCAAATAACTAAAACCACTTCTGCACTTTTTGAACCAACATTGGATTATGTAATCGTAAAAATACCGAGGTGGAATTTCAATAAATTCCCTGGTACCAATAGAGAATTAGGATTACAAATGAAATCCGTAGGAGAGGTTATGGGAATTGGTCGATCTTTTCAAGAGGCACTTCAAAAGGCCTGTCAATCCTTGGAGATTAATCGAAATGGACTGGGTGCGGATGGAAAAGAGTTAACCAATCAAGATGAAATTTTACATTCCCTGGGTCATGCTAGTTGGAATCGATTGTTTCATATTTACGATGCGATTAAATTGGGTATACCGTTTAAAACGATTGTTGAAAAAACCAAAATTGATATATGGTTTTTGAAGCAAATAGAAGATTTGATCAAACTTGAACGTAAAATTGAAAAATATCATATAGAAAATCTACCACAAGATCTACTTTTTGAAGCGAAACAAAAAGGGTATGCTGACCGTCAAGTGGCTCATCTTGTGCGTTGCTTGGAATCTCAGGTATACAATAAACGAAAAGATTTTGGAATTAACAGGGTTTATAAATTAGTCGATACCTGTGCCGCCGAATTTGAAGCTCAAACGCCTTATTACTATTCTACTTTTGAATATGAGAATGAAAGTGTGGTAACGGACAAAAAGAAAATTGTGGTACTTGGTTCTGGTCCTAACCGTATAGGTCAAGGGATTGAATTTGATTATTCCTGTGTGCATGGAGTACTAGCTGCAAAAGAATGCGGTTATGAAACAATTATGATTAATTGTAATCCTGAAACGGTATCTACAGATTTTGATACGGCTGATAAATTGTATTTCGAACCAGTTTTTTGGGAACACATTTACGACATTATTCAGCATGAGAAACCGGAGGGGGTAATTGTTCAATTGGGTGGTCAAACCGCTTTAAAGTTGGCAGAAAAATTACACCGATACGGAGTTAAAATACTCGGAACGAGTTATGAATCTCTGGACTTAGCAGAAGATAGAGGTCGATTTTCTCAAACATTGGAAGCAAATAACATCCCTTTCCCTAAATATGGGGTGGTTGAAAGTGCCGAACAAGCATTGGAACTTGCTGATGAACTTGGATTTCCTTTATTAGTGCGTCCTTCCTATGTGTTGGGTGGACAAAAAATGAAAATCGTTATTAATAAAGAGGAGTTAGAGCACCATGTGGTTGATATTATCAATGAAATGGGAAATAATCAAATTTTACTGGATCATTTTCTATCTGGAGCAATTGAAGCAGAAGCAGATGCTATTTGTGATGGCGAGAATGTTTATATCATTGGTATTATGCAACATATAGAACCAGCTGGAATTCATTCTGGGGATTCATATGCATTACTTCCTCCGTATAATTTGGGTGATTTTGTTATGACTCAAATAGAAGATATTACGAAAAAATTGGCAGTAGAATTACATACAGTTGGATTAATCAATATTCAGTTTGCTATTAAGGATGATAAAGTTTATGTAATTGAGGCAAATCCACGTGCATCTAGAACGGTTCCATTTATTGCCAAGGCGTATGATGAACCGTATGTGAATTATGCAACTAAGGTGATGTTGGGTGAGAAAAAAGTTACAGATTTTAATTTTAATCCGCGCAAGGAAGGATATGCGATTAAAATACCTGTGTTTTCCTATGAGAAATTCCCAGACGTAAAAAAAGAGTTAGGTCCCGAAATGAAATCAACCGGTGAAGCCATTCGTTTCATTAAAAATTTGAAAGATCCTTTCTTTACAAAGATTTATGCCGAACGTAATATGCACCTTTCTAAATAGAAATGATTGTAACAGCGAGTTTTACGGGGGTAATTAAAACAATACTTATTTTAATTGGAGTACTTGTAATACTTCGTATAATTGGTAGAACGATGATCGCAAAGCGCAATTTGGAAAAGGAAAGAGAATTGATTGCTCGTGAACGTGAATTTCAAAAGAAAAAAGAATTTGTTCGGAAAAACAAAGGCAAAACGAGTATACTTTCAAATAGCAAAATACAAGCAGAAGACGCCGATTTTGAAGAGGTTAAATAAGGATTAGAATTGCTCTTTCAGCTTGTCTGACATGTAATTAAACAAAGCACTCAACGGTTTTTCTACCATCAATTTTAGAAAAGCATTTACTTCTCCATTAAATTCGATGAATCCTTTGGTTCCATTTGGAGTAGATTCAGCATGTATGGTTAACGTGAATGGAAAAGGTGATTTTTCGCCCGATTTAAGAAATAATTTATCATTTCCCTCTCTTCCGTTCTGAACCAAGGTAATGATAATACCTCCCTGAACTTTGAATGAACACATCGTTTCGTCCGATTTAAAATCAGAGATTTTGTCTAAGGGAAGTAATTTTTCAATATGAGAAGGAGTTGAAATAAAATTAAGTACTTCTTCCGGATTGGTAGGTATTTCTACTTCATTACTAATTAGTTGCATACAAATAAATTAAGGATTCCAACTTTCAGGCTTTTCTCTCCATTTGTGCAAAGAAACAATATCATCTTCCGTAATATACTTGGTTTTTAACGCTGATTCCACCAAGGTGTCATAATCTGAAAGCGTCAAAACAGGACATTCTGCCTCTGCAAAATTTTTGGTTGCCACTTCAAAACCATAAGAAAAAATAGCTACCAACCCTTTAATGTCTAAACCTGCTTCTCGCAAAGATTGAATTGCTTTTAAGCTACTTCCACCGGTAGAAATTAAATCTTCAATTACCACTACGCGCTGTCCTTTCTCAAAATAGCCTTCAATGATATTTCCCATTCCGTGTTCTTTAGCAGAACTCCGTACATAAATAAATGGAATGCCTAATTCTTGAGCAACCAGTACACCTTGAGGAACACCTCCTGTTGCAATTCCAGCAATCACATCCGGTTTTCCAAAATAGTCCAATATCGATTGGGCATAGGCTTGCCGAATGAATGTTCGAATATTTGGGAAAGATAAGGTAATTCGATTGTCACAGTAAATCGGCGACTTCCATCCTGAAGCCCATGTAAACGGGGTTTTTGGTTGTAATTTTACAGCTTTGATTTGTAAAAGGAATTCAGCAATTTTTAAAGCTTTATCTTTGTGGTATATCATAGTAACAAATGTACAAAGTTTTTATTGAAAACAGGGAAGTTAATTTTAGGAATAAGCAGGAAGAATTGAATGCTGAGCATGTGATTTATGTAAATTCGAATTGTTCATTTGAAAATGAATTGGTAGGATTGATTCGTGAAACTCCTGAAGATAAAATAGTTACGCTTGTTTGCGATTCCAAGGAAGAATTATGGAATAATTTAGTAAAATCATGCAAATTTATTCAGGCCGCTGGAGGAATAGTGCAGTGTGAAAACGAGTATTTGTTCATTGAACGAAATGGGATGTGGGATATTCCCAAAGGAAAACTCGAATCGGGTGAATCCATCGAGGTAGCCGCCCAAAGAGAAATTGAAGAGGAATGTGGTATCAGTGGACTGGAAATAAATCACAAGATTTGTTCTACTTACCACACTTATTTTTTTAAAAATAAATGGTGTTTAAAAGAAACTCATTGGTTTCATTTCGATTATTCGGGTAGCAAAAAAACCGTTTGTCAGCAAGAGGAAGGAATAACAAAAGCGAGTTGGTTTACAAAAAATGAATTTGTTGAAATTGAATCGAGAACCTTTCAATCTATTCGTTTTGTTCTTAAGTCTTTTCAAGAGACAATTGAAAATTCAAGTGAAATTGATAGAGCAATACAGTTATTGAATCAAGGTGAATGTATTGCAATACCTACTGAAACCGTATACGGGTTGGCTGCAAATGCTTTGTCAACGCAAGCAGTTGCAAAAATTTTTACGCTTAAAAATCGTCCTCAAACCAATCCATTGATTGTGCATTGCGGAACGATTGAGCAGGTGAAAGAGTTTGTGTCCGAATTTCCTCCAATGGCTAGGAAATTAGCAAATCAATTTTGGCCAGGTCCTTTAACGTTGCTATTACCAAAAAACGATAAAATTCCTTATCAGATAACGGCAGGAAGTGACCGGGTAGGAGTGAGGGTTCCTAATCATCCGCTTACTCTCGAATTGCTTCAGAAATTAACGTTTCCGGTTGCGGCACCTAGTGCCAATAAATATGGTTCCATAAGTCCAACACGCGCTGAGCATGTGAAAATTCAATTCGGAGATCAAGTTCCGTTAATTTTAGATGGTGGAGAATGTACTGTAGGAATAGAATCAACGATTGTAGGGTTTGAAGGAGACAAAGTAATTGTGTATCGATTGGGGCAAATCACGGTTGAACAAATTGAAAGGGTTTGTTTAACAACCGTTTACGTGCAAAATGAAGCGGGTGAAATCATCGTTGCACCAGGAATGGTTAAACATCATTATGCGCCCAAAACAACGTTGAAAATTGTAGGTGATTTTGCGCAAATAGAATTAACTGACCAAACGGGAATCATCTTGTTTAATGAGAAAATGATTAGTGGTATTCCAGCCGAAAATCAATTAATTCTCTGCGAAAAGAACGATTTGGAGGAGGCTTCTCGGAAATTATATGATGCTTTTTATCAATTGGATAAATTGAATTTAGCGGTTATCTATATGAAGGAATTTCCTTCTTATGGAATAGGAAAAAGTTTAAATGACCGAATTCATCGCGCAGGATTGAAAGGTTGACCATGAGTTTAAATCATTTAACCTAGGTTATTCCGAGATCTTTTTAGAATTACGTTCTGTTATGACTCTTTTACCCGTTTTTTCTTCGATTTCTTTTCGAGTATTTCCAGCTATTGTGCCACCTTGATTTGCAATTATTATGTTTTCATTGAGCGTTGTAGGTTTTTTTTCTTTTGAAATTTCTGATGTTGTTGCCTCTGAAAGCATGGTTAATACCAGCTCAAGATTAGACATGTGATCGCGAAGATTCTCTTTTTTTAGCTCCTTCAACTTCTTGTATTCTTTCGTTGTTAAACCGCTCCAAGCTTTAGTTATTTCATCTGTTAATATTGCAAATTCCTTTCCTTGATTGACTCCTCGATTTTGCCATTCATCTGTAAGTTCTTTTCTAACCTCAATACTCTTGAGACGTTGATTAATCCATTCTTTGGTATATCCTTTTTTTAAATAGGTTACCAATAAACGATCAAAACCAATTTCAGGGTCTTCAATTTCATCCAAACGTTCTCTACCTACTTGTGCCAACCATAATTTAAATGGTTCTGCTTTTGGTGATGAAATGCTTTGAATTAAGCGAAATAACTGTTCAGAATTTGCAACATCCGTTTTATAGAATTTTCCATCAGAGGAAATTAATTTCAGTTGTCCGATTTTTTCGGACAACTCACTTCCCTCCTTAATAAGTTTACTTTTCAAGTCGCTCCAATACTTTCTGGGTCGATCTGTCCCAGTTAGTGCTTCAATCACATCCACAATAGAAAAATACCAACATTCATTTTGATCATCCCAATGTGTTCGAATTTCATTTTGATTGAAAAGCTTTATTGCTGAGTTTTTATCCATAACTCTAATATAAGAAAAAAAAATCGAAAATATAGTACTTTACATAATGAGAAATTTTCTTTACATTTGCTCTATCCCAACGGGGAAAATTTATTGAAAAAATAGCGTTTGCTAAACGACCTGTCTGTTGAAACCTCCAAATTTTCAAAAGCGAAACAGGGAAGTTAAAGTAAAACGCTCATGCTTTAGGCGTGGGCGTTGCTTTGCTTTGTTTCGCGGGTTTTGGAGGACCTCAACGACAAGTACTGCAACTGTCCCACGCTTTTTTATTGTGTGTAATCTCACTGCGGGGCGAGTGAATCTAAAACTTTATTAAATGAAAAAAAGTTTATTTTTATCAGCGTTGGCAGCCTTTGGTTTCATCGGCACAAATAAGGGACAAAGTAATTGTAACCTTATAAATTCAGTAACCTTGAATGCTCCAAGTACTCAATCAATTGCAAATTATTTAAATGTTGGCTATCTGACACCAAACACAATCAATTTTCAAGACACCACTATTTGGCATTATGTAGCAATAACAAAATCAAATCAAAGTGGAAAGCTATTTTTGGATGGTTCATTGATTTATTCTGGATCATTTGCTGCAAATCCATATATTTGGAATAGTTTATTATTTGGAGCAACTCAAGCATGTGTTGCATGCGCTGCAGTACCTGATTTTGTTGGAAAGTTAGATGAAGTACGGGTATCAAATATCGCCAGGACTGCCAATGAAATTGCTTCGGGTTATACAAATAACCAACCTTTTACTGCAGATGCCAATACCATAGGATTATTTCATCTTGATGGTATAAATACCAATCAAGTTATAAATGCACAAGGAGGAACAGGTGCTGTTTTTGGCAATCCATTAGTAACGTCTGGTAAATTTGGTCAGTCGGTTAAGTTTGATGGTGTTGATGATTACATTCGCTGGTCGCAATCCATTCCGGTAAATAATTTAACAATTGAATTTTGGTTTAAATCAAATGATATGAGCGGAACTATGTTTATGTTGGAATATGCTTATAATACAGGGATTTACATCGGTGGAAACAGTGTAAATAATACGTTAACATGGTCTACAGGAGCTACTGGTAATTCTGTGACTGTTGATCCAACTCAAATGCCTTATATTTGGGTGACTGATGGTAATTGCACGGATACTGTATGGTTTGACTCACAATCAGCTACGGTATATGATACAATAACAACAAACGTAACGGTTTTTGACACAATAACTACAAACGTAACAGTTTACGATACCCTTCTAACCACCGTAACCGACACGCTTATTATCAATACCACCTTGAGTTTGCCTGCACCCAATAATGAGATTACGATTTTGATTTATCCTAACCCGGCGAGTGATCATATCACAATAGACAATGGGAACTTTGCTGCAATGGCCGGTTACAGCATTAAAATTGAAAATAATGCTGGGCAGCAGGTATTCCAAAGTGCTATCAACCAAGCGCAGTTTTATGTGGATTTGAGCACTTGGACAGGAAATGGATTGTATTTTGTGCATCTAATTGACGCGCAAAACAATACGGTGACCGTTCGGAAGATTGTGTTGCAATGATAAAAGGTTGAAACCATTTTTAATATGTGATTCTTCAACTAGGGTCGGGATTAATCCCGACCCTAGTTGTTTAAATGGGTTCGGATTATCCATTTCAATGGATTTTATTTTGTGCACCCCGTCGATACGAAAAACAATAGGATGACCGTTCGAAAGATTGTGTTGTGGTAATAAATGGTTGACACCATTTTAAACCGTTAATTTTCCCCACAGGATTGGGATTATTTATCGAACGAAACGAAAATGTAGGTGGAATCCCGAGCCTATGGGGTTTTAATTGATTTTTACTCTTTATTTTCTTGATTATCCCATCGAGAGACATTTTGAACGCCTTCTACTTGTTCAAATTTTTGCATTAGCAATTCTAAGTGTTCTGTATCGTAAACCATCACTTTGATTTTTCCCTCAAAAATACCGTCCTCTGTGTCAAAAGCAATGCTTTTCATGTTTACGTTGTTCTCTTTGGAAATAATTTCTGTCAATTTATTTACTAAGCCTATTTGGTCAATCCCCATTATCTTGATGGCTGCCTCTCGGGCAATTAGTTTTTCAGATTTCCATTGTGCTTTGATGCATCGATAGGCCATTTTTGACATCATATTTTCTGCATTGGGGCAATTGTAACGATGCACTTTTATTCCATCTGAAATAGAAATAAATCCAAAAACTTTATCACCGGGTATGGGATTGCAGCATTGAGCCATTTTGTAATCAAAACCATTAAAATCATCTCCAATAATTAAGGTGTCTTCCTTGGTGTTGATAACCGGAGTATCTTCTTGTTCGTTTTTTTTGAGGTTCGTTTTCTGTACTTTTTTCTGCAGTATTCCGTTTGATTCATCAATGTCACGCAATTTGGAAAGATCGATTTTCCCCTTAGCGATGCGATAGTACAATTCAGTGGCACTATGCAATCCAAAGTAGTGTGTTAGAAAAGTAACATTGTCTGAATTAAATTTTAGGTTGTGTTGCTTGAATTTACGAGTTAAAATCTCCCTTCCATCTTGAGCAATTATTTTTCTTTCTTCGTTTAAAGAAGATTTTATCTTTTGTTTGGCACGAGCAGACACCACAAAACGCAACCAATCCTCGGACGGTTTTTGCTTATTAGAGGTGATGATTTCCAATTGATCTCCATTTTGCAACTGATAACTTAAGGGAACCAAGCGATTATTCACTTTTGCACCGATGCACTTATTTCCAATATCTGTGTGAATATCAAAGGCAAAGTCCACAACGGTAGATCCTACTGGCAATACCCGTAATTCGCCTTTTGGTGTGAAAATGTAAATCTCATCGTTGAATAAATTTGATTTGAATTCATTTACAAAATCTAAGGCATTCGAATCTGCGCTTTCTAAAAGATCGCGAATTTCGGCAATCCACCGATCGAATTTGTTGTCATCACTTTTTGATTCTTTGTATCGATAATGGGCAGCAAATCCTTTTTCTGCAATTTCATCCATCCGTTTGGACCGAATTTGAACCTCAACCCATTTGCCTTGCGGCGACATCACGGTGGTATGCAGGGATTCATAACCATTGGCTCTTGGTGTGGAAATCCAGTCGCGTAATCGTTCAGGACTCGGTTGATAAAAATCGGTCACTAAACTATAAATCCGCCAACAATCTGGTTTTTCTAATTCAACCGGCGTTTCCACAATAATGCGAATCGCAAAAACATCATAGACTTCCTCAAATGGAATGTCTTGGTCTTGCATTTTTTTCCAAATCGAAGAAATGGATTTCGTGCGTGCTTTTATGTCAAATATATATCCTTCATGAAGCAAGGTTTCTCGAATAGGAGCTACAAAACGTCTAATGAACCTATTTCGGACATCTTTGGAACTTTTTAAACTGGATTCAATTTTTAAATAGGCTTCCGGTTCGCAATAAAGCATAGATAAATCCTCCAACTCCATTTTAACGGCATACAAACCTAAGCGATGGGCGAGTGGGGCATATAAAAATTTCGTTTCCGAAGCAATTTTTAATTGTTTATCCGGGCGCATACTACCAAGCGTTCTCATATTATGCAAGCGATCGGCTAATTTTACCAAAACAACCCGAAAGTCATCTGAAATTGTAAGTATCATTTTCCGAAAATTCTCTGCCTGAACAGATGCATTCTCATCAAATACTTCCGGTATTTTGGTGAGTCCATCAATTACCCTTCTTACCTTTTTGCCAAATGAATCCTCAATATCTTGCAACGTTATATAAGTGTCCTCAACGGTGTCATGTAACAAAGCACACGCTACTGCGGTGGCGTCCAAGTCCATTTCTTCAGCACAAATACGAGCAACAGCTATGGGATGGTAAATGTATGGTTCACCGGATTTTCGTCTAACGTCTTTGTGTGCTTCTAAGGCCATATCAAACGCCTTACGAATTAGCCTGGTTTCTTCACGACTTCTATCCTTCATCGCTCTCATGAGTCCTTTGAAGGCATTCAGAATTTCTTTCCGTTCTTGAACGAGGTCTATTTCAGGGTATTCTTTTGACACAAGATTTATTATTTTGCAGGTAAAATTTTAGCTGTAACTTCACCAAATCCAATGCGCACTCCATTTGCTTTGCAATGTCCACGCATAGTAACCGTATCGTTATCAAGGATGAATTTTCTTTCCTCACCATTTTTTAAGGTAAGTGGTTTCGTTCCGCGCCATGCCAATTCTAACATGGAACCGTAACTGTCTGGAGTAGCACCTGAAATAGTCCCTGAACCCATCAAATCACCGCAACGTACATTACAACCGTTCACAGTATGGTGCGCCAATTGCTGAGCCATATTCCAATACATATATTTGAAATTTGAAGTGCAAATCGTTGTTTCTTCTGAATCTTGTGGTTGTAGACCCACTTCTAGCTGGATATCGTAGGATTTTTTACCCTCAAATTTTAAATAAGAAAGAACTTCAGGATTTTGTTCAACTGTTTCAACGGAGAATGGTTCTAAGGCATCCAACGTTACGATCCAATGTGAAATGGACGAAGCAAAGTTTTTTGCTAAAAATGGACCGAGTGGTACGTATTCCCAGGCTTGAATATCTCGGGCTGACCAATCGTTGAATAGACATAAACCAAAAATATAATCCTCGGCTTCTTGTGTAGAAATTGAATCTCCCAATGGTTTTCCATCGAAAGTGACAAAAGCCATTTCTAATTCAAAATCAACTTGACGAGATGGAGCGAAAATTGGATTTTCATTCGGATCTGGTTTAATTTGTCCTTTAGGTCGATGAATATCTTGTCCGGATAAAATTACTGAACTTGCTCTACCATGATATCCTACAGGTATCCACAACCAATTTGGCAATAATGCGTTGGCTGGATCCCGAAACATCATTCCAACATTGGTAGCATGCTCCTTGCTTGAGTAAAAATCGGTGTAATCCCCAATTTGAACAGGCATTTGCATGATTACATCTTCAATTGGAATTAATACCTGATCTGCTTTTTCTTGCATTTCGAAATTATCAGATTGCAATAATTCAGAAATTCGATTACGCAATTCTCGGCTTGCCATTTTCCCTTTTTTCATCATTTCATTCAAAAAACAAGATGAAAAATCCGAAAGTGAAAAAGGTAGTTCGCCCAAGTAGCCAAGATTATGAACCACTGACATGTCTAACACATAGTCGCCAATTCTCACACCAACGCGAGCGTCTGAATAATTGGTTTTAAATATTCCAAAAGGTAAATTCTGAATAGGAAAATCTGATCCTTCCGGAATTTCGACCCAAGATTCTAATTGGGGGTTGTTTGCTTTAATCATTTGAAGTTGTTTGTTCGGTTAAACGTTGAATCTAAAATGCATTAAATCTCCATCTTCAACAACATATTCTTTTCCTTCTACTTTAAATTTCCCGGCCTCTTTCACTGCTGCTTCTGTTCCTAACGTCACGAAGTCATTGTATTTCATTACTTCGGCACGTATAAATCCTTTTTCAAAATCAGAATGGATCACACCAGCGGCTTGCGGAGCGGTCATTCCTTTTCTAATTGTCCAAGCACGTACTTCTTTCACACCTGCGGTAAAATAGGTTTGCAAATTCAATAAATAATAAGCTGAACGAATTAGCCGATTTACTCCCGGTTCTTCCAAACCGAGTTCATCTAAAAATAACTGGCGTTCATCATATGTTTCTAATTCTGTGATATCTGCCTCAATTTTAGCGCCTATTACCAATACTTCCGCTTTTTCATGTTCCACGGCTTTTCGAACAGCGTCTACGTGGTGATTTCCAGTTTTCACCGAAGATTCATCCACATTACATACATACATAACAGGTTTAGAAGTAATTAATTGAAATTTTTGAATGATATCAAATTCCTCCTCAGTGAAATCCAACCCGCGAACAGAAATTCCTTTTTCCAACCCTTCTTTGATTTTTATGGAAAGTTCATTCTCTTTCACCGCATCTTTATCACCCGATTTTATGACACGAGCCAAACTGGTAATTTTTTTCTCGATAGTTTCTAAGTCTTTTAGCTGTAGTTCAATATCGATAATTTCTTTATCGCTTACCGGATCTACCCGTCCATCCACGTGAACGATATTTCCATCATCAAAACAACGCAAAACATGCAAAATCGCATCGGTTTCACGAATGTTTGCTAAAAATTGATTACCCAACCCTTCTCCTTTGGAAGCTCCTTTCACCAATCCTGCGATATCAACAATTTCCATGGTTGTAGGAACAACACGCTCCGGATTAACCAATGTTTCTAATTTTTCCAATCGAGGATCTGGAACAGAGATTGTTCCAATATTTGGTTCGATTGTACAAAAAGGAAAGTTAGCAGATTGCGCCTTTGCATTTGATAAGCAATTGAACAACGTTGATTTTCCTACATTCGGCAAGCCGACAATTCCACATTTTAATGCCATATTTCAATTTATTGGGAGCAAAGATAAGCATTATACCAACAGTCCCGAATGAAAATCAAATCGATTAATTGCTTAATTTTGCATAAAATTTTGAAAAATGTCAGACGATAAAAAAATTATATTTTCAATGGTAGGTGTTTCCAAACAAACGCCACAAGGAAAACAAATCATAAAAAACATCTATTTATCCTTTTACTACGGTGCCAAAATTGGTATTATTGGATTGAATGGTTCAGGTAAATCTACAGTAATGAAAATTATTGCAGGACTCGACCAATCGTATCAAGGTGATGTAGTTTTTTCACCTGGGTACACGGTTGGGTATTTGCCACAAGAGCCAGAATTGGATGCCAACAAAACAGTGAAAGAAATTGTGATGGAAGGCGCGCAAGAAACCGTTGATGTGCTAAAGGAATATGAAGAAATCAACAACGCCTTTATGGACGAGGAAGTGTTAAACGATCCAGATAAAATGGATAAATTAATTGCTCGTCAAGGTGAAGTGCAAGATAGAATTGATGCGCTGGATGCATGGGAATTAGATTCCAAGCTGGAACGAGCCATGGATGCCTTGCGTT
>CAZTFG010000062.1:7949-13625 GCA_964612725.1 uncultured Lishizhenia sp. | reverse complement strand
AATCAATATGGTGCTAATACCACCATGCCTTCAATAGGTAAGATTAATGGTAAGGAGGTACTGTTTTTTTCGTCTGATCGGACAACCACTCAAGGAGGGTTAGATTTATTTTATGCAGAAAAAATAAGCGCTGAGAACCAGTTTTCCGATGCGATTTCGTTACAAGCTTTGAATTCGTTAGATAACGACATTACTCCTTGGTGGGACAACACGACCAATCGATTATATTTCTCCTCTTCATGGGAATTTGGATTTGGGGGACATGATGTTTTTTATAGCGAATGGCGCGATGGTCAGTTTCAAAAACCAATTAATTTAGGTTGGCCTATCAATGGTCCAGCAAACGATATATATTACTTGCAGCAAGCTGACACGGTTTTTTTTGCAAGTAATCGAATTGGAACGAATTCAGTGAAGAACCCAACTTGTTGTTCGGATATATTTTCTGCTCACACAACACCGCTTCCTGCTATAATCGATACGACTATTATTGTAAGTAAACCTAGGTTGAAAAATCGATTTCCTGTACAGTTATATTTTCACAATGATGAGCCAACAATAGATTCTTGGGATACCATTACACCATTGAATTATTTACAGGCTTATTCTGATTATAAAAAAATGCTTCCAACGTATATTCAAGAGAATACGATTAAAAATCAACCCAATCAATTGGAGAATATCGAACATTTTTTCTTAGAAAAAGTGGATCAAGGTGTAAAAGATTTAGACAGTTTATCAGGTTTACTTTTGGAAGAATTGCAACAAGGAGGACGTGTAAAGATTATATTAAAAGGATTCGCTAGTCCCTTGGCTCCAACCGGTTATAATGTGAATTTAACCAAGCGAAGAATCAATTCTATTATGAATTATTTAATGCAATATCAACAAGGTGTTTTGATTCCTTATTTATCAAAAAATGCTAACGTAAAAGGAGCTATCGTTTTAGAATTTGCTCCTTTTGGGGAATACAAGGCAAATCAAGCAACTAGCGACAATCCCAAGGATCCACCTAAATCTATTTATTCCTATGAAGCGGCCATCGAACGAAGGATAGATATTGAAGCAGTGAGCTTTGCAAGGTTTGAAGGTCAATTTCCATTAGTGGCACCTAAATCGACCTTTGATGCAGGACAAATCAAACCAGGACAACAATTGGGGGCTTATTTTTTAATTGAAAACACTTCCGAAAAAATAGTCGATGTTACTGAAATAGTTAAAAGTTCGTCCAACGTAACGTATGAAATTTCTTCGAAGACAATTGATCCTGGAAAATCGATGCTAGTAAAGATGTATGTAAATACAAAAGCTGCCAAAGGATTTGTTACTGAATCACTAGAAATTGCCATTCAAGGGTATGCCGAAAAACAGCAGGTATCCATTACTTTTCAAGTCAATTGATGAAACAGTCAACTACGTGGAGTAAATTGCAGGAAGCCGAGGAAAAGGCAAAATTATTGTTTCAAGAAATTGAAGGCCATCAATTAATACGTGCCGGAAAAAGTGAATCGCAAGTATCTAGCGAAATAGTAGAATTAGCTAAATTGAAATTGGGAATTGAACTGTTTTGGCATAAAAGGATTGTTCGAGCAGGTAAGAATACACTTTTTCCTTATAAAGAAAATCCGCTGGATTTAATCATTCAAGAGGATGATATTTTGTTTTTAGATTTGGGGCCTGTTTTTGAAGAATGGGAAGCTGATTTTGGTAAAACATACGTAATGGGAGCTGACCCAGCTAAATTAAAATTAAAAAAAGATATCGAATTAGCTTGGCATAAATTAACGAATAAAATTCAGTGTTTATCCACCGTAACCGCAGCTGATGTATACTGGATGGTTGTTGAGGAGGCTACGCAAAATGGATGGGAATTTGGTGGCGAAATTGCTGGTCATATTATTGGCCAATACCCTCATGAAAAACTAGAAAAAGGAGACGTTTCTTTTTATATACATCCAGAAAATACGACGCAATTAAGAGCGAATGGTTTACAAGCTACTCACCAACATTGGATTCTTGAATTGCATTTTATAAGTAGAGAAAAGCAAATTGGCGCTTTTGTTGAAGGATTGCTCTTCTAATTATTTTCCTTTCGCTTTTAAAACGATGATTACCGTATGAAAGAGGATTTTAATATCGAGTGCTAGGCTTCTATTTTTGATGTATACAAGATCGTATTTCATTCGAAGAAGCATTTGTTCTACATTTTCTGCGTAACCAAATTTCACTTGTCCCCAAGAAGTAATTCCCGGTCTAACTTTCGTGAGATGCAAAAATTGAGGGTTAATTTGAGAAATTTGATCGATATAGAATTGTCTTTCGGGTCTTGGACCAACCAAGGACATATCACCTTTCATCACATTGATAAACTGTGGAAATTCATCCAAGCGTGTTTTTCTCATGAATCTTCCAATGGGTGTTATGCGAGGGTCCGTTTCTGAAGATAATTGTGGACCTGTTTTTTCAGCGTTTTCATACATGGTACGAAACTTTATAATGTTAAAGGGTTTGCCATTCAACCCAATGCGCTCTTGCAAATAAAATATTTTCCCTGGAGAGGATAATTTAACGAGAATTGCAGAAACGATATACAAAGGGATACAAAGGAAAAATGCAATAAAAGATAAACTAAAATCCATCAATCTTTTCACCGCTTGTTGCCAAAAAGGCATGATTTCAGGATTGATTTCGATAAGTAAAGCACCAAAAATATTATTGATCCGTAAGCTACCAGAAACAATGTCGTACATGTCAGGTAAAATTTTAATGCGCGTATTTCCATTTTCAATTTTCCCGATAAGTGATTTCAGTTTATCGTGTTCCGTACTTTCTAGAGCAATTATTACCTCCTCAATGTGGTTGTTTTTAATTGTCCATTCGATTTGATCGGCATGTCCCAAATAGGTAAGTTCAGATTCCAGTTGTTTGTCAATTCCATTTAAGTTTACAAATCCCACAAAATGATTTATTTTTTTCTGTAACTGGTTTAATTCATGGTATAAATCAACTGCTTTTTCACCCCCTCCAACAAGTAAGGTTCTAAATCCTTTTCCTTTTTGAGAAAGTTGCTGAACGATAATACTTGAAATGATTAATCGAGGCACTAATGTCAATGTAAAGTGAATGCCAATCAACAAAACAGCAGATAAGTAATAGGAGGTGTAATCTTTCACATCATCATCCAAAATCAAAGCGAAAAAGATAAAGGCATTGCCTAAAATGGATGCACTTATTGTTAATCCAATAGATTTCAAGCGGTACATTCTTTTTATTTCATGATAACTTCCTTGCAAATAATATAAAAGCAACCAACAAAAAGGAATGATAATTAATCCAAGGATAAACGCTTGATCTGTTTTAAACGCGACTTCTTCAATAATGATTTTCCTGAAAAAATAAAATAGAAACCATGAAAAAAAGGCGGTAGTCCAATCCGAAAAAATACTCACCCATCCCCACAGCTTTGTGTTCATTCCGCTAATTAAAATAGACTACTTTAATATTATCAATTCGAATTTCACTCGCTGTTTTTCCTTCATCCAGCGTAGCAATAAAAGATTGTAAAAAATTCGATCCGTTTGGAGCATATCCGATTAACTCTTTAATGTCAATGTATATTTTTTTCCATTTCACCGTTGATTCGTTTTGAGCTTGTAATTTAATATGAATATTATTTACGGTTGAATTGTCTGGTTTGACATAAATTAATCCAGTGGTTACAGAATTGGTGTTATGGTAATCTATTTCCAAATACGCTTCTTTTCCTTTGGCTATATACAACTGGTCTTGTGTGGATGCTATCCATGATGAATCGGTTGTAGTTAGATTTAAAATGCCATAAAAATTCCCGTTAAATGACTGAAGATTTGTATTCGTAGTGGGGGTGGATTTAATGGCAGAGGTATTTTGATCAACATTGATTTTTAAATTCAAAGGATCTTCGAAATCTTCTATCCAAAATTGACTATATGAATTGTATTTGGTAGTAGGATTCAATGTCAAAGTTTGATTTTCAACCAAGGTAGCATTAACCTCAAATACTTCCATAAAAGGATATATTTTTTTGGTTGCTGCAATCCCATTATTTCGAACCGTTGGAAAAATTTTAATATTGCATGCTCCTGATTTTAAAATCGGAATTTTGAATGGAACTTCAAAAACACCAATAACTTGGTCGTCTATATATACCCAAGCATCTGAAAAGTTATGCGTTAATTCTCCTTCAGCTCCTGATAATCCTGTATTCGATTGTAGTGTCCATTGGTTAACTTCCAGCCACGCCGGATCAGGATTGTTTTTAACACAACTTGTAAAACAAAAAAGAAAGAGACTAATTCCTAAAATTATGCGCATGACTTATTTTTAACGTTAATTCTTGTATAAAATTGTGTTTTTCAATCTGTCTTTTTCAATCGATCCAAAATAAGATGGGCAATTTCTAATGCTTTTACACCATCTTCACCTGAAACAACGGGCACTGTGTCAGTTGAAATTGCCTGGTGAAATGAAATTAATTCTTCCTTAATGGCATTAGTAGGCAACAAGTCGGGTTTATTAAACAGTATTTTCTTTTTGGTTTTACCATTTCCTGGATCAAAAATGATATCAAAATCATCTGGCTGATCTTGAATATCTTCCATTTCAACAACTTCCAATTCCTTTTGAAGGAAATCAACACTAACATAGGCGTCACGTTGAAAAAAACGTGATTTTCGCATGTTTTTCATGGAAATTCGGGAGGCTGTTAAATTAGCAACACACCCATTTTCAAATTCAATTCTAGCGTTAGCAATGTCGTGGGAATCACTCACCACAGCTACTCCTGATGCGGAAACTTTTCTCACCCGAGAACGCACTACACTTAGGATAATATCTATATCATGAATCATAAGATCCAATACGACAGGTACATCTGTCCCTCTCGGATTAAATTGAGCTAAGCGATGGGTTTCAATGAACATCGGGTTTTTTAAATAGCTTGAAGCAGCAATAAAGGCAGGATTGAATCGTTCAACGTGTCCTACTTGTATTTTTGTTCCACCTTCACAGGCCAGTTTTAATAGAGATTCGCCTTCTTGAACCGTTTCGGTTATTGGTTTTTCTATAAAAACATGTTTTCCTAATTTAATTCCGGTAGATGCGATTTCAAAATGATGTAGGGTAGGGGTAACTACGTCAATGCAATCCACACACTTAATTAAATCAATTGCTGAATCAAACCGTTTCAACCCGAATTTTTTAATTGCTTCTTGTGAATTTAATTCATCGGGGTCGTAAAATCCAATAATTTCAAATTGGGTTGTAAGTTCCAGTAATAATTGGATATGAATTTTGCCTAAATGACCTGCACCGAATACGCCTATTTTCAACATGAAAATTGATTTTTGCAAAAGTATAAAAATTGATTGGATTTACTTCTTGATTTTGGAGTAACCATTCCATTGTTAATTACTTCATGCCAAATGCAATATCTATTCACTTGAAATAACTACTTTTGTTTAAAATAATAGACATGGCGAACAATTTATTAAAAGGAAAGCGCGGAATAATTTTTGGTGCATTAAACGATCAATCAATAGCGTGGAAGGTAGCTGAAAGAGCCCATGAAGAAGGTGCTGTTTTTGTACTAACCAATGCTCCTATCGCAATGCGTATGGGTGAAATTAATGGCTTGGC
>CAZTFG010000062.1:6812-7939 GCA_964612725.1 uncultured Lishizhenia sp. | reverse complement strand
AAAAACAAATAGCCAAATTATACCGGCTGATGCTACGAGTATAGAAGATCTTGAAAACTTGATAGTTCAATCAATGGAGATTTTGGGTGGAAAAATTGATTTTGTTTTGCATTCAATTGGAATGTCACCGAATGTTCGTAAAGGAAAACACTATACGGAAAGTAATTATCAGTTTTACAATCAAACCATGGATGTTTCTGCCATTTCATTGCACAAAACACTTGCCACATTATATAAACACGATGCGTTGAATGAATGGGGTTCTGTTGTAGCTTTGACTTATATAGCTGCGCAACGTATCTTCCCGGATTATAATGATATGGCTGATGCTAAATCTTTATTAGAATCGATTACACGATCTTTTGGATATCATTACGGAATTAAGAATAAAGTAAGGGTTAATACGATTTCTCAATCTCCAACTGTTACAACAGCAGGTCAAGGAATTAAAGGATTTACAGAGTTTATTAATTTCTCTGAACAAATGTCTCCTCTTGGAAATGCTCCAGCAGTTGCTTGTGCAGATTATTGTGTTTCCTTGTTTTCTGACTTGACAAAATATGTTACGATGCAGAATCTTTTTCATGATGGAGGATTCTCAAATACTGGTGTAACACAGCAAGTGATTGAGAAATTTGGTAATGAATAAAAAAATAGTCGGTAAAATAGTTTTCGAATAGTAACGGATTCATTATTTTTGAACACAATTAATTAATTTATAAAAATGTCGATTTTAGTTAACAAAGATTCTAAGGTAATTGTACAAGGGTACACAGGAAGTGAAGGAACGTTTCATGCAGGTCAAATGATTGAATACGGAACCAATGTAGTTGGAGGTGTGACTCCAGGTAAAGGAGGTTCACTTCATTTAGACAGACCTGTTTTTAATACTGTTTCTGAGGCAGTTGAAAAAACTGGGGCTGATGTTTCTATTATTTTTGTGCCACCTGCTTTTGCTGCAGATGCTATCATGGAAGCGGCTAATGCTGGTATCAAAGTTATTGTATGCATCACAGAAGGTATTCCTGTAAAAGATATGATCGCTGCTAGAGAATACATTAAATCGTATGATTGTAGATTAATTGGACCAAATTGTCCGGGAATTATAACGGCTGGTGAAGCAAAAG
>CAZTFG010000062.1:0-6802 GCA_964612725.1 uncultured Lishizhenia sp. | reverse complement strand
TTCAAAAAAGGAAAAATTGGAATTGTATCCAAATCGGGTACATTAACATATGAAGCAGCTGATCAAGTTGCTAAAGCAGGTCTTGGAATAACCACTGCGATTGGAATTGGAGGTGATCCAATCATTGGTACTACAACCAAAGAAGCAGTTGAGTTACTAATGAATGATCCTGAAACTGAGGGTATTGTAATGATAGGTGAAATTGGTGGTAACCTTGAAGCTATCGCAGCGCAATGGGTTAATGAAAATGGAACCAAACCAGTTGTTGGATTTATTGCTGGTGAAACAGCTCCAAAAGGAAGAACAATGGGTCATGCAGGTGCAATTGTTGGTGGGGAAGATGATACTGCTGAAGCAAAAAAACGAATCATGAGAGCATGTGGAATTCATGTGGTGGATTCTCCAGCTCAAATTGGTGCGAAAATGGCTGAAGTGCTTGGCGTTATTGCTTAATTTATCCATTTCTGATTGAAAAAGCATCTTTTTTTTAATAAACTTTTTTCACAAAGTTCAATTAACTTTTGGAATATATTTTTTTGTAGTATATTCGCTAATAAATCATATCAATTTCATTTTAAGAGTATTAGTAATTCATGATGAACATTTTCGTTGCTAAACTAGACTTTGGCGTATCAAGCGATCAGCTCAGACAAGAATTCGAGCGATTTGGAAAAGTAAATAAAGCTACTGTAGCTTTAGATCGCGAGACTGGTAAATCAAGAGGATTTGCTTTTGTAGAGATGGCTAACCGTGAGGATGGAACAGCCGCAATCAATGGGCTAGATGGTAAAACGTTTAACGGTAGACCTTGTGCTGTCAAAGAAGCGGACCCTAGACCAGATAACCGAGCACCAAGAGACCAATCAAATCGTCCATTCAATTCAGCACCCAGAAGGGATGACTCAGCGCCAAAACCTTCAATTGCACCCGCTGCAGAAGGTGCGGTAGAATTCCCTCTTAATACAGAGTTAAGAAAAAAATCAAAGGAAAAAGATAAAAAGGGTAAATCGGATTGGGATTCGGATGGAGGTCCAAAAAAAGTGAAACCTGCATCGTTTAAGTCTAAACCAAAGTTTAATGATTTTGACGATGAGGATGATGACGATGATTTAAATTTATTGAAATTACGTCGCGAATTGGAAAAAGAAGATTTTGAAGATGATGAGGATGATGATATTTAAATAATAGTAAAGCAATCTTAATAGGTTGCTTTTTTTATTTTTATTTAACGTTGAAAAACATAAACATGCTTGTGTTGTTGTTATCTTTGGTTTCTCTATTTAAAAAATTATGCGATATCTCCTCATTTTAGTTCTATCATTCAGTTTTCATTTTCATTCATTATCACAAAAAGCTTCTATCAGTGGGTATATCACAGATGCATCTAGTGGTGAAGCATTAATTGGTGCGAAATTATTTATTCCCGCTACCAAGCAAGGAGCAATAACTAATACATATGGGTTTTACTCAATTACACTGCCTGTAGGTAAGTATGTAATTGAATACCGTTATGCCTCTTTCCTTACAATAACTAAAGAAATAGATCTTTCTAAAGATATTACATTGAATGTAGAATTAGGTTCTTCAATTAGTGATTTGAAAGAAGTAGAAATAAACGCTAAAAAAGGTGAAAACGTAAATTCAGCTAAGCTTGGTCAAGTTGAGTTGGAAATGGAGCAAATTAAAACATTGCCAGCATTTATGGGAGAGGTTGATGTTATCAAAACGATACAATTACTTCCCGGTGTATCATCGGTTTCTGAAGGTGGTCAAGGGTTTTATGTTCGTGGTGGTGGACCAGATCAAAATTTAGTATTAGTAGATGAAGCCGTTGTTTACAATGCAGCTCATTTGTTTGGCTTTTTCTCCGTTTTTAATGCGGATGCAGTGAAAGGGGTTAATTTAATCAAAGGAGGAATGCCTGCCAATTACGGCGGTAGAATGTCATCTGTTTTGGAGGTGAATATGAATGAGGGAAACAATAAAGAATTCAAGGTGAAAGGAGGAATTGGAGCAATTTCTTCTCGAATTACCGTTGAAGGTCCATTGAAAAAAGATAAGGGATCCTTTATTATTTCAGGAAGAAGAACCTATATAGATGTAATTATGAAGGCAGCTATTCCGGATACATCTCCTTTTGCGGGAACAAGTTATTTCTTTTATGATTTTAATCTAAAATTGAATTATAAAATAACGAAGAAAGATAGAGTTTTCTTGAGTGGTTATTACGGAAAAGACGTATTTTCTTTTGGGGATAAAGATGCCAATTTTAACGTGAAAATGCCTTGGGGTAATGGTATTGCAGCTTTCCGTTGGAATCACTTGTTTAATCCAAAATTGTTTATGAATGTTACAGGTACATTCACAGATTATATGTTTCAATTTGGATCAAATCAAGACCAATTTAGATTTTCACTAAACTCGGGTGTAAGAGATATTGGTGCCAAAGTAGACTTTTCTTATTATCCAAATACCAAACACAAATTGAAATGGGGAGCAGATTATATTTTTCATACCTTCACACCAACGAGTGTTTCCGCGGAGACAGATAGTATTGTTTTTGATACAGGATTAGCTCAAAAATTGTATTCCCACGAATCTGCTGTTTATATTACTGATGAATTTGACTTAAATGATGCTTGGAAATTTAATGTAGGCTTGCGCTATAGTATGTATCAACAGGTTGGCCCTTTTACTCGTTACATAAAAGGAGATATTGGTACACCAGATACCTCCATTCAATATGGAAAAGGAGATTTAATTAAATTTTATGGCGGTTTCGAACCTCGATTTTCATTTCGTTGGATGCTGCCAGATAAAAGTTCAATCAAAGGTGGTTATTCCTTTAATTACCAATACGTACATCTAACTTCTTTAAGTGCTGTTTCTTTACCAACAGATATTTGGTACCCTACAACAGATAAAGCAAAACCACAAAGCGGTTGGCAAACTTCATTGGGTTATTTTAAAAACTTTGATGACGACAAATGGGAAACTTCAATCGAGGCATATTACAAAGGAATGAATAACCTGATTGAATATAAGGAAGGTGCTTTACCAGGAGATAATGTAAATGATAACACGGATAATTTATTGGTTTTTGGAAAAGGCTGGTCTTATGGCGTGGAGCTTTTTATTAAACGATCATTCGGAAAGTTAACGGGTTGGGTTGGGTACACCTGGTCTAAAACTGAGCGAAAATTCGCTGATCTTAATGAAGGAAATCCGTATCCAGCAAAATACGATAGAAGGCATGATTTGAGTGTAGTAGCTACCTACAAACTAAATGAAAGATGGACTTTTGGTGCAGCTTTTATTTATGCAACCGGTAATACACTAACTCTGCCAACCTCATGGTATGTACAAGAGCAAAATTTACTATTTAATTATGGTGCAAGAAATTCAACTCGAATGGCACCTTATCATCGCTTAGATGTTTCGGCTACTTGGTATGATAAACCAACAAAAACGAAAACCGATGCTGTGACTGGAGCAAAAATAGAAGTGAAAAAACGATTCAGACATAATTGGGCTTTCTCCGTGTACAATGTTTATAACAGAGCTAATCCATTCTTTTTGTTTGTGGATAATGATGGGGATTTCTTATCCGGTGATTTTAAATTGACAGTCAAACAAGTTACACTTTTTCCAGTTATTCCTAGCGTAACATGGAATTTTGAATTTTAATTGTGAGGAGTATGAAACAGATAAGCACATTTAGTATTTTTTTGATATCCTTTCTCATTTTATTTTCTTGTACCAAAGAAGTGAAAATCGATATTCCAGGATATAAAAAACAATTAGTGGTAGATGGTAATATTGAAACAGGTTCGCCTGCCATTGTATTATTGTCCTCAACCAATGATATTTATTCTCCTACAAATCTTGATGCCTATATCAATGGATTTATTTCCGGAGCAACGGTTATTGTATCGGATGGGGCAATAACAGATACTTTACTAGAAATATGTTCGGATAATTTACCTCCCGGAACAGAGGAAATTGCGGCAGCATTTTTCGGTATTCCTGTTAACCAGCTCGTTAATTTGCATTTATGTGCGTATATTTCTGATCAAATAATCGGGGAGGTAGGTAAAACATATTCATTGAAAGTTGTTCACGAAGGAAAAGAATATACATCTCAAACAACCATCCTTGCACCCACATCGTTGGATGAATCCTATTGGAAACCAGAACCGGGTTTTCCAGAGCATGGTTTTGCTTGGATGAAATTGACAGATGCTCCGCAAGCTGGAGATTCATATAAATGGGAAGTGAAACGAATCTCTGATTTTGGATTTACGAAACCGTTTGGTCCCTTTTTTAACGATCGTTTCTTCAATGGTTTAACATTTGAATTTGCATACGAAAATCCAATGAGTTTCAACGATCCAAATATACCAGATCAATATAAAGGATATTACCATTTGGGAGATACCATTGTAATGAAATTATCAAAATTAGGAAAGTCAGAATTTCAGTTTTTTGAGAAAAAGTATAATCAAATATACTCTTCGGGTAATCCTTTTGCTACTCCGGTGAATGTACCTTCTAATATTAGTGGTGGAGCATTGGGTATTTGGGCAGGATTTTCTCCAAGTTATGATACGCTAATCTGTATACAGTAGGGTTCAATGAGAATTCTGATTAAAGAGAGGTTATCTTCTTAATAATCTAGGCAATTCAATAATTAATGTGGTGTGATCTTCCGTTGATTCAATATGGAATTTACCTTTGTGCTCAGTTATGATTTTCTTTATCAAACTTAATTTTCCTAGTATATTTTTATTGGAATTATCAATAATTGGTGTGACGTCTAGTAAATTTGAAATTAATTCTTGATTTATTTGTTCACCATTAAAACTAAATTCTACTATCATTGAAGATTCATTTTGACTATTGCTTATATGAATGTACTTTTCAGATTCGCTCGAATCAAAACAATAAGAAGCTAGTAAAAAAGCATTTTTCCATAATTGGAAAAGATTGATTTCATTTCCTAATAAATCGAGATTATCTGCAAGTTCGATATTAATTGTAATCGTGTCAAAATGATACTTATAAACTGAAAGAACAGATTGAATAGTATCTTTTAAGTTTACTTCACTGATTTCTTGCGTTTTTGAACCTTTTGCTATATTGGTTAATTCTTTTACAATTAATGAAGCGCTATTGCTTGTTTCAATAATCGTTTTCGATAACGAAAGTGTTTTTTGGACAAAATAAATAAGGTGTAAAATTTCTAGATTATTATCCTTTTTTAGAATGTAATCAATTTCGGAAACATCATTCAGGTTGAATTTGGCATCCACAAAAGCTTGAGCTACCTCCTGAAGATTTACTGATTCAATATTCTTAGAAAATAACAAATCGGAAAAATCAACTAAATCTCTTCTTTTTTGTCTTCCGGAAGCAAATGGAATAGCAGATTTCTTTTGTGCTACATCAATTACAAAATTCAAAGTTTCGATGGAGTAAGTTCCATTTTCTATACTTTGTACAAGATTGATTATTGAATTATTTACTTCAATCGCACCATTTTTTATAATACCAAAAGGAGTATTTAATTCATGTGAAATGGAAGAAGCTAATTCAGCAAGTAATGATAGTTTTTCGTGTTCTAAATATTTGTGGGTTAATTCAGTGATTTTTTTGGTTTGAATATTAACCTCTTTTTCAAGTTTTTGATTTATTTCAAACAACTCTTTTTGCAGTAATTCCTTTTGAATTTGTTCTTTCAGTTTATCAACTCTATTTGCCAAAAGGGGAGCGATGGTCATTAAAAAACGAATATGGCTTTTATTAAAAAAATCTTCTTCATAATGTCCACAGTTTATTACTCCAACTAGTTCATCTGCAATTTTAAGAGGAATGGATAGTTGAGATTTTATTTCTTTTGATGAGATGAATTCTGCAGAATTTGAAGTTAAAAAGTAATTTGTATTTTTTAAGTTACTTAGTAAATCAAGTTTAGAATAAGTATCTGATTGTTGACTAACGATTTGAATTAACTCCTCACTTTTATTCTCTTTCAAATAAATGGATGTGTTATAAAATTTAAGTTCCTCAATGCACATTCGTACTAATTCAAACAACATCTCTCGGTAGTCGTTTTTGGATAAAATGAATTGAGAGAAATGATTGATCCGCGTTTCAATTTCAAGGTCATTCAACCGTTTTTTCTCTGCTTTTTTCCAATAACTTATATTTCCAATAAACGCAATTCCTTGAAATCCATATTCATTTTTTGTTCGAATAAAAGCAACTCTAAAAAAATCTATTTTTTGTAAGTCGCGCATTTCAAATTTGAACGATTCAAATTCTTCAGTTTGTTCAGTAAATAACTTCTTTAAAATTTCACTTAAGTTGGAACCATCTTCAAATACCAGTAAATCGGATATATTGTAATTAGTTAATTCTCCCGGTTTAGAAAAGAAATCATTTGTTATTTTATTGTGTTGAATTATTTTACCTGATTCATCAAAAATTACTACGGCATCAATTGCATTTTCAATGATTAATCGATTGTTGTTTTCTTTGGATTGAAGTTCGCGAAACGTTTTTTCCAATTCAGAGGTGCGTTCGGCAACCAGTTTTTCAAGCTGAGTGATTTCATACCTCAAGTGAATCGTTTCAAATTCCTTTGTATGTTTATCAGTAAGAATAATTTTCTCTAGCGTTTTCGACTTTTTAATCGACCATAAGGCGGATGTGAAATCACCTATTTTTTCTGATATTTCAGCATATAATTGGTAAATTTCAACTTCAATATTGATAGATGATTTTAATAGTGCATTTTCTT
>CAZTFG010000061.1:0-13852 GCA_964612725.1 uncultured Lishizhenia sp. | reverse complement strand
GTAAACCACTCAAGACCATTCCATTTAGGAAGTTTGAAATTGTATTGTTTTTTCATTTTTTCTACAAATGAATCTTGTGTTTTTTTTGCACGCTCATCCTTATTTACTTTAGATTGAATTTCTTTTTTCATTTCATTAAATGGGCGTACTGGTTTCCATTCTATTCGCTTTATTATGTGAAATCCAAAATCTGTTTGAATTGGTTCACTGATGTCTCCATCATTTTTTAATGCAAAAGCAGCTTCCTCAAAAACGGGGACCATTCGCTGATTAGTACCTGAACCAAACATTGGTAGTTCGCCACCTTTTTGGTTTGAACTTGGGTCGTCAGAATATAACTTCACCAATTCCTCCCATTTTTCTCCTGCTTTTAATTTTGCATATAATTCTCCTGCCTTTTTTTGCGCATTATTTTTCTCCTCTTGGGTTGCACTTTTGCCTGCAGAAACTAATAAATGAGCTACTTTAATGGATCCACGCGCCGGACGTGTTCCTGTTGTTTTTAAAATATGATAACCATAACGTGTTCTAAAAATTTCAGATAATTGGCCAATTGGAGTTTTATATGCTCTATCTTCAAAAGGATAAATCATTTGAAAAGCAGTGAAATAACCCAAATCTCCTCCGTTGTTTACGGCAGAAGGGTCTTCAGATCCATTTTTTGATTTAGCAACAGAACTAAAATCTTCTCCTTTTTCTAATCTACGTTTAATTTCAGAAATTTTATTCCATGCAATCAACGTATCTTGTGGTTTTGCATTTTGTTCTACTCGAATAAGGATATGGGAAGCCCGAACCTCATTCGCCGTGCGATCGTAAGCCTCTTTTACCAATGATTCATTCTGGGCTGAATCAATCATATATGGATTCGCTAATTGCTTTTTGTACCCGTCTAACTCTTTCTTTAATTTAGGAATAGTATCATACCCTAGAGCCTCAGCTTCTGCAACCTTTAATTTGAATTTTTTGAAAAGCACCAAATATTTGTCGATTGAATCTTTATGAAATTGTGGATTGTTATTATTTTTCAAATAAATCTGTAAAAATTCACTTTTGGTGACACCTTTTCCATCAATTTCCATCACGATAGGATCGTTGGAATTTGGAGTTTGACCGAATCCACTTAGTGCAAGTAGTATAAAACTGAAAGATAGGATCTGTTTTTTCATTTTTTTCATTTTTCTATTGAATTAACTCAATTTTTTAAAATTTATTTTAAACTGTAATTTGGTGCCTCTCGCGTAATGGTTACATCATGCGGGTGCGATTCTTTAACACCAGCAGAAGTTATTCTAACAAATTTTGAACCTTTTAGTTTAGCGATATTTGCAGCTCCGCAATAGCCCATTCCTGCTCTTAGTCCACCAATTATTTGAAACATTACTTCAATTAAATTCCCTTTAAAAGGCACGCGACCTGAAATCCCTTCAGGCACCAATTTTTTAATATCATCTTCGGCATCTTGAAAATAACGATCTTTTGAACCATGTTGCATAGCCTCAAGGGAACCCATACCACGATATGATTTGAATTTTCGACCTTCATAAATAATGGTCTCACCCGGCGATTCCTCAACTCCGGCAAACATAGACCCAAGCATTACTGTATCTGCTCCAGCTGCAATAGCCTTAACAATATCTCCGGTGTATCGAATTCCTCCATCTGCAATAACGGGTACACCGCTTCCAGCAATGGCATTGGCCACATCATTTACCGCTGTCAATTGTGGAACACCTACTCCTGCTATTACACGTGTGGTGCAAATACTACCTGGTCCAATTCCTACTTTAACGGCATCAGCACCTGCGTCAACCAAATACTTAGCTGCTTCGGCAGTTGCAATATTACCAACAACAACATCCAAATTTGGAAATGCTTTTTTGACTTCTTTTAATTGCACAACAACTCCTTTGGAATGACCATGTGCGGTGTCAATTACAATGGCATCTACTCCCGCTTCAACAAGAGCTGTAACTCTTTCCATGGTATCAAAAGTAACTCCTACCGCAGCAGCAACGCGCAATCTTCCTAATTGATCTTTGCATGAATAAGGATGTTCTTTTACTTTTATAATATCGCGATAGGTAATTAATCCAATCAATCGATTTTCTTGGTCAACTACTGGTAATTTCTCAATTTTATTTTCTTGGAGTATTCCTTCCGCGGTTTGTAGGTTTGTCCCGTCAACCGTAGTAATTATATTCTCAGAAGTCATTATTTCTTTAACCGGTCGATCCATGTTTTTTTCAAATCGAAGATCACGATTTGTTAAAATCCCTTTTAATATACGATGTTCATCAATAACCGGAATACCACCAATTCCATGCTCTGACATTACCGCTAAAGCGTCTTTCACAATGGCATTTTCTAGTAAGGTGATAGGATCAATGATCATTCCGCTTTCGGAACGTTTTACTTTCCGCACATGCATGGCCTGCATAGCGATACTCATGTTTTTATGGATAACACCGATTCCTCCTTGTTGAGCAATAGCTATAGCCAGTTTTGATTCAGTAACGGTATCCATTGCTGCTGAAATAATTGGAGTATTCACGCTAATGTTCCGCGAAAATTTACTTTTCAACTCAACCTCTCTAGGTAAAACTTCTGAATATGCCGGTGCAAGAAGTACGTCATCGTATGTAAGCCCTTCTACAACTTGGTTTAAATTTTGTAAAGACATTTGAATCTATTTAAGATATAAATTCTTGCAAATGTACGAAATTCAAACAACTTTTAAAAGAAATTTACATCCCAAAAACCCTACATTTAACGTTTTTAAATCAATTATTTTGAATTTTAAAAGTAACTTTATGTTTCACGTGACGTTCTATTGATTATGAGATTTTTATTTATTCAAGTTCTTGTTTTTTTTCTTTTCCAGATAGGATATAGCCAAGAAAGTGTATCCCAATCAGAATCGGCATTAATTCAACTTTATCAGACAATTAAAAAGCAAGAATTTTTTGATGATAAAATCAATGTTAACGATAATTTTAAGAGTAAACTTAAATCTGTTTTACAGAATAAGGAGTCTTTTTCCTATTCCTTTGATTCACTTAAAATGCAAAAAGGAATTAAGGAAGTTAGTAGTTCGGATGACAAAGTACGGATTTTCACATGGGTTATCAATAATTCTTTCGATGGTACTTATCAATATTTTGGGTTCATAGTTCGAAAAGATCCAGGTAAAGCAAATGTAGTTTATGAATTGAAGGATAACGAAGATCCACTCAATCAACGCGTATTAGGTCCAATTGAACCAACTAAATGGTACGGAGCCTTGTACATTGATGTGATTGTAAAAAAAATAGGCTCTAAAACATATTATACCTTAATGGGATGGGATGGTAATACACCTAGTAGTAACATTCGAATTATTGATGTATTAACCTTTTCCGGAAAGACAATTAAGTTGGGCGCACCTATTTTTAAAAACCAAAAAGAGAAACTCAATCGGGTGTATTTTGAATATTCAGAAAGTGCTATGATGAATATGACTTACGAAGCAAAATACAAACGGATAATGTTTGATCATTTAATACCGGAGGCTCCAAATTTGAAGGGAATTTATTCGTTTTATATTCCAGATTTCTCCTACGACTGTTATTCATGGAAAAATGATGGTTGGCATTTGATGGAGGATGTGATAGGCGTGAATCCTGAGGAAAAGAAAAGTTTAACCATTCTAACTCAGGATAGACATGGAAATTTAAAAAAACGAAGAGTAAAGAATACATGGGAAAATCCAGGAGAAGGACTCGAGGAAGGAAATGAATTTAAACATGTTGCACGAACTCCTGAATCCGAAAGTCAAGTAGAAACGCTGGAGAAAGTCAGACAAAAAAAGTACAAGAATAAAAAACAAAATAATCCTTTACTTCCAGCATCTATTTATGGAAAAAAGAAAAAAAAACGTAAACGAGGTAATAAGCGATAATTAATCTTTTTCCTTCAAAAAATTCACGTAATTTTGCTTGTTTTTATTAAATCTTCTTTATGCAACTTGAATCTTGGACTTCTCTGTTAACTGTGACTTTTTTGCTTTTTCTTGGAGCGGTGCTATACAGAAGATTATTACATCATTTTTCAAAAAACAGAATCAAACCGGAGGATTATTGTATTCTCTATGATTTGGAGTTGTCTAAAGTAGTTGATCATGCCGAATTTTATTTTACCGTTCCTGCTAAAACACAAGTTAGTTTTGAGATTTTAGATCACGATTGGAAATTAGTGGAAGTATTGGCATCTACGGAATTTGAACCGGGTGGACATATAATTCGATTGGATGCATCAAATTATACTGCTGGCGTTTATTTCTATGGGATAAGAACCGAGGGTCAAAAACTCTTTAAAAAATTCCAGAAAGCTTAACCTTAAGGAATTAATTGGGTTGGGTGATTTCTTTAATTAATTGAAAATAATCAAACGAATAAAGAGATGCATTTGCGCTTGAATCAATGAGTTGTTCTTGAATAATCCGGGTAAAATTTGCGATAAATGGTCGAGCAATCTTTTCATATTCGTACGTCCCATCATTTACAGTATCATCTGAATTTACATACATGCTGACAGAAAAAAGGAAATCTTTTTGTTTATCAAAATCAACTATATACGCTGATTCTGTTACAAAGCCATAGGCGATTCCGATTTTACTGAATGTTCTATAATTTCCATTCGCTGCTACTTGCGGTTTATTTCCAAAGATGGAATATTTGTAATAGTTATCTGGATACTGGGATGGATTGTGATACGTTTGATTTTGCATTTCTCTTGGGAAATTGCTCATACACTTGAGCAAGAATTTCCGTGAAGTGGATGTAAGGTTAAATCGTTCTGAATCACTCACGTGTTGAGGAAAAATTAATCTAAAAACCGTGGAATGAATATCCGTTAAAGGATAATCCAAGTGATAATTGAAGTCATATGGTTTTTCAATTTTTTTTCCGTTCTCAACTTGGTGTTTTCCCACAAGTTTTGAGGTTGAATAAGGAAGTCTATACATGTATTCAACTGAATCCAATCTTGTTTTTTGCTGAGAGTATTTGAGTTCTCCCGTTGGATTGAAAATTGAATATGAATTGGTTTCAACTTCTTTACCTCTGGGACATCCTGAAAAACTACTATAAATTTTGGAATCCAAGAGCCCATGTTTCAATAAAAAACCGTTGAGATTCCTCGGCGTTACCATATGAAAAAAAAGCGAATAGTAATAATTATCACTAATAGACAACATATCTTCTAAAGCTAAGCTAATGGGGATATTTCTTTTTTGAGTTAGGTCTGCAAATGCATTTGATCCACATGCTATCTCCTTGTTCATTTTAACATAAGATTCTTTGGATATTTCCATGGAATCCAGCATTTCAAGTGTGGCAATTGCTGTTGGAAGCTTAACCATACTTGCTGGGTAAAAGTACTCATTGGTACTAAAATCATAGGAATAAAATAATTCATTCCCGTCATCATCCCGCTCAATATCGGTAACTATGAACTGTAGGTGGAATTTATCCCGGTTTTTTAAAACATAATCTACTAACGAATCCTTTCCTAATAATGAAGAATAAAAATCAGACTTTGATCGTTGCGAAAAACCGAAGTTGATTGAACATAGAATAATTATGGAAAGGAAGATTATTTTCATTCAGTATTTTTCGGAGATAAAAAATAAATAATCACAGCTGAGAAAATGGTTACAAGCGTCCAAACCAAACGCATGGGTTCCATTTGCACAAAATAGATGATCATCCAAAGGGTAACCCCAATAAACAAAATGGGAGTGAAAGGATATCCCCACGTTTTAATAGAGGATTCGTCTCCTAGTTTTTTTGCGCGAATAACAAAAACCCCAATTACAGTCAATAAACAGAAAAGGGATAGCGTGAGTTCAATGTATTGCAGAATCATTCTAAAATCAAATAATAAAACAATCGAAACCGAAATTAAAGTTTGTAACAGAATCGCATTTACAGGAGCTCCTTTTGCATTTTGTCCCTTTAGGAAGGAAAAGATTCGGTAATCTTCTCCCATACGTTGTGCTACTCGTGGACCGGCAATAAACATCGCATTTATTCCAGATACTAAAGCAACAGCAAATAATCCTGCAAATATTAGGGCCGTTTGTGGATTAAATACTTTGCTAATCACTAAATTGCCGATAGCAACTTTTCCTCGCATTTCATCGAAGGTACAGACGTACATAAAAACTCCGGTTAATGCTAAATAAACAATGGTAACAATGGCTGTTCCCGTAACTAATGAAAAAGGCAGGTTCTTTTTTGGGTTTTCCATATTGCCTGCAATATAAGAAGAGGAATTCCATCCACTATAGGCAAACATCACATAAACTAGAGCTCCTGCAAAAGGCAAACTAAATATGGTATTCCAACTTGTGCTGGTTGGGGCAAATGAAACATGACTCTTTCCAGCTTCAGGTAAGAAGAAAAACGGGGTTACAATTAAAACAACAATGAACATTAGTTTAATTGTAGTTATTATATTTTGAAATAATCCACCGGTTACAACGCCCCCTAATTGAATTATAGTTACGAATAAGATTAAAGAGATGGCAACCACTTTCGGTGTATATACTGGTAAATTTGCACCCATAGCAGCATTCATGATGGGCATCAAATAATCACCTGAAGCTAAAGCCAAGGCAGCAATAGCCGCAGAAAATCCAACAATGATGGATACCCAACCGCTGGCAAAACCCACAATGGGATGATAGATCTTAGTTAAAAAGGTGTATTCACCTCCTGATTCTCTAAAAGTGGTTGCTACTTCAGCATATGCCGTTGCGCCACACAATGCAAAAACACCTCCAATAAACCAAATGAACATGATAGCAAATGGATCAGGTATCCCAACAGGAGGATTCATTACTTGAAATCCAATAGATGTAAAAATCCCAGTACCAATCATGTTTGCGATAACCATATTGGTGGCAACGCTTCGAGAATATTTTTTAAAAGTCATGTGTTATTTTTTGATTGCAACCATTTCGTTTTGGTTACCTGAATTCCAATGATACCCCAAGGAAAACGGCAATTTGGCAATAAATTCTTTCGTGTTATAAGCTTCAGCTAGATCTTTTTGGAACAAATTCTCACTAAAATCTTTAATGGGTTTCTCATACGAACCATGTAATTCAATTTTAAATTTAGATTTATCAAAATAGGCGTAAGGTATCCCGGTATCATCTTGAACAAGATAAACTGCTTTATCTAAAACCGTAGTTCGAATTGTTGAAAAAGTAGCGTAGTGCATTAAATAGGATGCTGATTTAACAAAACAATTAGACGGAGGAATATTTTTTAATACTCCAGCTAAAGCTTTATCTTTTTCAATTCCAGTATTAGAGATATCGCAAGAATAATAAGTCAACGTTTTAGGCACTCCCGTTGCCTTGTTTCCAAATGTTATTCTCACCGCTTTTGCTCCTGTTAAACCAATGGTAAATGGAACATAGGTTTTTTTACCTGTATCATCTACTTTCACTTCCTCTACATTCATGATCGTATGTCCAGTTTTTGAAACCGACCATAACAAAACGGGTAACATACCATTTACGGGCGATTGCTTGGTATCTTTTATCATATTCATGGTTATAAAATAACTTTTAGCATATATATCCCTTAAAATGAAATCTACGGCCTGAATATATTCTTGCGATTGGGTTTTATCCATTTTTTTAAAATCCGGAATGGAACCAACAGATTCTTGAGCCATCATCACATAATGATTGGCATTCGGATAAAGTGAATTAACATGTAAGAAATCTCCCCCAGAGAATGGATAAAATACAGATGTAGTATCTGCTAACGTATTTCTTTTAAGATTGGAAGCATTCCAATTGGTAATAGGGGTTAATCTGGTTTTACCAATTTGAGCTAACTTTTGGTTGAGGGTTTTCTTAAAAGTAGTATAGTAATTGGCGTCAACGTTGGACGGAACTCCATCAAAATTTCCACAAATTACTTTGGCAAATTCATCATAAATTGCATCTGCTTTTACAGGTACAGCAGGAGTTGCTCCAGTGGTATTTTGCGTACTATTTGCCGATCCAACTTTTTGTTCGCCACATCCATAAAACAACCCGGTTAATATTACAGTGCTTACTAGTAAATTTTTAATTTTCATTCTACTCAAATTATAATCACGATATACTAGAATAAATGAAATTAGTTACATTTATTTCCTACTACAATTCAATCTCCCATTCCCTTTGTTTGTAAACTGAAAGTAAGGTGTTGATAGTTAACATGTTTGAGTTTGATTCGACCAAAGAACGAAAAGAAATACTTGGTTGATGAGGTTGATTTTCATTGATGGGTTTTTCCACTTCGGCAAACCACTTTCTAAGCAATTCGATTGATTCATTGCTTGAGGGTTTGAAGTCTTTGGAAGTTACGCTGGCAAAAAAAGATATTTTCTTTCTTGCCCTAGAAAATAGCACATTCAAACGTTTGGGTCCATTCGCTAAATTTATTGGACCAAAGCGCATAGAGAAATCTCCATCCTTTTCATTATAGCCATATCCAAAACTAATAATTAGTTCATCACATTCGTCTCCTTGAACATTTTCTACGGATTTAAAAAACACTTCATCCATTTCAATGCGTTGATGTAATTTGGTTCGAATAGGATCACTTAATGAAGAATAGATACACGCTAACTGAGATTCGGAAAAAGCGACAATTCCCAGGGTTTCGTTTCCATTAATTTTAGAAGAAATATACAGAGCTACTTTTTGAGCCTCAGTTTTGTTCACACGGTTTTCGAAATACCCATTTTCAACATAGTGAAAATCTATGGGATGATCGGTTTGATGAGCATGTCTGAAGGCCTTGAGTCTTCCTTCATAAAAATAGGTATTAGAAAAATGAATCAAAGAAGGGTGTTGGCTACGATAATGAAATGATAGAAACAAACTAGGTAAATAGTAATTAGCTTGATGCAATAAATCAATAGATTCTTTATTAGCAGAAAAATAAGAGCTCGGACTCATTTGTTGTGGATCTCCCGCCACTAATATTCTGTTGGCCCGCTGTAAACTTCCTATGGCATGTTCAAAAGGAATTTGACTAGCTTCATCAAAAATGGCAACCGAAAATAAAGAGGGAGCCAAAGGAAAGCAGGTTGACATTCGAGCAGGGTTGACTAACCAAACTGGTTTTAATAAATAAATCCAATGTGCCGCATCAGATTCCATTAAATTCCGAATGGAAGAATGGCTTTTACTTTTACTAAATTCTTTTACTAATATGCGCTTCCCAGATTTTAGCTGTTGTTTGAGTGTTTTTTTTTCTGGGGATAATTTGTTGTTTTCAGTTCTTAACAAGGAATGAAAATATTCAAACTGTTTTTTTTGTTCCTGCAAAAGGAATTGAGCGTAATTTCGATTTTCCACTTGTTCAACTTCCAATGATTGAGCAGTTTTTTGATAAAAATTCCCCCAATTAAATTGTGCTAATTGAGGGAAATCAATTTTCAATTTTGACCAAGCGCTACCCAGCACTGCTTTTTCCATCTCATCAATAGTCGAGAAATTCTGAAGTAAAAACGAAATCGATTTAGGTGTTACAGGAAATTTGGAATGCATTGAAAAAATCATGTTCAATTTTTTTTCCAATAAATCAAGATATGATATTAATTCAGCTTGATCTTCAAACCTAAAGTAAACGTGAAAGTCGGACAATAGATTGTTTAAAGTTGGATGTAATTCTTGATAGAATTTTTGCTGATCGGATGAGGTGGATTGATACAAATTGATCTCATCGAGTGAAACCGACTGAATAAATGCTCTGGCCTCTTCTAAGTCACTTTCTGAATCTATCCCAAAACCATGTAAAATGGAAACGAGCCCTTGTTTTTTTTGTAGCAAATTAAGCTGATTTCTTCTGAACTTCAAAGATGAAACGGGATTTAAAAAAGTCGATCGCGTCCATTTTTTCCACGTATTTTGTTGCTTTATTCGTTGAACAAATCCTTTTCGTTGAAACAATTCGAATAACCCATCTACTTCCGCTTCATTGGGTAATGTAAGCCAATGATTATTTTCTACTTCCAGTTTTTCCAATTGAACATTAAGTTGTTTTATTTCCAACCGAATTTTTTCAATCTTCTTTCTTTTGGTTTGATTAGTGATTAACTCCCAATTAAATTTTTTTGCTATTTGTGTGTCAAATTTTGAGAAAACTACAGCGGTTCTAGCCAGGTCATAAAGCGATTTAACTGAAAAAGTGGTTTGATCGGGCGCAATACGTTTCACTGCTTGTTTCCACAGTAGAATTTTTGATTCTAACGATAATAAATAGGATTTTTCAATCAATTCTGTCTTAAGTTGAACAAGAAGATCCGTAAGTTGATTTTCAAAAATAAAGTGAATTTGTTCCTTTATAGTTACCCATTCGTCAAAAGTTGGCAATGCACTAGAAAATGGATGATAAGCAATTTCATTTTCTATATTGATTTTACTCAACAGTTCAATTACATTGGTTTTACCTACTAAACCCGGTTGGTGAAGAAGATTAAGGACGTTTTGAAGTTCTTGCACCGATAACGGAAAGTTGTTTTGATAATTAACACGTTCTTCCTTCATTTCTTCAATACGACTCCATTCCTTTTTTAATTCCTGTATGAAATGAGTGTTTGAAAAGTGATGGGTTGTGGTGAAACAAAATCCACCGATGCCTAATCCACTCATTTTTTTGTGAATCACATCCAATGCAACCCTTTTTTCTGAAACCACTACTACCGTTTCTTTGGCCTCAAGGAGATTGCCTATGGTGTTAACAATAACTTGTGACTTTCCAGTTCCAGGCGGACCTTGAACTAAACAGCTGGAAGATTTTAATTTTTGGAATACCTGTAATTGATCTGGGTCACTTTGAATTAAATTGGATGAGCTTAACGGCAAAACGGGAACTGTATCTTGATCTTGAATTCCAACTAATTGCTTGAGCGGTGCCGAAAAGGTTTTAGCACTTAATAAACTCTCGATATCTCTTATTATTTCATAACGGTGTGGGTGAAAATTACCAATAAACTGAGATTCTAAGTCTATCGTAAGTTCATTAAAATCTTGAAGTGTGTATTGGATTTCTTCTAACGAATTCGGTATGGCAATCTGGAGCTGAAACTCGAAAAAATGTACTAGAAATGGGTTTATTATTTCATCTCCAATAAGGGATATCGTTATTTTTTGAGTAAGTTTTTCAATGGTCGCTTTTACCTCGTTTAGTATGATGGGAAAATTAAAGTGTTTTCCGTTCCAATGGAGTTTTACAATACCCGAAGTTTTGCATAAGGGGTTGAGACCAAATTCCTTTTCCGTGGACTTTGACGATCGAATTAATTTTTCCCATTCTGGGTTTGAATCGCAAACCAAATCATGAAATTCTAACACACCTGGTGCATATACATTTGCCAAAGGATCATTGCTATTCATAGTATACTCCTTCTGTAAAAAGGAGTTCAGAATTTCTTTCATTTCTCTATGAAGCAATGTTTCAGACATGTTACTTAATAAGATAAAAAAATCCCGGAATCATTAGAAACCGGGATTGAAATATAGTGCATGTTATTTATAAACCAAAAGCTGCTTTAACCTTATCCACATAGTCTAATTTTTCCCATGTGAATAATTCAACCTCTTTTGTAATAACTGTTCCGTCTGGAGCTTTAAAACTTTTTGTTACCACTTCATTTTCGCGACCCATATGTCCGTAAGCAGCTGTTTCTTGGTACATAGGATTACGCAATTTTAATCGTTGCTCAATAAAGTATGGACGCATGTCAAAAATTTCAGATACTTTGTTTGCAATATCCCCATCACTTAGACCAACTTTAGAAGTTCCGTAAGTATTGACATAAAGACCACAAGGTTTTGCAACGCCAATGGCATATGAAACTTGTACAAGTATTTCATCACAAAGTCCTGCAGCAACTAGATTTTTTGCAATGTGTCTGGTAGCATAAGCAGCAGATCGGTCTACTTTTGATGGATCTTTTCCTGAAAAAGCACCACCACCATGTGCACCTTTACCTCCGTATGTGTCAACAATGATTTTTCTTCCAGTCAAACCAGTATCTCCGTGAGGACCTCCAATAACAAATTTCCCAGTAGGATTAATGTGGTATTGAATTTTATCATTAAATAGCGCTTGTAATTCAGGTTTTAATTTCGCTTTAACACGAGGAATTACGATTTCAATAATGTCTTTTTTGATTTTCGCCAACATGGTAGCTTCAGCATCAAAATCATCATGTTGCGTTGAAACTACGATGGTATCAATTCGTTGAGGAACATTGTCATCAGAATATTCGATGGTTACTTGTGATTTTGCATCAGGACGTAAGTAAGGAATAAGTTCAGATTCGTTATTTCTGATGTATGAAAGTTCCTGAAGAATTTTATGTGCTAAATCCAATGCTAACGGCATATAATTGTCCGTTTCGCGAGTAGCGTATCCGAACATCATTCCTTGATCACCAGCTCCTTGGTCTTCTGGATTAGTTCTTTCTACTCCTTGGTTAATATCTGATGATTGCTCATGAAGTGCAGAAAAAATACCACATGAATTAGCATCAAACATATATTCTGATTTGGTATATCCAATTTGTCTAATTGTTTCTCTAGCAATGGATTGAACATCCAAGTATGAATTAGTTTTGATTTCACCAGCTAAAACAACTTGTCCAGTCGTTACAAGAGTTTCACACGCAACTTTTGAAGTTGGATCAAAAGCCATGAAATGGTCAATCAATGCATCTGAAATCTGATCAGATACTTTGTCTGGGTGTCCTTCTGATACGGACTCAGATGTAAATAAATAAGGCATCTTTATATTAATTTAGGTAGACAAAAGTAATAAATCTCAGCTGATTGCGAAAGTGTTGAAAGAAATTTCTTCATTAATCCAAAAACTATCGATTTTAAATAGAACTTTGCGTCATGAATTGGATTAAGAAAATATTGATTTTTCCTTTGATTGTTTTGGTTAAAGGCTATCAATATATTATTTCACCTCTTTTCCCCTCCGTTTGTAGGTTTCAGCCAACTTGCTCTCATTACATGATTGAGAGTTTGAAAGTCTGGGGTCCGTTTAAGGGATTGTATCTGGGTGTTCGACGGATAATGCGTTGCCATCCGTGGGGAGGTCACGGCCATGATCCAGTACCAACAAAACATAAAAAAACCGCCTGAAATTCAAGCGGTTTAAGTATTAAATCAAATCAAATTATGCTTCAGTTACCTCTAATGGTTTAACAGAAACAAATGAACGATTATCTTTTCTTTTTCTAAATTCTACAACTCCATCTACTAATGCAAATAACGTATGGTCTTTTCCAATTCCTACATTATTTCCAGGGTGATGTGTGGTACCACGTTGACGAACAATAATATTTCCTGCAATTGCAGCTTGTCCACCAAAAATTTTAACTCCCAAGCGTTTGCTATGTGATTCGCGACCATTCTTGGAACTACCGACTCCTTTCTTATGTGCCATGGTTCAAACTTTTTTTACTTATTTTACTTTAATGTCTTTAATCGTGATGCTGGTAAAAGATTGACGGTGACCGTTTTTCTTTTTATACCCTTTTCTACGTTTTTTCTTGAAAACAATTACTTTGTCTCCTTTTACGTGTTCATTCACTTCCGCAGAAACCACTGCTCCTGCTATAGCTGGGGCGCCAACTTGAATTTTGCCATCTTTATCAATCAACAAAACGCGGTCAAAATCTAATTTTGCTCCTGATTCTGCTGCTAAACGATGTACAAAAATCTTTTGATCTTTTTGCACTTTAAATTGCTGCCCTGCTATCTCTACAATTGCGTACATATAGC
>CAZTFG010000060.1:0-13991 GCA_964612725.1 uncultured Lishizhenia sp. | reverse complement strand
GTTGTTTAAAAAAGAAAAAATGAAATTTTTACTTGTACTATTGGTTTCTCTTTGGATGGTTCAATGCATAGCACAACCTGTAAATTATGGATTAGTTAGAAAAAATTTCTATTCAACTACATTCGATCCCTTGTTGCAACAAAATATTGAAACCTTTGATTCTGCTACCGTCCGAATGGCAAAAATTGACCCTACTACTGGATTTGTAGAGAATATTGGAACGTATTACATGAATGATGGAATAAATTTAACTGGCGCAGCCTTGAATCCGTATGATTCTACTTATATTTTTATTGGGTTTACCGATATTAAAGCGTTGAATGTGAATACGGGAGAATTAGTTTCAAGTGCGCCTTTAACTAATCCTATAGCACCCAGCTACTTCGATAATTTTAGATTTAATAATTCAGATTCCACCATGTATGGGTTAGCGAGAAGAAATCAAACGAATCCAACAACCGGAACTATTACTGGTAGTATGTATTTAGCCAGTGTAAATCCATCAACCGGAATTATAACCCAAATTTCCCCCAATTCAATTGGACAAGGTTTTGCTTATGCAGGCAGCGCAATTGATCCCTATGAAATGGTTTATTACTATTCAAATGGCTCACAGTTAGTGGGGTTAGATTTATATTCAGGTCTTATTTATTCCTCACCAACGATCGTTTTTCCTAACGGTGAAACCGGATTTAGCAATTTCGTTTTTAGCTGTGCTGATTCTTCCTTGTATGGGTTGGCCAGCAAATTGTATTACTCCTATGTCTATGATGCTTCGATCAATCAAACCGTTCAAGTTTTGGACTCTGCATCTGCTCGATTGGCAAAAATAAATCCTCAAACCGGACTAGTTACGATTATATCTCCCACATCTTTGTCTAGTTCCTCTTATTCCTTGAATGGCGGCGCAGCTATCGATCCGGTATCCATGACGTATTATTATAATACAGGAGGAAATTTTGTAGGTGTCTCTTTAATTACTGGACTAGAAACAAGTAATCCAGGATTTACTTTTGAAGATGGTACTTATTTTGACATGGTTCGAAATGTACAAAACTGTCAAGAGGTTTCTCCAACGAGGTTAAATAGTTCGGCGTCAACCAATGGTTTAGAAAAAGAAGAATTGGTGGTCTTTCCTAATCCATTTCATGAAAATGTAACCATACAATGCCCTTCAGGAATTGAATCCATTCAATTGTTGTCAATGGATGGACGAGTGTTTTATCACAAGCAAATATCATCTCAAGAAACGTGTACACTCGATCTTTCATTTTTAAATACAGGGATGTATACCCTGCTAATCAATGATTCCATTTGCAGAAAAATTCATCGGCAGGAATAACATTCATTTGAGGTCGTTAAAAATGATTTCGACTTTTATAGCTATCAATTATTTTTTGAACTCTTTTCAATCGTTCCATTTGAGAAAAGAGGCCTACCTTTTAATGCTTGAACGAGTGTAAAAACGGAAAGTAGTCCATAAAATGCAGCAACAAGAATCGTTGCTTTGGTATTCTTCAACAGATAAAAAGAAATCAGGGGAATAACCTGTAAAGCATGCATGCCAATAAAATGGGCTATTCTTGGATCTCCAAATTTTGTACTCCAATTCAACAGGGGAATTCCTGGTCCTCCATCTTCACCGCCAATGGTATGCGTGAGTTTTGACCCCATTACAAATCCCTCAAAAGAGAAAATTACAAAAATGAAAATACCCAAACGTATTGCCCAAACATAATAATTAGGAAGTTGTGGAAAATCGTTGGTAAAGAATAGGAACCCTACATATGCAGTATAAATGGTAACAATGGAAGCGGCCAAAGCCATCATAGAATATAGAACGGCATAAGTAGGTGTACTTAAATTGTAATGAGATAATTCCCCTTTATTAGCTTGGATGGCAATATATACAATCTCGAATCCTAATAGAATAATTACGGTCCAATTGAATAGATTAATATTAAACGTTGGTAAATAATGACAATACCACGCCATGGCCCATGAAAAAAGAAAAGTAGAGAAGGCAAACTTAAAGGGCTTTATCCACGCATTTACATGGTAAACTTGTACGGTTGTGATGCGAGATAACAATAAAAACAAGACAGCTAACACAAAACAGCATAATCCGAAATAAAACATTGTTTCATTTCTTGTTTTTAATTGTTGAATAAAAAGTATCATTTATATCGATATGTAATGAACCCACAGAATGGTTCTTATTATTGTGGAGCACGCTGCTCTAAAGCTAATTTTTCAAGTTTCAAAAGTGTTGTGTTACCAACTCCATGCAGACCCATTAGTTCTGTTTTACTGTATGTCAGAGCCTCTTCTAATGAAAAAATAGCTGCTTGTACAAATGCTCTTCGAGCTGGTGCAGAAAACTGAGATAGAAAAGGATTAAGCAATTCCTTATTTTTTTCACAAATAGGACAAATAGTACAAGCCGAGCGTTTAAAAAAAATATGACCGTTAATACAGTTTTTTTTTATTTCCATGCCATACTCTTAATTGACTATTGAAATTGGTTGAACCAAAATTAAAGTTAAGATTTAACTTCTTCTTTCAATCTAGGAACTCTCAGACTTATAAATGATATTCCACCAAACAGCAATAGCAATAGAATTGAACTAAATAAGGATAATGATTCACCAGTTGCATAAGAAGTAGGTTCAAATTTCCACTCAATTTTGTGCTTCCCAGCTGGAATAATAGCTCCTCGTAAAATGTAATTGGCCCTAAAAATCTTATCCGTTTTTTTACCATCAATATAGCAATTCCAACCTTCTGGATACCAAATTTCACTAAATACGGCCGGTAATGATGTTTTAGAATCCGAATTATAAGTTAATTGGTTCGTTCCATATTTCGTTAATACAATTTTATCCGTTGGCTGTTTAGTTTGTTTTCCAAGTTCATTTGCAAACCCACTTGTTTCTTTCCCGTTCACCACCACCGAATTCTTTGAATCAAATCCTTTCAACGCTTTCATTTCCTCATTGGCATTGTTGGCAAGAATCACTTTTGATACAAACCAAGCATTTCCATTCGCTTGGTTATTCAGAACGGGCTCTTTCGTTTTATCTAAAATAATATACTTTGTGTTCAACATGTTTAAAATTGGAGTGCTGTCCGGTAAAAGCATACCTGAAACAGAAAGTGTATCAAAAATCGCTTTGGCTTTTTCTTGGCTATCAATAGTTAACGAATCTAATCCGCGTAATTTTTGCATTTTAACCTGACTAATAAGTCGATTAACCGTTTGCATTTCGTTTCCAATATAGAAATCGATTATTTCTTGATAACGCTTCAATTTGGCTCCATGATATCCACCAATGCTTTTGTGAAAGTAACTCGTAGAAGTTTCATTAAATGGGTTATTGAAATTAAATACCCGATAATCCGTATTTAATCCTAGAATACTGTAATCAGCAAGTTGTTTCAAGGATGCATCATCTTCGATGGATTCATATAAATTATACGATTTCATTTGCTGTGCAAAGGAAGAACTTAATGTCGCAAAATTAGGTACTGATTTTTTTTCAGAAGCAAGGATGAATTTATCCGCATTTTCAGGTGCATAAGGGAGTCCTGCCGTTTGTTTTTCCTCATAACTTAAATACCCCATGTCTCCTTCTTCATTATTCAGGTATCTTTTACTTATCGACATTTGGTCAATTAATACCAAAACCGCTATTCCTGCGATTACGAACAAAGGCTTAATCTTACCTTTAAAGAATAAGAAAAATAATAAACCGGCAAGCGCAATAAACAAGAACGATCTACCTATGTCAGCCCTAAATATTTCTATACGAGCATCTACCAATGTTGATTTTATTCCGTTAATCATTTCGATTTTATCGGCTTCTTTCACTGATCCTGCGGCATCACTAAACTGTTTGATTTCTTCTGACTTCAAGAATGATCCTGCGATTGAAGGCGAGATATAAAGTATCGCCAATAATCCTAAAATTGCTCCAGTACCAATTAACCAAGTTTTTTGATTTCCCCAAACCCCTTCTTTTTTTGTTAGTTTATCAATAAACAATAAAGCCATAGCCGGTACGATAACTTGAAGAATCACCAAGATCATTTTAGAATCTCGGAACTTATTGTACATAGGAAAATGGTTTAGGAAAAGATCATTCATGAAATTTTCTTTTCCAACCAAAAATAGAATAACAAAACCCAAGGCTAAAAAAGGCCATTTTAGGGAGTCTTTCACAAAAACGAGTCCGAGAAGAAATAAAGCAAACATGATTGCACCCATATAAATAGCACCCCCGCTAAAACGTTGTCCACCCCAATATTGGCTGCTTTGAGCAACTTGTTCAGCATAATCAGAGTCAAGTTTTTCCATAGCAGATTCGTTATTTCCGATATAATCATCTTTACCTCCTTTAGCATTGGGAATGAATACAGAAAGGAATTCTCCTGGAGCGTAATTGTATTCGAGTATATAATCTGTATTAAGTCCTTTTTGTGTTGACGCTTCTTTCTTTTTACCATCTGGTTCGATTGTTAAATCGGTCGCACCTCGCGTGGTATATTTACTATATTCATAGGTGGTAAGCAAGTTGCTAGCAGAAGGTAAAACGCCAATGATTCCCGCAACTGTTAATGCTCCAAGTGTTTTGCCTAAATCAATAAATTGTTTCGCAACCAGTAAACGAATGGTTTCACCTATAGCAACCGCGCCCAAAAGAATAGCGAGATAATACGTAATTTGAAGGTGATTGGATGTTAGGTTAAGTCCAAAAAATAAGGCGAAAATAATCGATCCAATCAGCCAACGACCCCTGAAGGCAAGAATCATCCCTCCCAATGCTGGCGCCATATAGGCCACTGCATTTACTTTTGTCATGTGTCCAGCTCCGATATAAAGAATATTAAATGATGAAAAACCAAAGGCGATTGCACCAACGATACTTAGCCATGGATTAAGCCTTAGGCAAAGGGCAAAAATATAAAAACCGAGCATGGATATAAATAAAACACCAACCGGAATCGGTAAACCTAATTTTAAAAATCGATCCACAAAAACTAATAAATTGGATTCATGTGTAACAGAAACTTGGTATGCTGGCATTCCTCCAAACATGGAATTGGTCCACAAAGGTTCTGAACCATTTTGAATGCGGTAATCCACGATTTCTTTAGACATTCCTTGAAATTGTTTTACATCACTTTGTTTGAGTGTATATCCATCGAACAAGGGACTAAAGTAAATACTAGATAGCGCGATGAAAAGTACGATAGCTATAGCGTGAGGAGCAATTTTTTTTAGGAATTCCATAAGTTTAATTTTTCTTTCAGTCGTGAAATTAATAAGAATATTGAATTTAGTTTGGTTTTTCAAGGTGGAAATATTTCCACTTAATTACTTTAAGGGTGTTAAAAACAAGATGTTGATTACTTTTTGACTACTTTTTGACAGTGAATTGGAAATCAGATTAGATTTACAGAAATTTTAAATATGAATCTATGAAACATGTATTAGCTGTTTTTCTCTCACTCTCTACTTTTCTTTGTTATGCTCAGCCAACCCAAACCGTTCGCGGTAAGGTGTATGATGCTGAAACTAATTATCCGCTGGCCGGAGTTCGAGTACAAGTGTTGACAGCCGATACCAATGCTCGTTATTTGGGTGGAACGGATGCAATGGGGGAGTTTACCCTGAAAAAAATACCAATAGGGAAACATAGGTTGGTAGCGAAATTTAATTCATATGAATCCAATACCATCACCATTGAGGTTAATTCTGGGAAAGAGTTAATAGTAAATATTCCATTAATGGAAGCAATCATTACAAAAGAAGAAATTGTGGTAACAGCCCGTAAAAAGGGCGAAGTATTGAATGAAATGGCTGTTTTGTCGGCACAGCAGTTTAGTGTTGAAGAAACAAATCGCTATCCTGGTTCGCGTATGGATCCTGCACGTATGGCGTCTAATTTTGCTGGAGTACAAGGAGCGGACGATTCTCGAAATGATATAGTGGTTAGAGGAAACTCACCTTTGGGAGTCGTTTATCGCGTGGAAGGAATTGATATCCCAAACCCATCTCACTTTGCCGTGTCAGGAAGTACTGGGGGGCCCGTTTCTATCTTGAATAATAAGATATTAGGGAATTCCGACTTTTTCATGAGTGCTTTTCCTGCTGAATATGGTAACAGTACTTCAGGTGTTTTTGACTTGAAATTGCGCAACGGAAATAACAATAAACATGAATTTACAGGGCAATTTGGATTATTTGGATTGGAAGCGTTAGCAGAAGGTCCAATGGGAAAAAACGGAAATTCAAGTTATCTCGTTATGGGGAGATATTCTAGTTTGGCATTATTTCAAAAAATCGGCGTAACGATTGGAACAGATGCAGTACCTGTATATGGAGATGGGGCTTTTAAATTCAATTGGAAGTTAAAAAAAGGTGGTCAACTTTCATGGTGGGCTATGGGTGGAAAAAGTAACATTGATATTTTAATTTCAGAACAAAAAGAATATACGAAAGAGTTTTATGGTGAAGGAGATCGAGATCAGTATTTTGGAACAAGCATGTATGTTTCTGGTTTAAGTTACAAGAAATCACTAAACCCAAAAACGTATATTTCTGCTACTATATCAGGTTCTAGAGAAGAACAACACGCACGTCATGTCTATCTGCATAGAAGCTTGCAAGTCAATGGAGCTGATACAACAATTCGAGTTGATAGCTCTTTTAATATGCTGCGATTTAACTTTCAAACCATGAAGTTATCCGGTTATTTCGCCATTAATCACAAAATAAATAAACGGAATTTAATTAAGGCTGGTGTAAACTTTGATGTCATTTCGTTGAACCAAATAGACTCTGTATTATCCAATTTAGATGACCGAAACAGTTGGATGACCAGATGGGATTATGCTGGTAAGGCACTATTAGTTCAACCATTTGCTCAATGGAAATGGAAAATTAATGAGAATATGGATTTGACCGCAGGTATTCATGCTCAATATTTTAGTTTAAGCAATAGTTTGAGTCCGGCAGAACCGAGACTTGGGTGGAAATATAGAATGAGAGGTGAACAATCATTATTTGCAGGAGCTGGACTCCATAGTCAGACCCAACCTTATTATACGTATACATATGACCCCGATCACGATGGAAATTCTCATAACTTAAAAATGGACTTCTCAAGAAGTTTGCATTCAGGTTTGGGTTATGAAAAATCTTTTGGTCCTGGTTTAAATTTCAAAACAGAAGCATATTATCAATACCTTTATAACTTACCTATTAGCGCTGGAAACAGTTCATTCTCGCTGGTGAATGCAGGAGGAGGGTTTGCTCGCGTTTTTCCAAATGATACACTTGTAAATGCTGGTAAAGGAGTGAATTATGGGGTAGAATTCACTTTGCAAAAGTATTTCAGTAAAAGCTTCTTTTTTATGTTGTCTGCGAGTGTATATGATTCTAAGTATCAAGCAGGTGATGGGAAATGGAGAAATACCTCTTATAAAGGATCTAATATTTCAAATTCAATAGACCTTTCATACGTATGGAACGTTCTTGCTGGTAAAGAATTTAATATTAGCAAAAAACAAGTCATTGGTTTAGGGGCAAAAATCACGCGAGCGGGAGGAAAACGCTATGGTCTTGTTGATGTAGCACAAACCGAGGCTTCAAAAGACATAATCTTTCAAGATAGTTTATTCAATGAATTGACATTTAGAGATTATTTCAGAGTGGATTTAAAAATAAGTTGGAGGATGAATACACAAAAATTAACGCATGAATTTGGGTTGGATTTAGTGAATTTATTAAATACGAAAAACCTTCTAAGCCTAGCTTATGCTCCTAGATTAGATCCTAATGATACATCTGACCCAATTGCACAAAAATCTCAGCTAGGTAGGTTACCAATTTTCTACTATAAAATAGATTTCAAATTAAAAGGAAAGGAGTAAAATCTAATCCCAAGAAGGACAACTTCCACAACTGTTAGTCGGGCGTATATAAAACAATGCGCCCACTAAAATATTTCCTTCTACGTAACCGATTGTTTGCCGCGCATAGGCACTATAATCAGCAGGCCTAGTTTTAACATGATTTTGCGCCAACACGCCCAAAGAAACATTTGTTTGAATATAGAAGTGCTTAAAAAATTCAAAACGGAGCCCACCGTGACCAGACAGTCCTAGACCAGAAAGCGAAACGGTTTGGACATCTTTTTCGCCGCCAAAGGTAAAATCATTTACAGATAAAATTACGCCTGTAGAAACACCTAATAACCCAGACAGTGTAAAGTAATCTCGATTATTCCTGACAAGATTTCGCACGCGCGTTATTTCCGCTCGTATGTAATTTTGGCCATTGGTGTTTTCGTAATGAAATTTAGTCTCTTCTGTTTTCACAATTTCATCCGCGTAACTCCCTGACCAATTTGGGTCAACACCGGAATTAATTTTACCATCGAGTAAATATTCTTGACCATGGACCATCACATATTTCAAATGATCATAACCAATCGAAAGATTCCAGTAATTGGCGAAATTATATCCGATCCTAAAATTAAACTGCGGAACCGTAAATTTATCTGGACTGACGTACTCGCTCAATTTAGTGCTGGGTCTATCAACTGCTTTTACGCCTTTCAATGTAAAATTATATCCAGTCCCTACAAAGTTGATATTACTCCGTGTGTAGGCAGATCGGTTGTAGCCCCAGGAAACAAAAGCAGTTCCCTCAGCCATCGAATTTTTCGCCTTTTTTTTATAATTGCCTTTGTAGTAACGTTGTGATATACCTGAATTGGCAATCATTCCAATAAATATCAAAAGCGCTACATTTCGGTTTACCGATGTAAAAATTCTTTCCATTCCTTTTGTGTTAACACTTTTTCAAGTTTGAAATGAGCAAATTTGTTGTTCGAATAAAATTCAACCAATCCAAAGCCTTCAGCAAAAATGGAGGTAGCTTCTGTGCTGATTGTTGTTTCTTTTTTAGTGAAAATATTTACCATCGTTAGCCTTTTAAAGTCGCTATAGAAAATGGCTTTTCGTTTTTCTTCATCCATTACCAGGTAATCCACATTTTTCTTTTGAACTTTTCTTTTCAATTCATCTAAAATCAATGTGGAATCGATGTGTCCTGGGTATTTGGAAGCAAACCAGGTTTGTTCAGTATCAGTAAATGGAAAAAGTTTAGTTTTCACTAAAATAGCTTGTGTTTTCAGGTTTTTTCTATTTACAACCATATGATCAATCACATTCAGTGAATCATAATTATAGTTGTAAGCTTCAATAATTCTTCCGGTAGATGCATATTTCTCCACAACGATGTGATGCCCTTTTGAATCTTTTATCCCATAAATTCGATGGAATTCTTCATCCAGACCATTGGCAATATTTCTGTAACAATATATCCGCGGAACGCTATCGTATGGATAAAAATAATTGATATATGGATGCACCGATTTTAAGTCCTGTTGTTTCTTGGAACTATCTCCGCAGGATGCGATTACGATTACAAAAAGTACAAAGCCTATTATTTTCATGATGACATTTTCAAAAATGCTACTTCTTGTTCAGTAAGATGTCTAAACATTCCACGTGGGAGGTCTTTTTTCGTTAACCCAGAAAACTGCACGCGATCTAATTTTACTACTTTATATCCAATGGCTTCAAACAATCTGCGAACCACACGATTTTTACCTGAGTGAAGTTCCACTCCCGCTTCATATTCCGTTCCTCCTTCTATGAAACTTGCTTTGTCGCAATTGGTCTTTCCATCCTCTAAAACTACCCCTGCAACCAGTTTGTCTAAATCTTCCTTTTTAATGGGTTTATCGGTTTCAACATGGTAAATTTTTACTGCTTGGTAACGAGGATGAGTTAGTTTTTTAGCCATATCACCATCATTCGTAAACAGAAGTAGGCCAGTTGTTTCTCTGTCTAGTCTTCCAACAGGGTAAACGCGCTCTCTACATGCTTTTTTCACCAAGGTCATAACCGTTTTTCTACCTCGAGGATCGTCCATGGTTGTTATAAAACCTTTTGGTTTGTTCAATAAAACGTAGCGTTTTTTCTCTGCATTGATGGTTTCTCCATCATATTGAACAACGTCTTCTGGTTTGATTTTATAACCCAATTCAGTAATAATCTCACCATTAACAGAAACAACACCGGTTTGAATAAGCACATCAGCTTCTCTGCGTGAGCAAACCCCGGCATTGGATAAGTATTTATTTAATCGTATCGCATCTTCATTAAAGGTTGGAAGTGGATCACCTTTTTTAACGCGTTGTTTGAATTCGATGTATTTACGTTTGTCACGCGCTTTAATTTCCTTTTCACCCCCATTATCTTTTTTGAAAGTGCTTGAAGACTTTTTTTGATCCGGCTTTTTAGGACTGGAAGTTGTTGTTTTTTTCTGAGAATCGGGTTTGCGTCTGATCATTTTTTTTCTGAATAATTTGGTTAGATGATATAGCCATCTACAATGTGAATCTCTTTAACAACGTTGTCTATAATTAAAAAAAGTATGCGATACTCGGTAAAATCTTCAAAATCAACGATTGCTTGATTGTCTTTTTTATCAATAATGAACATTAATTTATTGGACGGATAATCAAATGTCTCAGGATCCAAATAACGAGTCATTTCGAAGCTGTAAAAGTCTTTGTATAAATTTAAAACTTCTGCTTTTGTCATTCCAACTTTTGCGCCTTCTTTCGTTTTGAATTTCGGGTCTTTAATAGATACCCGATTTAATTTCATCGTTTTTACTTTATCTTCTCCTTCATCCTCTTGAAACCAAATATGATAAGGAGTACCTGAAATAGTGATATCAAATTCTACACTAAAATCACCTGCTTCAAAGGTTAAGGGTTGCCCACAAAGTTTTGAGACCTCGCTTACACTTGCTCCGAGTTTTAATGAACCAATCGTGTTGTAATTAACTTCGAATTGAGAAAAACTAGTCGAAGCAATAAAAAGAAGAAAAAGAAATGGGGTGATTTTCATGATGTTTAATTTACAGTGATAAACGCAAAGATAGCGAAAAACGTTGACTTACCAAGTAGGGTAAAACGCATTGGGAATATGCTCTATTTCTGTCTGAAAGGAGTTGTGAACGATTGAAATGATATCAAAACGAGTGTCTAAAGAAATAGCGTTTTCTTTAAGATAATGATCTGCTACTTGAATGATTTGCTTTTGTTTAGATCGGGTAACCGCTCGCCAAGGTTCACCAATTTGATTGGTTTGGCGCGTTTTAACTTCAATAATAATAATTTCATTGTTTTTTTGTGCTACAATATCGATTTCATATTTCTTGAATCGAACATTTCGATTTAATAAGGTAAATCCATTTTGAATTAAATACTTACAAGCTAATTCTTCCCCCCAATTACCTAGTTCAACAGTGTCCATTAATTTTATTTTGATTATTGAATTTACGAAATATTTGCAATTGACTAAAAAGAAATTTTACTTTTGTTAAAAAAAACAATCAATGAAATTTGCAACAAAAGCCATACATGCAGGGGTACAACCTGATCCTGCAACCGGAGCAATCATGACTCCTATTTATCAAACATCAACGTATGTTCAAGATGGCGTTGGTAATCACAAGGGGTATGAGTATTCACGTACATTAAATCCGACAAGACATGCATTGGAGCAAAACATTGCGGCAATTGAAAATGGTAAATATGGTGCGTGTTTTGGTTCTGGATTGGCGGCGATTGATTGCGTTATAAAAATGTTAAATCCAGGGGATGAAGTAATATCTACGAACGATTTATACGGAGGATCATATCGGATTTTTAAAACGATTTTTGAGAAATACGGGATCAAATTTCATTTTGTAAATATGCAAAATACAGCTGATGTAGAAGCTCATGTCAATACGAATACAAAAATTATTTGGGTAGAAACTCCTACCAATCCAATGATGAATATTGTGGATATCGAAGCGATGGCTCAAATTTCGAGGAAAGCAGGTGCATTGTTGTGTGTAGATAATACGTTTGCCACTCCCTATTTGCAAACACCTTTAGATTTAGGGGCAGATATTGTTATGCATTCAGTAACGAAGTATTTAGGCGGACACTCAGATGTGGTGATGGGTGCACTTGTCACATCCAATGACGAAGTAGCTAAAGAAATGTATCGTATTCAGAATTCATCAGGTGCTGTGACAGGTCCGATGGATTCATTTTTAGTTTTGCGCGGAATTAAAACGTTGCATTTGCGCATGCAAAGACATTGTGAAAATGGAGAAAAGGTAGCCCGTTTTCTTAAAAATCATTCAAAAATAGACAACGTATATTGGCCTGGTTTTGAATCTCATCCCAACCATGATGTGGCAAAAAAACAAATGAGAGGTTTCGGCGGTATGATATCGTTTACTTTAAAAGGAAATAAATTGGAAGACGCTTTATCGATCGTTAAAAAGGTTCATTTATTTGCTTTGGCTGAATCGTTGGGTGGGGTTGAGTCATTAATTGGACATCCTGCAACAATGACGCATGCATCCATTCCGAAAGAAATTAGGGAACAAAGTGGTGTTGTTGATTCTTTGATTCGATTAAGTGTAGGGGTAGAGGATGCCGAAGATTTAATAGCTGATCTAGAAAAAGCGCTGAATTAAAGTTCGGCGCTCACGTTTTCTAATTCTGAATAAAATTCAGCTCCAAAAGCTCGAACTAAAGGCTCTTTGAGAAATTTAAAAACAGGGACATTCAGTGAATCTCCGCATGAGCAGGCAGGTGAGCAAATATCCCACTCCTCATAATTGAGTGCAGTATAGTCATTAAATTTCTTTGTGCGAATCGGGTATAAATGGCAAGATATTGGTTTTTTAAATTGCGTTGCACCCTGCTTATTTGCTTCCTCAATCGCACATTTTGCAATTCCATTTTCAAATTGTACAAATACACATTCTTTTTCGTTGACTAGGGAGGTTACCGGTTCGTCATCATCATCCAAATAATAGACATCTGTTTTCTCAATAACGTCAATTCCTTCCTGACGCATGAATGGTTTTATTTTCTCCAAGTCATTTTGAATGAGTTCAACTTCTTTCCAATTTAATGGAGCACCAGCATCTCCCTCTACACAACACGCACCTTTGCAAGCGTTTAAATCGCACACAAATTTTCGTTCAAAAATTTGTGTTGAAATTATTTTATCTCCTATTTCTATTAACATCTTTTCTGAAAAACGGCTAAATTAATCTATTTTTATTTGGTTTTTCATTAGAAATGATATATATTTGCAACAGAATTTTAATGATTATGAACGAGGGGACGAAAGTCCCCTCTTTTATTAGGCTATGATTGATAAGAAAAAAGTACTAAAACTGATTGATGAGCGGATTCAGGAATTGGATGCGAATCTGTATGTTGTAGATTTGACAATCAGTGCCGCGAACGTTATTCATGTTACTATAGACAAGATATCAGGTCGCGTTTCAATAGAAGAGTGCATGTCGATTTCTCGAAATATTGAACATAATTTAGATCGAGAAAAAGAAGATTTTGAATTAAATGTTTCTTCAGCTGGATTGGATCGCCCTCTAATACATTGGAATCAATACAGGAAACACCAAGGTAAACGCGTAAAAGTGGTGACAACAGAAGGTAAGAAAATTGAAGGGCAATTAGTACAGGTAGAACAAGATTTTATTCGGTTAGAAAACGAGAAGACTGTTAAAATCGAAGGAACTAAGAAAAAAGAGACAATTACGGAAGAATTTGTACTTCCATTTAATCAAATAAAAGAAACAAAAATTGTAATATCGTTCAATTAAATTCAAGCTATGAATAATGCAGAATTAACCGACTCGTTTTTAGAGTTTAAAGAATTAAAAAATATTGATAAACAAACGATGCAACATGTCTTAGAAGATGTGTTTCGTTCCATGTTTAAGAAAAAATTTAATACGGATAAGCACATTGATATTATCGTTAATATCGATAAAGGAGATGTTCAAATTTTCTTGAATAAAGAAATAG
>CAZTFG010000059.1:0-13993 GCA_964612725.1 uncultured Lishizhenia sp. | reverse complement strand
TGATACAGGTCTAGAGAAAGCAAATTTCTCATTAACAACTATGAGGATTATTAGAATAACTCTTGCAGTTCTTTTTTCAAATATTCTACTGTAATTTCGGTTGGTAATTGACCGATTTCACCTACCAATTCAAAAATCTTAGTAGCCAAATCTGTGCTCAATGCCGTTTCATTCATTTGATTACCCGCAATGTTGATGATTTTTATCGTTTCCTCTTTTGAATCGCGTAACATTTTCCACCCTTGGGGGGAAACGAATAATTGTTGGGCTACGTTATGGTCGTATTCCTCCCGAATTGTTTTTAATAATTCCGCTTGCATAGCACGAGCAGGCAATCCTGGATTGTGCAAACGCATGATTAGACTATTCAAATTAATTCGTTCAAGATATAAAACCGCTCGTTGGTATGCTTCTACCCTATTTGGTAAAAAATATTCTTGTCTACTTTTTTTCAATTCAATTTGAAGATTCAACTTTTCCCGATCCGTTTCTCTTTTTAAGAGGTAATACGCAGTTAAAATTACTCCTCCTGAAGAAAGCAAAACAATTAAAGCCGTTACTAAAGCATCCATAGAATTTTGTTTAGGATGCAAAAATACGAATTCAATTGAAAAAATGAGTTCTTACTAAAAACTATGTCAATGGATTACTTGGCGTGTTTCTTTTCTTTAATAAATATCAAACCAACTATTACTGTAACCGCACCAACAATAACTGGATACCACAATCCGGCTAAAGGATCTTTAAATTTCAACACCAAAAGTTCTGCTATTAAAGGAGTTAACCCTCCAAAAATTCCATTTCCGATGTGATACGGTAAGGACAAAGAAGTATATCTGATTTCTGGCGGAAACAATTCAACTAAAAAGGCTGCTATGGGGCCGTAAACCATACATACAAAAATCAATTGAATAAAGATTAAAAATCCTAAATAAGCTAATTTGGAGTTGCTCAATTGGATTTGTTGTTTCAACTCAACAGCATCTTTTCCTTTGGCATGTTGATTCATGCTCATTGTTTCAACTCGTTTACAACCGTTTATATAGGAGGTTCGATTTGTAACTTCAATGAATCCTGAATCTTTCTTCACGTTTGACGTTGGTTGCACATGATAATGCTCAGGATTTTGTTCCCATTCTTTCCAATCGGCTAACGCGCTCATTTGTTTATAGATCGGAAAATAGCAGCACACGGCTAATGCCATGCCAGACAACATTACTTTTTTACGACCAATTTTATCCGATAATTTGGCAAAGACTATAAAAAAGGGAGTAGCTAAAAGTAAAACGGGAATTAATAAAAACTGAATTTGGTCTTCTTGAATATGCAACGTTTTAATACTGAAATTCATTGCATAAAATTGACCCGTATACCAAATAACACCTTGTCCGGCAGCAGCACCAAATAAAGCAATTAGCACCAATTTCAAATTACGCCATTTGGTAAAACTCTCTTTTAATGGATTTTTAGAAATTGCCCCTGCCTTTTTCATTTCTTGAAATATCGGTGATTCCTCCATTTTGGTTCGAATAATATAGGATACAACTACCAAAATAAGAGAAACTAAAAAGGGCAAACGCCAGCCCCATGATTCAAATTCTCCTTCAGGAAGAAGGGATTTACAAAGCAGAATAACGGCAAGAGATAATAATAAACCAAAGGTAGCAGTAGTTTGAATGAAACTTGTGAAATACCCTTTTTTTCCTTCAGGTGCATGTTCAGCAACATAAATAGCTGCCCCACCATATTCACCTCCTAAGGCCAAGCCTTGAACGGCTCTGAGTAAAAAGACTATTATTGGAGCAAAAACACCAATGGTTTCATAAGAAGGAATTAAGCCTATAGCAAAAGTAGAAAAGCCCATTAATACCAAGGTGAGTAGAAAGGTATATTTTCTACCCATTAAATCGCCTAATCGTCCAAAAACCAGTGCTCCAAAAGGCCGAATAACAAAGCCAACACCAAAGGCTGCCAAGGTAGCAAGAAATGCAGCAGTAGGGTTTTCTTTTGGGAAAAACTGGGTTGAAATTATAGGTGCTAAACTTCCGAAAATATAGAAATCATACCATTCAATCACTGTGCCTAGCGAAGAAGCAGTAATTATTTTACGTATTGTCTTATTGATTGTCATATTGCTTTTTGTTTTCTAAACTTAGTGATTTTTTTTAACCCACCGCTTGACTCATTTTTTCTATCTTTGAAAAAGTTAAACTACCTATACAAAAAAGGATTTTGAATGAAAGTTAGATCAATTAATACGGTTATTATTCTTGCCATTATTTCAATGTTGAGCATTTTAGTAATCCAAATAAGCTGGATACGTAAAACGCAGTCCATGCAACAAGAAAATCTTGCCATACAAAAGAAACAAGAGGAATTAAACAAAGATCATTTCACCAATCAAACGTTATCCTCACTTCAAAATGTGCGCAGAATCATCTCCAAACAAACCGCGGATAGCACGGATCAATATGGTGCTGTACAACAAATTCAAGACAATTATTTTTTGGTGGAAATCAGTGAGGAACTACAATTATTTTATTTAGAAACTATTTTAAAACGAGAGTTCTATCACAACAAAATTAACCATGATTTTCAAGTGGGAATGTATGATTGTTTTTCAGAAAAAATGGTTTACAGTAACCTGATTTTATACAAAAATCAAGGAGCGTTTCAAAATGCACCAGCGTCTGTAAAAGTGGTTTCTCCGGCTTTAACTAAGAAAATGGATGGGCATTATTTCACGATTTATTTTCCTAATACCGAATTTAAACCAATAGTTTTAGCCTCAAGTACTTTTTCTCCCTGGACTTATGTAGTGGTTATTGCCTTGTTAATTTTAGTTTTTTTCTTATTTACGATAAATGTGATTATGAAACAAAAAAGACTATCTGAAATAAAAAATGACTTCATCAACAACATGACCCATGAATTAAAAACCCCCATTTCAACCATCGGACTGTCTGCAGAAATGCTTATGCGACCAGGTAGTATTGAGGACCCAAGTAAAATTCAACGGTATGCCGCAATTATATACAAGGAAAACAAACGATTAGAAAATCAAGTAGAAAAAGTACTCAATGTTGCCAAGCTTGATAAGGAACAAATCATATTAAAAAGAGAAACAATTGACATTCATGAAATATTGAAAGATATTAAAGAAAATTATGAATTTAGCCAAGAATTTAGAGGAGGTAAAATTCAAATTCAAAACCAAGTAGAAAAAGGCGAAATAACCGGTGATTTAGTTCATATCACCAATGTTTTATACAACCTAATTGACAATGCCTCCAAATATTGCGAAAAGGAACCCTTGATCATCATTACAACCAAATCCGACAAAAAATACTTCCGAATTGACATTCAGGATAATGGAATTGGAATACAAAAGGAGAATATCCCACATCTATTTGAAAAATTTTATCGCGTTCCAACCGGAAATCTTCATGATGTTAAAGGATTTGGATTAGGGCTTTACTACGTTAAATTAATCATGGAAGCACACCAAGGAAAAATTGAAGTTCAAAGTACACTATCGCAAGGAACTACTTTCACCTGCTTTTTCCCTCTTTAAAAATTGGTGAAATTTTCACTTTCGCCATTCATTTTATTCGACAAATGTTAATATCTCTTGATAAATGAAATAAAAGTTGAACATCGAGTAAAATTCAAGTAATTACATTTGTATAAAATCAGAAAAATGAAAGTTTACAATAACATATTGGAAACCATTGGAAATACTCCATTAGTTAGATTAAATAAAGTGACAGCCGGAATAAATGCTACTGTTTTAGCCAAAGTGGAAACTACAAATCCGGGCAACTCGGTAAAAGACCGCATGGCCGTAAAAATGATAGAAGATGCTGAAAAATCAGGTATATTAAAACCAGGTGGCACAGTAATCGAAGGTACCTCTGGAAATACAGGAATGGGATTAGCTTTAGCTTGTATTATCAAAGGATATAAATTGATTTGTGTACTAAATGACAAACAGTCTAAAGAAAAAATGGATATTCTTCGAGCTGTTGGTGCAGAGGTTGTAGTTTGTCCAACTGCTGTAGAGCCTTCTGATCCACGTTCATATTATTCTGTATCACGAAGACTTGCAACAGAAATCCCCAATTCGTGGTATGTAAATCAATATGACAATCTATCAAATAGAGAAGCTCATTATGAATCTACTGGTCCAGAAATATGGGAACAAACGGAAGGAAAAATCACTCATTTTGTAGTAGGCGTTGGAACAGGAGGTACTAGTTCTGGGGTTGGAAAGTATTTGAAAGAAAAAAATCCTAATATCAAAATTTGGGGAATTGATACGTATGGCTCCGTATTTAAAAAATACAAAGAGACAGGTATTTTTGATGAGAATGAAATCTATCCATATATCACAGAGGGAATTGGTGAAGATATTTTACCTGCCAATGTAGATTTTGATACCATCGATTTATTTGAAAAAGTTACGGATAAAGATGCCGCTGTTTATACGCGTAAATTAGCCCGTGAAGAAGGGATTTTCGTGGGGAATTCGGCAGGATCAGCAATCAAAGGATTAATTCAATTAAAAGATAAATTATCACCCGAAGATGTAGTAGTAGTCCTATTCCATGACCATGGAAGCCGATATATTGGAAAAATATTCAATGACGAATGGATGAGAGAAAGAGGTTTTCTGGAAGAAGAAATATTAACTGCCTCAGATATCGTTTCTAAACACATTGACACTCCGTTAGTAACTGTTTTTGCGGAGGAATTGGTTTCTCATGCTATCGCAAAAATGAGAAAATTTGGTATTTCTCAAATTCCGGTTTTAAAAGATGGTCGATTTGTAGGTTCTATTGATGATTTACATGTTTATCAAGCTTTAGTCGATCAACCAGAGCTTCGTGACGCCCCTATTTCATCAATTATGCACGAACCATTTCCAGTAGTTCAAGAAAACACTTCAGTAGACGATCTATGTAAATTAATAACCAAAAACTCACCCGCTGTAATAGTCGAACTTACTAATGGCAAACACCACATTGTTACTCGACACGATGTAATTCAAGCGATGTCATAATGAAAACAACCATCTTCGTCGATCAATTGGGGCGAAGTTGCCACGTACCTTTTCAGCCCAAAAGAATAATTTCATTGGTTCCATCTCAAACGGAACTCTTATTCTATTTTGGTTTGAACGAGGAAGTGGTTGGTATTACAAAATTCTGTATTCATCCTTCTCGTTGGTATCGCGAAAAAGTGCGTATTGGTGGTACAAAACAAGTTGATTTTGATAAAATTAGCGCCCTCAAACCTGATTTGATAATTGGAAACAAGGAGGAAAACACCAAAGAAGATATCGAAAAACTGGAACAAAATTATCCAGTTTGGATGAGCGATATAAATTCCTATGATGACGCATTGTGGATGATTAAAAATTTAGGTTCAATCCTGAATAGAACAGAACAAGCAGCAGAACTTGTTTCAACCATTGTTACTAATTTCTCTTCACTACCTCAACAATTCAGAAATAAAAAAGTAGTGTATTTGATTTGGAATGATCCCTTGATTGCAGTTGGAAAAAACACCTATATTGATTCCATTCTTGACAAACTTGGCCTTGAAAATGCTGTTAAAACATCAAGATATCCACTCATAGAAAAGGAAAAGAGTTTAGAAACGGATATTGTCTTTCTTAGCTCTGAACCGTATCCTTTTAAACAAGAACACATAAAGCAATTAAGCCTGCAATTTCCTACTGCAAAAATACGATTAGTGGATGGAGAAATGTTTTCATGGTATGGATCAAGAATGAAAGATGCACCTACCTATTTCCAAGAAATTATAACTGAGCTAAGCCTCCCATGACTTAAGCAAAAGAATGATCTCATCCAAAAAATTATGAGCTGGTTTCATTTCAATTTTAAATACAAGATGCTGTTTTTTTCCATCTTTATCTTGCATTGATTGCAATGAAACTCCTTTTGTTTTCTCAATAAACTGAGTAATTGCAGCTGACTTCGAATTCAATAATAATAGCATTCGAAGCATGGGAGCATTATCAAATTGAATTAATTTGTTTAAATCACCTTGTATATTCCCTAGTTTTTCAGTTGTCGAATAATTCATTTTTTTTTCAGGAACAGTTGAAAGCGAGTATGTATACGCATCAATTTCTTTCCCTGTTACCATTAATTCACCAAATTGAATGTTGCATCCGTTGTCATTGAATGTTGCCAAGTTATTTTCTTGAATAAAACGAGGAATAGCATTAGATTGATCGGTATTTACCAAAAGTTGAAATTGAGGAAAATAGGGAGGTTTAATCCCAAAATAGTTTAATGAAACCGATTCAATGGAAGGATATGACCCAAAATCAACAAATTTATTTAATTGACTACTAATTAATCCCATAGTGCTTTGGGGAAGGATTGTCGATAAATGAAATCCATCAGGCTGGAGGAATTTTCTGATTTTTCGTGTAGGATTAAGATAGTTCAACTCACTTTCAACAACAAAATCATTTCCTTTCAGATAGACAATTCCTGACAATTTAAGTTTTGAGGACTGAAATGCAATTGATTCTTTTTTAGAAACTAAAGCATTCCAATTAGTTGATTTTCTAGATTCAATTTGTCTTTTGACATCCAAAAAGCTTTCTTTGCTGCAACCAGAAACCAGAAATCCTTTATCATTAAATTCAAATGCATGCTGATAAGGTTCATTTGTTGATTTCCCAACAAAACCTCCTTTCTTATTTATTGAAAAAATCGTAACAGTTGCCCATTCTTTTTGAGACTTCAATAAAAACAAATAAACAGGGTAAGTCCAGTCAACGGATGAAAAATGAAAGGTTGAAGGCAATTGCATGGCCGTTTTTTCAGCGGTGAAAAGCGGCGACTTACCTGAAATTAAAATACGCTTTACGAAATCTTTTCCCAATTGTTTTGCGTCTAATCTCATAACAAGATCAGCCTCGGAAGGAATAAAATTAAGAGATGAATAATCCTTTTTTACTTGAGAAAATTCAATTACGGAAACAATTGAAAAGGATAAGGCAAATACAAGGAGGGATAAACCAATTAAAGAAAAAAAAGAGTTCAATTTCATTTACATATTTCAAAAAAAAACCGTTCAAATGAACGGCTTCAGTAAGTTAATCACAATTTCCATATCTTTCTCTGAAATCCTCGTATTTATCTTGTTCTTCCAACAAAGAAGGAACAGCAATAACTGCCCTCTTTAATATATCACACGGACTGGTGGCTTGTTTCTTTGTTTCATAATATTTAATAAGTTCTACCACACTTTGTGCAAAAAATAATTTATCCGTTTCTGAGAACACAGCTGAGTCACCCAATTGAGCCAATTGCAAATCAGCATCCTTTAACGCTAATTTGGCATTTGCTTGATCGTTCAATCGATACATACATGCAATTTGGAAATACTTAACACTAATTGGATTCTTTGTGATCTTCACATATTTTGCCAGTGCACTATTGATTTTTGTATAATCGATTTTATCAGATTCTTTTTCTAATTGCTCTCCTAACACCTCGACAAAGTACTTATTTTGAAACTCAAAAATGAATTCTGCAAATTTTGAATGATCCAAGAAACCATTTTTATCATTTTTCAAGGCTTTAGAAAGGGCTGCTGTTGCATCTTGAAATGCCGTTTTATAGGGTGCATATTTCCCAACCGAAAAATCTAGGTTTTCACCATAAATGGCGTACAATCCTCTTGCTAACCAAATATAAGCGAATGGGTCTTTTGAGTACTTTTCACTTTCAGTTAACTTGGCTGCTTTTTTAACCAATTTAATATAACTATCAACGGTTGCTTCAGCATAAAGTTGATTTAACTCACTATACTCCCCTTTTTCAGTTACAAGAAAATAACTTTTCTTGTCGCACTTAATGGTTTCTTTAATTATTTCTACTTTTTCCTTTCCATTTTCTTTTTTCGTTACCTTTTTCTCAAATTTCGCAGATAATGAAATATTAGCCGGTCCAATTTTTTTAAAGTATACTTTTATCACTTCATCTGTTGGTAATGAACCTTTTACAAATTTCCAGTCCTTCCCTTCTTCCCCACCAATTCGCCACTTTAACGTTCCATCAATAATACCTGATGCAATAGCCGTTAGCTGCACGGTGTCATCAACATTAATTAATCTTTCATCCGTGTCAAAGCTAATTTTTGCGACTTGTGAGAAACTCACTGAAGTAAACAAAATACAAGAGAACAATACTAGGTTTTTCATATAATTCATTTAAAAAAACGATGCTTTTTCAATAATAATGCCGAAGTTAAAAAAAAAATAGCAACTGGCTTTCAGAAGCAAACAGTAAATGCCAACAATTATGTGTGTATTACATTTTAAATTCTTGTCGCTGAGCTAGTGACCTCCCTAGTGTTAGCTCATCCGCGTATTGTAATTCTGTGCCAACTGCGACCCCGCGAGAAAGTGTTGAAATAAAGACCTGGAAACCAGCTATTTTTTTGTATAAATAAAAATTTGTCGTGTCGCCTTCCATCGTTGGACTCAATGCAAAAATCACTTCTTGAATAGATCCTTCTTTGATGCGCTCCACCAAGGAATCAATATATAAATCAGAAGGACCAATCCCATCCATAGGCGAAATTATTCCTCCTAACACATGATAAAGTCCTTTAAAACTCTGGGTTGACTCAATAGCCATCACATCTCGAATATCCTCTACCACACAAATAATCGAATTGTCACGGGATGGATTTGAACAAATTGCACATCTAGGGGTATCGGAAATATTATTACAAATTTCACACTCCTTCGTGTTTTGTTTTAATTCTATTATGGACAGAGAGAAAGCTTCAATTTCGGATTTATCTCTTTTTAATAATTGCAAAGCCATGCGCAAGGCAGTTCGCTTACCGATGCCAGGTAAAGAAGACAACTGCTCTACCGCTCTATCCAAAAACTTGGAAGGAAGACTCATTACCTCTCTATTTTCGCTGCAAGTAAGTAAATTACCGCCATACGGATTGCCACTCCATTTTCTACTTGATTTAGAATAATACTTTGAGTAGAATCAGCTACATCACTTGAAATTTCAACACCTCGGTTTATAGGTCCCGGGTGCATTACCACAATTTTTTTGTTCAATGAATCTAATATCTCTTTGGTTAATCCAAAAAGCATGGTGTATTCCCGCAAACTTGGGAAAAAGCGTATATCTTGTCGTTCAAGTTGAATGCGTAACATATTAGCTACATCGCACCATTCAAGAGCTTCACGTAAATTATGTGAAACCTGAACACCCAGTTCATGAATATACTTTGGAATTAAAGTCGTTGGGCCACAAACCATTACTTCAGCACCTAACTTTTGAAGACAATAAATATTAGACAATGCAACACGTGAATGTAAAATATCGCCTACAATCACAACTTTCTTACCTTCTACTGTTCCGAATTGCTCTCTTATTGAAAAAGCATCTAATAAGGCTTGAGTAGGATGCTCATGTGTACCATCACCGGCATTAATTACTTTGGCCTTTATTTTTTTTGATAAATACAAGGCTGCTCCGGGATTTGGGTGACGCATCACAACCATATCTACCTTCATGGATAAAATATTATTCACTGTATCCAAAAGGGTTTCTCCTTTTTTTACAGAACTCCCTGAAGCGCTAAAATTCACTACATCTGCTGACAATCTTTTTTCAGCCAATTCAAAAGAAAGCTTTGTGCGCGTTGAATTTTCAAAAAATAAATTAGCCACTGTAATATCCCTCAATGACGGAACCTTTTTTATAGGTCTATTTATCACTTGTTTAAAACTATCAGCTGTTTTAAATATCAAATTGATATCCTCCATTGTGAGGTCTCTGATTCCGGTTAAATGGTCAACACTGAGATTATTCATTCGATTCATTTGGCGTAAAAAGAAAAACTTGGTCCGCTCCTTCTGTTGCTTTCCATTCTACTGATACTTTTTCAGAGATTAAGGTATCCACTGTATATCCAACATAATCTGCTTGAATTGGCAAATCACGTTGAAATCTACGATCAATTAAAGTTAACAACTCCACTTTATTAGGCCTTCCGAATGCCATAAGTGCGTCCAATCCGGAACGAATCGTTCTACCTGTATGTAATACATCATCAATTAACACTACATTTTTGCTTTCAATAACGAAATCAATGTTTGTTACACTGGGTATCAAAGGGCGTTCTCTTCTTCGGAAATCATCTCTGTAAAAAGTAATATCCAAATTACCACAAACTACAGCGTGTTGCAGGATTAATTCTAACTGATCTTTTAATCGCGACAACACATGAATTCCCCTTGGTTGTAAACCAATAAGAACAGTATTCTGAAAGTCGTTGTGCGTTTCTATTAATTGATAACAAAGCCTCCTGATGGTCAAATCCACTTGCGTTTCATTCAGAATAACTTGTTTTTCCATTAAGACAAAATTACACTTTTTTTTAATTGTAAATAGGGTCAAACAGGAAAAATATTATGCCATTTTGACATGTAAAAGCAAATAAAGCATGACGTTTTTACATATTTTACAGGTATTATAACGCTGGTTTATTATTTGTAAATCCAATTTCGAACAAAAAACTTATCATATGGACTTCTCAAAATTCACAAGCAAATCACAAGAAGCGATTCAACAAGCACAACAAATAGCTGATAACCAACAACATCCAGCTATTGAAAACGCCCATATTTTACAAGGTATTTTTCTCATTGACAAAGATGTTACGCCCTACCTACTTGGCAAATTAAATGTTAATACTAAAATAATGGAGGCCGCCTTAGCTAAAATCACACAATCATTTCCTACCGTATCGGGCGGTCAGTTGTATCTATCACAATCAGCTAATACTGTTTTAACCAAGGCAATAAAAGAAGCCTCCGAATGGGGTGATGAATACGTTTCTATTGAAATGATTTTATTAAGCATGGTTGACTCACAAGATATTGTAGGCACACTATTTAAAGATAATAATGTAAAAAAGAACGAATTAAAACAAGCAATCATGGATTTAAGAAAAGGACAAAAAGTTACTTCATCCAATCAAGAAGGCACCTATCAATCGCTTGAGAAATTTGCTAAAAATCTGAATGAATTAGCAAAATCAGGTAAACTTGACCCTGTAATTGGGAGAGATGATGAGATAAGAAGAGTATTACAAATATTAACTAGAAGAACAAAGAATAACCCCATTTTAATTGGAGAACCGGGTGTGGGTAAAACAGCAATTGCAGAAGGTCTTGCACACCGTATTATAAGTGGTGATGTGCCCGAAAACTTAAAAAACAAGATTGTTTATTCATTGGACATGGGTTCACTTATTGCGGGCGCAAAATATAAAGGTGAATTTGAAGAAAGACTAAAATCAGTTGTTAAGGAAGTTATTGATGCCGAAGGTGAAATCATTTTGTTTATAGATGAAATCCACACATTAGTTGGTGCTGGTGGCGGTGGAGAGGGCGCAATGGATGCTGCAAACATTTTAAAACCTGCTTTGGGGCGGGGTGAACTAAGAGCAGTTGGTGCAACCACATTAAATGAATATCAAAAGTACTTTGAAAAAGACAAGGCACTCGTACGAAGATTTCAACCAGTTTTGGTAGATGAACCAAGTGCAGAGGATGCTATTTCAATTTTACGAGGAATCAAAGAAAAATACGAAAACCACCATAAAGTACTGATTAAAGATGCCGCAATTATTGCGGCTGTAGAATTATCCCAGCGGTATATAACTGAAAGACATTTACCAGATAAGGCAATCGATTTAATTGATGAAGCAGCGTCAAAACTTCGAATGGAAATTAATTCCAAACCAGAAGAACTAGATGAATTAGACAGAAAAATACTTCAATTAGAGATTGAAAGAGAAGCGCTTAAACGAGAAAATGATAACAAGAAATTAGAAAACGTTGAAAAAGAACTAGCTAATTTCAGTGAAAAAAGAGATGCTTTTAGTGCTAAATGGCAAGCAGAAAGAGATGTGGTTGATTCTATTCAAAAAACGAAAGAAGATATTGAAAATTTCAAGTTTGAAGCAGATCAAGCGGAACGATTAGGTGATTATGGAAAAGTAGCTGAAATTAGATACGGTAGAATTAAAGAAGCTGAATTGTTGCTCGAACAATCCAAAGCAAAATTAACAGAGATGCAAGTTCATTCCAAAATGATTAAAGAAGAAGTGGACGCCGAGGAAATAGCTGAAGTAATCTCTAAATGGACCGGAATTCCTGTTCATAAAATGATAGAAAGTGAGGTTTCAAAACTCCTTCGACTAGAGGATGAGTTGGAAAAAAGAGTGGTTGGGCAAGAAGAAGCTATTGAGGCACTTTCTGATGCGGTAAGGCGTTCGCGAGCTGGATTACAAGATTCTAGAAAACCAATTGGTTCATTCATTTTCCTAGGTACCACAGGAGTAGGAAAAACAGAATTAGCTAAAGCATTGGCAGAATTTCTTTTTAATGATGAAAATGCACTCACCCGCATCGACATGAGTGAATATCAAGAAAAACACGCTGTGAGTCGATTGGTAGGAGCTCCTCCGGGATATATTGGATATGAAGAAGGTGGACAGTTAACCGAAGCAGTGAGAAGAAGACCTTATTCAATCCTTTTATTGGACGAAATTGAAAAAGCACATCCTGACGTATTTAATGTGCTACTTCAGGTCTTAGATGATGGGAGATTAACGGACAACAAAGGAAGAACGGTGAATTTCAAAAACACAATCATCATCATGACTTCCAATTTGGGATCTACTATTATTCATGAACGTTTTGAAAATGCCGCAGGAGAAGATCTAGAGAAAACAAGAGAGAAAACAAAATTTGAGGTAATGGAACTTCTGCGACAAACGATACGTCCAGAATTTTTAAATCGAGTGGATGAACTCATCATGTTTATGCCATTAACAAAGGAAAATGTTCGTCAAATTGTAGATATACAATTAACAAACCTAAAATCGCTTTTAAAAACTAAAGACATAAAATTGTTCGTTACGCCAGATGCATTTGATTGGTTATCCGAAGCAGGGTATGATCCATTTTTTGGTGCTAGGCCTGTCAAAAGGATTATTCAAAAGCACGTATTGAACGAATTATCCAAAGCGCTTTTGGCTGGGAAAGTGGATACGACACAAAATGTTGTGATGGATATTTTTGACGGTAAAATTGTATTCAGAAAACCAGTTTTAGCCACGGAAGAGGTGTAAATTTGAGTATCTGCACAAAGAAATAAACATCTTTGTGCAGATCTCTTCAATCGTATAAATCTTTAGTTTCCAACAATTTCAAGAAGAATTTAACAAATTTAATTTTCTAAAAACAATTTATTTATCTTTATAACAGAAGATTTTTTTTGTTATAAAAATGAACATAGAACAACTTGACAATGCGAATATTGATTTACTTTTATTAAGTACATCAAATCCAAAACACGCATTTCAAGAATCAAAATTAATTTTAGAACAAGCTAAATCAATTCACTATGAAAAAGGAATTGCTGAGGCCTTAAGAAATTTGGCTTTTTCTTCTCAAGCACTTGGTTTTTTACAAGAAGGGTTTGAATTTGCAAAAGATGCAATTGTTTATTTTGAAAAATTAGATGATAAAAAGAACTTAGCCCATGTTTATAATACCTTAGGGTTTATTTACGATCATTTAAATGAACAGGAAAATAGGCTTATTGCGAATCTCAAAAGCAAAGCATTTTCCTTTGAAATCAGCGATTCGGAAGGTTTGATTCGTTCATTGAATAATACCGGAGACAATTACATACAATTAGCTAATTACGAAGATGCCTTACGCTCATTTGAGGAGTGTTTAACTTTAATTCAACCTACGAACTATTTTATGTTCGCCGTTGTCTATTGTAATATCGGCGAGGTAAATTTTTTAAAAAAGCAAAATAAAAAAGCGATTGACAATTTTGAGCGTAGTTTAGATTATGCTAGGAAAATCAAATCTTATGCCATCGAGGCTACT
>CAZTFG010000058.1:10999-14233 GCA_964612725.1 uncultured Lishizhenia sp. | reverse complement strand
AATTTTTCGAACAAACATAATGTAGTTTTTAAATTACAAATAAAAGTAATTTAATTTATGTTATGTTTAATAAAATGAGGCCTAATTTTTTCCTTTAATTCCTTTTATAGATGGGGAAGAAACAGGGTGAGGCGTGCTTACTTTCGGAGTTGGTGGGTTTTTAGGAGCAGAATAAGTTGGTGTGTTATTGGTGCGTGGGGGTGTATTAATTGTTCTACTCGGTTCGGAGTATGAAGGAGTTGGTTGCGGTCTTTCACGTTCTCTCTCAAAAGTACTATTAGTTCGATGAGGTTTTTCTATTGGTTCATTATTAATTTCTCGAGGCATTTCTCGTTCACCAATTCCTTTTCCTGAGTTATTTGTATTTGGTCCTTGCTGTATAGGAAGGGCATTACCGGTAGGTGTTTTTCCATCAATAAACTCGTGTTGGTTTGTATTTAAAGCTGGACGTCTAACTGGTTTAAAATCTACTCCTTGAGTGAAATCTGGGTTAGCTGGTACAGGGTTGGGTTCAATATTTAAAAATCCTTGATCATAAATACAACCACGCATATCAGCTGCTAAAATGCCTCTATCTTCACAATTTCTTCTTGCATTCGAAAGTTGATTCGGAGTAAGATCATCTACGGTATAATGTACCCTTGGAAAACTTCTATCTGTAAAGGTTAACGTGCTTTGTCCAATTGAATAATCAAATAAAGTTGTGTTTTGATTTACTCTCCATTCTTCTGCGAAGTTTCCGGCTAAAAAGGCTAAATATTCTTTTTCAGCATGCTGACTTATTGTTGAGTTTCCAAAAACGTTGGAGTATACTAAATGGTTGGATCGATTCAAATTACTATTGAAATCGTCATCAGGATTGTTATTTGCATTGCCTAATAAACCGATAAAATTATTTCTATCACAGTCAAAAACTTGAACTGTTACGTTTAAAAAGCTCATTGAACCGGATTGTCTCATTTCCACGTTCACCACTTCTCCTGTAGGATATGTTACCACATAGTTTCTACCGGTTAATCTTATGTTTCCTCCATGAGGCAAGTAATAAGTCCTTCCCATTAATTGGATGGAAGATCCATTTAAGCGAAGAGGTGACTGATCAAAATCAGGTCGGTTTTCTGCATAGATAGCTACTCGATCTCCACCCACATTCATTGCTACAGCAGTATTAAGTGAGAAATTATCGCTTTGAGGTTGTTGTCTACACTGTATTTCTAAATTGCTTCGAGTCGATTTAACAAGCACAAATTCACCTACCGTTTGAAAAGAGTAATTGGCACGGTCGAATGAGGTTAAATGCGGGTCCCCATAAGTACGACCTGAAATGTAAGAACATCCCACTCTTCCAACAATTGAATTCATAACATTCCAGCGCGAAGCTTCAGAAGGATTAGAATTTGCATTCCTTTGAATTGTGTCAACGATTCTTGAACGCACATCGCTTGGAAGTAATTTAGCAACTTCATATGGTGTAAAGTCTTCTGGAAATGCCCTGTCAACAACGGGTTTGTTATCTGAAATATTGAAAAGACTGGATGCTAACCAATGACCTCTAACTGGATCCCAATTAGTTAGCTCAGTTTGAATTGAAGCAAAACGAGAATCAAAACTGCGTTGAGCATAAGTTGATTCTAAAAGACAAAGCGTACAAAACGCAAAAAGGAAAAAATGTTTCATATTGAATTTTTTTGATATTTATCAAATAATATGCCGTTACCTATGTTGTGAAATTAATACTTAAATTAGGAATTTACAAAGGAAATAAATCTTTTTCATACACACCAATTCCAAATAAAGCGAAATCATACTTCACTGGATCAATGGAATCAAATGATTTTAACGTTTTCATTAGTTCTTCTAATGCTTTCCAATCATCCTGTTTTCGGTCTAAAAGCCCTAATTTACGTGCATTTCTACTGGTGTGTACATCTAAGGGTAAAAATAATTCAGAAGGTGAAATACTCTTCCAAACCCCAAAGTCAACCCCTTTAGTGTTTGGTCTAACCATCCAACGCAAAAACATGTTTATTCGTTTGCAAGCTGAATTTTGTAACGGATTAGAAAGGTGTTTTTCTGAACGAAACTCGTGAGACGTAGAGAGGAAAATTTGACGAAAATGTATGATTCTTCCTTTGATTCCATCGATTTCTGGATGTGGTTGGAAACAATTTTCTAAGCTCGGTAAAGTAGAATAAATGTATTGCAATGAGCGCAAGAAAAAATCTAAATCTACAGAATTAAATGTTCGATGTACAAAATTCGGAATGGTTTTGTTTGTAGAATAATTCATCACAAATTCGTGGGGGGAATCTTGCATTATTTTTATCAATTTTTCTCCATTATTGATAATGCTTTTTCTGTTTCCCCAGGCAATTGTTGAAATGAGTAACCCAATGATTTCTTGGTCTTCTTTTTTTGAAAAACGATGTACTAGTTGAATAGGATCATCATTGAGGAAATCAATATTTTCATATTGCGCTGCTTTACTATCAAGAAAATCTTTTATGTCTAATATATCCATTAGATTCTTGCACTTATGCTAACATGCCGTCTTTGATGGTGATTTTTCGATCAGCCATATCAGCAAGTGTATCGTTATGGGTAACAATAACAAAGGTTTGTTTAAGCTCATCTCGAAGGAAAAAAAACAGTTCATGTAATTCTTTCGCATTTTTACTATCTAAATTCCCAGAAGGTTCATCGGCAAAAATAATTTTGGGATGATTAATTAATGCTCTACAGACCGCAATACGTTGTTGTTCACCACCAGAAAGTTCGCTGGGTTTGTGCGTTGATCTTTCTTCTAGTCCTAACATCTGTAATAAACGCAACCCTTCTTTTTTTGCATCATCCATAGATAGGCCCTTGATCAAGGCAGGAAGAATTGCATTTTCCAACGCTGTAAATTCAGGTAATAATTGGTGAAACTGAAATATAAAACCCAAAGATTGGTTTCTGAAGCTTGCTAATTTTTGTTGATTCAATTCAAAAGGATTTACACCATTTATCAGAACAGTGCCCGCATCAGGAGTGTCAAGAGTTCCTAGTATTTGGAGTAGGGTAGTTTTTCCGGCACCTGATGAACCAACGATGGAAACCACTTCTTGTTGGTTTATCTCTAAATCAATTCCTTTCAAAATGGATAATTCACCATACGATTTTATGAGTCCGGTAGCCTTAAGCATTGTTTTTAGTATCCATTTTTAGTGAATGTCCCATTTTGTCTCGCTTCGT
>CAZTFG010000058.1:0-10899 GCA_964612725.1 uncultured Lishizhenia sp. | reverse complement strand
CCAATACCTCTCCCTTCTTGGTTCATGTAAAGTATTACACCTTTTCCTTCTTTCTCAATTAATTCCATTGCTTTGTGTAATTGAGGTCCGCAATCACAGCGACAAGACCCAAAAATATCACCTGTAATACATGAAGAATGAACCCTAACTAAAACTGCTTCATCTTTTGTCCAAGTCCCTTTTACCAAAGCTAGGTTGTCTTGTCCTGTATTTTTTTCTTTATAGGCATAAAGTTGAAAGTCACCAATTTCGGTCGGTAAATGCACGTCTACAATTCGATCAATTAACGATTCATGTTTAATTCGATAATCTATCAAATCTGCGATGGAAACAATTTTTAAGTCAAACTTTTTGGAAATTTCAATTAGTTGAGGTAATCGAGCCATAGTTCCATTTTCGTTTAAGATCTCAACAATTACTCCAGCAGGTTCAAATCCTGAGAGTCTGGCTAAATCCACTGCTGCTTCGGTGTGTCCGGCTCTTCTTAAAACGCCACCATCTTTGGCTCTCAATGGAAAAATATGTCCAGGTCTTCCTAAATCTTCAGCTTTAGTTGATTCATCAATCAGGGCCAAAATGGTTTTTGATCTGTCGCTCGTTGAAATTCCTGTAGTGCATCCATGACCATTCAAGTCAACTGAAATAGTAAAGGGAGTTTCGTAGGTTGCTGAGTTTTGTTGAACCATCAAATCCAATTCAAGCTCTTTGCATCTTTCTTGCGTAAGTGGCGCACAAATTAATCCCCGTCCATGTGTTGCCATAAAGTTAACAACTTCAGGAGTAGCATTTCTCGCTGCCGTAAGGAAGTCTCCTTCATTCTCTCTATCCTCGTCATCTACAACGATAACCACTTTTCCCGCTTGAATATCAGCAATTGCCTCTTCAATGCTATTTAATTTAAAATCTTGCATAATCATCACAAAGATACAACATAATATGGCTCAAAATGTTGTTGAAATTACAACCAGCAGTAAAAATTAACGTTCGAAATTGTTCAGATATTACTACCGTTTAAATTTCCTTTTTTAAATTTACAGAAATGATAAAAATGAACATTGATCAAATTACTTCTTATCTAGAAGAAATAATACCCTTGTCATCTCAAGAATCGTATGATAACTGTGGTTTGTTAATTGGAGATAAAAATAGTCAAGTGACCAATGTACTGATTTCACTAGATTGTACGGAAGCGATTGTAGATGAGGCAATTGAAAAGAGGTGTCAGTTAATCGTTTCTCATCATCCATTAATTTTTAAGGGAATAAAAAAAATAACGGGCGGAGATTACGTTCAACGAATTATCATAAAGTGTATTCAAAATAATATTGCCATATATGCTATTCACACCAATTTGGATAATTTTCGATTTGGAGTGAATCATGAAATTTGTCAACGGTTAAACTTAGTTAACGCCAGAATTTTACTACCTAAAAAGAATGGATTACTAAAATTAGTAAGCTATGTACCGCTTAGTCATGTTGAAGAAGTAACCAATGCTTTATTTTCTTCTGGTGCAGGAAACATAGGTAATTATTCAGAATGTCATTTTCGAACCCAAGGGGAAGGAACCTATATGCCGATGGAAATGTCAAAGCCTTTCGAGGGGACTATACTGAAGCGAAGTATTGTAGAGGAAACAAAACTAGAATGTATCGTTGATCAAAGTAAAATAGATCAAGTAATTCGAGAATTAAAAGCGGTTCATCCCTATGAAGAAGTTGCTTATGATCTTGTTGCATTACAAAACGCTAATTCCTACGAGGGAGCTGGAATGATTGGTGAATTAGTTGAGCCAATGAAAGAAGATGAATTTTTAGAGTTGGTGAAGGGGATTTTTGGCTGCGGAACTATAAAGTATACAAGTTTGTTAGGCAAGTCAATAAAAAAAGTTGCCGTTTGTGGTGGATCAGGTAGTTTTTTATTACCAAATGCAATTCACCAAGGAGCGGATGTTTATATCACTGCAGACATGAAATACCATGAGTTTTTTGATGCTGATGGTAAAATTGTAGTCTTCGATATTGGTCATTATGAAAGCGAACAATTTACAAAACATTTAATTGCTGACATTCTTAAGAAAAAATTTAGTAACTTTGCAATCCATTTAACGGAACGAAATACGAATCCAATAAATTACTGGTAATACATGGCAGCAAAAGCAGCAAAAAAAGAAATAGGCGTAGCAGAAAAATTAGACGCATTATTTGAACTTCAAAAAATCGATTCGGAAATCGATAAAATTCGTACAATTCGTGGTGAATTGCCACTAGAAGTGCAGGATTTAGAAGATGAGGTAGCGGGTTTACAAACTCGAATTTCAAATTTTGAATCAGAATTAAAAGAGTTAGAAACTGAGATTTCTGATCGTAAAAATGCTTCTAAGGAGTCAGAAAGCGCGATAGCAAAATACAAAGAACAACAAAATAATGTTCGAAATAATCGCGAATATGATTCTTTGTCTAAAGAAATTGAATTCCAAGAGTTAGAAATAAAATTGCACGAAAAGAAAAGCAAGGAAGCCAAATTCAAAATGGAATCCAAAGTTGAGGTGGTTGAAAGCGCCAAAACTCAGTTGGAATTTCGTATTAATGACTTAGCTACCAAAAAAGCTGAATTAGATGCTATCATTGCTGAAACACAAGTGGATGAGGATCGTTTATTGAAATCTTCAGAAAATGCGAAGAAAAACATTGAAGAACGTTTATTGTTTGCTTACGATCGTTTGAGAACAAATGCAAAAAATGGATTAGCAGTGGTTTCTGTTGATAGAGATGCGTGTGGCGGATGTTTTAATAAAATTCCTGCTCAACGTCAACTCGATATTGAGACAAAGAAGAAGATAATTGTATGTGAACATTGTGGACGAATTCTTTATCCGAAAATCGCATAAAATAAATGATATTGAGCCGTCGGAAGACGGCTTTTTTTTTGAATAATTTGAGCTATGAAATTCAACGATTATCCGATCCATCAAGAAATAAAAGATCAACTGGATCGCTTGGGCTTTGTGAGGCCAACCGATATTCAGTATCGAGCTATTCAGCCAATTCTGGATGGAGAAGATGTTATGGCGGTTGCTCAAACAGGCACGGGTAAAACCGCTGCTTTTGTTATTCCTATTATTGAGAAAATAATACGAGCCAAATCAAAACATAAGGAATCGTCTATTTATTGTTTAGTCATGGTTCCAACGCGCGAATTGGCAAAACAAATCGCGGCTGTATTTCATGAAATAGGAAAAAATTCTAAGGTGAAAACGTTGGGATTAATTGGTGGTGTAGAACAAGATTCTCAAATCAAATCTTTGCAAAATTCGGTAGATGTATTGGTAACCACCCCAGGTAGAATGTTTGACCTAATTTCGCAAGGGTTTATTAAATTAGAAAAAATTCAAGTGCTGGTGCTTGATGAGGCAGATTTGATGCTAGATCTTGGGTTTCATAAGGATATTAAGGATATCATGCGACATATTCCTTCCAAACGGCAAACGTTATTTTTTACTGCAACCATTGATAAGAAGATTAAAAAATTGGCCTACGAAGTTGTAAAAGACGCTTTAAGAATTCAATTTTCTCCAAATAACCCCGTAGCTGGAAAAGTGGATCATTCAGTAGCATTTATTGAAATGGATGACAAACGATTTTTTTTAGAGAATATCTTGAAAGAATATGAGGAGGGCAAATTCATTGTTTTTGTTCGAACTAAAGTCAGAGCAGAAAGGGTAGATGCTGCTATGGTGCGAGCTGGACTGAAGGTGGATTCGCTACACGGTGGAATGGATCAAAAAAAGAGATTTGAGTTATTGGATCGATTTCGATCAGGTGAAAATAATGTATTAATAACTACTGACGTGGCAGCACGAGGGATAGATATTCCAGATGTTGATTATGTTATTAATTATGATTTACCTGAAAATCCCGAAAATTATGTACACCGATGCGGGAGAACTGGACGCGGGAATCGACAAGGTCAAGCAATTGCGTTTTGTAGTCCTGATGAGAAAAAATTACTTGAAGCGATAGAAATTTATACTGGAGAAGAAATCGAGGTATATCCATTAAAACAAGATGATTATCAATGGATAATTAAAGACGCGGAGGATACAACTTATAATTGGCAAAAATTAATTAATGAAGCCAATAAGGAAGATGGAAAGGAAGAAGAATGGTAATTTAAATTTCTTTTTTATCTTTGTCTAGAATTATTCTAAATAAGAACCGTGTCGAAAATCGAAGAATCAACCTTTGTTCAAAATCAGCCCATTCAAACCCAATCGGCTAATTGTTGCGATAAGAAAAAAAAGTGTTGTAAAAAGTACAAATCAAAAGGATATCCTTGCAATAAGTGTCCAAAATTTGATTAGTTTCGATACATGAAATTAATCGTTTCCTTTGTTTTTTTCTGGATCTATTTTTTAGCTTTTAATCAAATGAAGGTTACTGAGAATTTAAAATCAAGAGGAATTGTGATCTTGTCTAATTCATTGTCGATTCAGAAATTTGATGTTTTTTCTCAATTGAATTTGTCCTTTATGCAAAACAAATTCACTTATTCCGCTGGAATGGGTGTTGGATTAAATCGAACATGTTATCAAAATCGATTTTTTCCTGAATTAGGTTTAGGGCTATCCTACCATTGTTTCTTGACAAGAATAAAACCGGATTGTCCTGTTTTCTTTGGGCCAGAAGTAAGGATAACTTATGCAATGCTTAAAATAAATGAAACACATCAATTTTCAAGTTTTTTATTAGGATATTATTTTCAAACAGGAAAAAGATGGATGTTTATACATCGAGCTGGACTCGGAGGACTTCTTGAGTCTTTTCCTATTTCCTCAGGCGGTAAATTGAATGGGTTAACGGTTGGATATCATGCATCAATTGGAATTGGCTATGCTTGGAATTAAGTTCATCCCTTTTCTTTTATTATTTTACGGTTGCAAAAAACAACCTGATTTTTCTGGCGTGGAAGTGGTAGGACACGCAGGGATGGGGCTCTCAATGGCAAATTCTATCTATCATGACAATTCCAAAGAGGCCATTGAATTTGCACTTCAAATGAGTGGTTCGGATGGTGTGGAGGTGGATGTTCAACTTTCGAAAGATGGTGATTTATGGCTTTATCATGATGATATTCTTCAGTCTGAAACAAACGGAGAAGGATGTGTGCCATCCAAAACAAATAGTGAATTAGCGCAATTGCATTATAAAACCTGGAAAAAAGAAAAATTAATTCCTTTGGCTGATTTAGATCCTTCATTATTAGCAGGAAAAACGCTTTATTTAGATTTACGGATAGTGAATGAGTGTTTGAATCAATATATAAGTGCAGCTTCTTTGATTCAATCGCTAAATAAGATAGATTTCTTGCATTTTCAGGGCATTCAAGTGATTCTCGTTACAAATAATGTGGCTTTGGCCAATCAATTAATGGATTCTCTTTATTTAGTATACATTGATGTTTCAAATTTCGAAACTGCACAGAACATTTTAGTCGATAATCCTCTAATTCAGGGCGTTGTGATTAGAAATAATTCAATTCAACAGAATGAAGTAAATGCAATTCAAGCCTTAGGGAAAAAAGTAGTATTATATGATATGCGTTCTGCTGTGGGTATACGAAAAGCATTAAAGAAAATGCCTGATTCCATTATGTCTGATGATTTAAGGGAAGCAATTATTGAAATGAATTAATCGGGATAAAGTAAATAGTTGGCCCTCATTTTTTTAAATGCATCAAGTCCAGGTTGCCACGATTTTCTTATTTCTTTTTCCGGAGTATTGTTTTCAATCTGATTTTTTAAAGTAGAATTACCAGCCAATTTATTAAAGAAACTAGGTGAATTGATAAAAACATCTCTCCCACCAAGCATTTTTTTTGCCTTAATTAGTACTTGAATATTAAGTTCAAAAAGTGGTGGATTTAATTCGGAAGACAAGTCAATCCCTTGGCAAAGTTGATTTAAAAAAGGAGGATTTTTTGATCCCAATCGCGGAGTGGGGGTAAAACTGAATCCTGACTTAGTAAATTTCGGATGACCATATACTTCAAAAGGTCGCTCTGTTCCTCTTCCAACACTGATTGTTGTCCCTTCAAATAAACAAAGGCTTGGGTAAAATGCGATCGATTTGTCTGTTTGTAAATTAGGAGATGGAGGTATCGGCACAGAATAAAATGTTGAATGCGTATAGTTGACGCAAGGAATAACTTCTAGTGAACAAGTAACTTTGTTTTGTAGCCATTTTTCTCCATTAATCATTGTTGCATATTCACCAATCGTCATTCCATATACGATAGGTACGGGATGCATGCCCACAAAAGAGGTAAATGTTGGCTCTAGCACGGGCCCATCAATATAGTGTCCGTTTGGATTAGGTCGATCTAGTAAAATTAATTTTTTGTTTTGCTCTGCGCAGGCTTCCATGACAAAGTGAAGGGTGGAGAGGTACGTATAAAATCGAGCGCCAACATCTTGAATGTCATAAACTACAACATCAACATCAGCAAGTTGGTCAGCCGTTGGTTTTGAATGAGAACCGTAAAGTGAAATTATTTTTAATCCTGATTTTTTATCTGTTTCATTGGATATATGCTCACCATTATCTGCGACTCCTCTAAATCCATGTTCTGGAGCAAAAACTTTTCTAACCTGAATTCCCAATGCTAGTAAGCTATCCACCAAATGAGTTTTGCCAATCATGGAAGTTTGGTTGCCTACGATAGCAACTCTTTTATTTGCTAATAATGGAAGGTATCTTTCTGTTTGTTGATTTCCTAGGGTGATGGTAGCATTTTTTAATGTTTTAATCGGTGCTTTTATTGTATCGGTAGCGTTTTTTGTTGCGCCAAAAGAACAAGAAGAAATTAAAATGAAGAAAAAACACATGCTACTCAATAGCATTATGTAACTTTGAAGCCTAAAATGTGAATAGTTGCCTTCTGAATTTTTCATAGCACGCAAATTAATAAAATCCGAAGTACAAGGTAAGAAAGTTTCGCGTCCTATTGTGCGGATTTCAATAATAAGTATTGCACTTGCCATTGTTGTAAACTTGTTAACGCTTGCGGTTGTTAAAGGCTTTCAGCAAGAGGTGCGTCATAAAATTACCGGTTTTGGATCGCATTTTTTTATCAAAACAGTAGGAGATGCATCGCCCTATGAAACACCTCCAGTTTCTATCGATCATCCTGCTTTTCATCAGTTAAAAAACATTTCTAATTTAACAGGTGTTTATCCCGTTGCATACAAACCGGCTTTATTACAATCGCGCAGTGCTGATAGTAAAATTAAATTAGCATCCGGTAAAGATTCCTTGGTAAATAAACAGGATATTCTTGGTGTAATTTTTAAAGGGTTGTTTCATTCGAATCATTGGGATTTTTTCAAAGAAAATTTAGTGGAAGGAGTGATTCCTGATTTTGCCAAAGAAAGTGATGTTGAACCCATCGTTCTGTCAAAAAAAACAGCCAAATTGTTGGGATATAAGTTGAAAGATACCGTCGATGCTTTTTTTGTCCGCAATACTCCAGTGAAAAGACAATTTGTTATTTCTGGGATTTATTCTACTGGCCTTGAAGAGTTTGATGAAAAGGTAGTGTTAACTAATCTTCCAATAGTTCAAGAATTAAATGATTGGGGATTGAATGCCAGTATTCGAGTTGCAGATACATTATCTAATGGTTCTTTGTTGATTAAAGCAGAAGTAAGTGGTGGTAATGGTTCCTATTTGTATAATTGGGGTGATGGATTTAATCGGTATAATAAGCTTGAACTTCATCCAACTAAAGATACCTTGATACGATTAATTACGGAAGAATTGCATTTAGGTTCCTCCAAAAAAGCTACTAAATTAATGGACACATCCTTTCTTAAAATAACGGTAAAAGGAGATGTTTTAGGAGCCTATTCCATGGATGAAAATAATGAGCTTAAACGCGAATATCTGGACAAGGAAGGAAATCGATATCGGTTGTTTACCGCAAATAACGGACAAGTTGAATGTCAACAAATGGATGGGAAATCCGCAAATTTGGGATATGTGAGTGGATTTGAAATTATCATTGATAATTGGGACAATTTAGATTTAATGGCTGTAAAGTTGAAGCAATTAATCGAGTTGATTCCAGATGATTCTGGTGCTTTATTGCAAGTGAATAGTATTCAAGATACCGAAAAAGAATTGTTTTTGTGGTTAGGTTTTTTAGATATTAACGTGTTGATTATTATTGTGTTGATGTTACTGATCGGTATCATTAATATGGGGTCAGCTATGTTGGTTTTAATTGTTGTCAGAACTAATTTTATTGGAATGTTTAAAGCTATGGGAGCTACCAATTGGACCATTCGAAAAATTTTCTTGATCCAAGCAGGTTTTCTTGTTGTGCGCGGAATGTTCTGGGGGAATTTAATCGGTTTGTGCTTGTGCTTTCTTCAGAAATATACCGGACTCATTTCGTTGAATCCAGAGGTGTATTATCTTTCACAAGTCCCAATTGAGGTAGATGTTTGGAGTTGGTTAGGGTTAAATGTGGGAACCATCATTATTTGTTTATCTGCGTTGATTTTACCAAGCTATGTAATTACGCGAATAAACCCTGTAAAAGCAATTCGATTTGATTAATTTGATTTTTTCTTAATTGCAGCTGCCTCACTTTTTTTATTTAGTTCTTCGGTTCTTTTTGCTAAATTTTTACTGATTTCAGGCCAGTCTTTACAGTTTGTAATTTCTTTTTTGCCTTTACAATTATTGTAAACCTCTTTTTGCTTTGCTAATAGGGCATTCCATCGTGTTATCAATTCTGATGTATCAATGTCTTTGATATCCTTTCCAATAGCTGATTCTTGAATATCTAATCTTTCTGTTATTATTAATTCAGCAGCCTCAGCACATTCACAGGAGGTTTTCAGTTCTTTGGGATTAATTTTATCCACGGGGTTACCGCATGCAAAAAGCACAAAAAACAAGCCAATTGACCATAAAGATTTTTTCATTATAGAAAGTTTATGCAAAGATAGAATTAATGGGCAAAAAAAAAGAGCCATCGAAATGGCTCTTTTTCAAATAATTAAGCTGGAATTATTTCAATCCGTCTTTCATGATTTTTTCCATCTCAGCATATCCATCACATTTTTTAGCTTCCTCTTCTAACTTTTTCTTGTCAGCGTCAGATTTACCATCATTTAATTTGTCACATTTGTCAAATGCAGCTTTGTTTTTGTCTTGGATAGCTTTCATTTTAGCCATGTCTCCATTTGCTGCTTTCATTTCTTTCATTACGCTAACTGTTGTGTCAACACATTCGCAAACTTCAGATTTCCCACAAGAAGCAAGCAAAAGAACTGCTGCAGCTGCGCTTAAAATAACTTTTTTCATTTCGTTTTGTTTTTTATTTAAGGACAAAGAAACAAAACTATTTTATTTTTTTTTATACTATTTTCGAAAAATTTTAAATATTCTTTGAAAAAACCTGATTTTTCTTGTTTTTAAAGTATTTTCAGTATCTTTGCGCCCTTAAAAATGCTGTGTCTCTGCCGTAGACAGCAAGTAAAATTAACTTTCGAATTAGCAGAGTGTTCGAAATACAAAATGTAAAAGCCATATGGCAAAAGGAAAAGCAGAAGCAAGACCAACAGAAGGGATTGCTGATTTTAACTGGGAAGCTCTTGAATTACAAGGATACACCCAAGTAGAGCGTTCTGAATTATCAGATCGTTACGAAAAAACGTTAACTTCTATCAACGAGAAAGAAGTAATTGAAGGTACGGTTATGATGATTACTAAAAAAGAGGTAATCATTAACTTAGGCTACAAATCCGAAGGTGTTGTTCCATCCAATGAATTCCGTTATAACGCGGATTTAAAAGTAGGTGATACCGTTGATGTTTATGTAGAATGTCAAGAGGACAAAACAGGTCAATTGGTTGTTTCTCACCGTACAGCTCGTATGCACAAAGCTTGGCTTCGTGTTAATGATGTTTTACGCACAGGAGAAATCATCACTGGTTACGTTAAATGTCGTACAAAAGGTGGTTTAATTGTTGATGTATTTGGTATCGAAGCATTCTTACCAGGCTCTCAAATTGATGTTAAGCCAATCAGAGACTACGATGTATATGTTGGTAAAAACATGGAGTTCAAAGTGGTTAAAATCAACGAAGAATTTAGAAATGTTGTTGTATCTCACAAAGCGCTTATAGAAGCAGAATTGGAAGAACAGAAAAAACAAATCATTTCTGGATTAGAAAAAGGTCAAGTATTAGAAGGTATTGTGAAAAACGTTACATCATATGGTGTATTCATCGATTTAGGTGGAGTAGACGGATTGATTCACATTACAGATCTATCTTGGGGACGTGTTACACATCCTGAAGAAATGCTTGAATTAGATCAAAAATTAAATGTTGTAATTCTTGATTTTGATGATGATAAAAAACGAATTGCTCTTGGTTTAAAACAATTGCAACCACATCCATGGGATTCTTTAGATGCTAACTTAAACGTTGGTGATAAAGTTTCTGGAAAAGTTGTTGTTATGGCAGACTATGGTGCTTTCATCGAAATTGCTCCAGGAGTTGAAGGATTGATTCACGTTTCTGAAATGAGCTGGTCTCAACATTTACGTTCTGCTCAAGACTTCATGAAAGTAGGTGATACTGTTGAAGCATTAATCTTGACACTAGATAGAGAAGAAAGAAAAATGTCTTTAGGTATCAAACAATTGATGCCAGATCCATGGACTGCAATTGAGGCTAAATATTCAGTTGGATCTAAACACACAGCAAAAGTTAGAAACTTTACCAATTTTGGAGTATTTGTTGAATTAGAAGAAGGTGTTGATGGATTGATTCATATCTCTGATCTTTCTTGGCAAAAGAAAATCAAACACCCATCTGAATTC
>CAZTFG010000057.1:10222-14277 GCA_964612725.1 uncultured Lishizhenia sp. | reverse complement strand
TACCCAATCACCCCCATTTTTACGTAAACCTACTTAGACACTTTCGTACTCCTACGTAATTACGTATTCGTAGCAGCGTGTATTTTGATTTCGTTTCGGCTCTTTTTCTTTCATACCCTTGCGTTTAGCCGCAGATTTGTCTCATAAACAAACGCAGATATTATGAAAACAACATCTACCTTCAAAAATTTAGCTCTAGGACTTTCCTTCGCTTTCACAGCTGTCCTTGCTCAAGCTCAAACGGGAAAAGTTTGGGTTACTATCAACCAAGCTCAAAACATCCCTACTCTTGCAAACGGAGTTTTGTCTTCAGCTAATCCTTCTTTCAACCAAGCTATTCAATCCTTGAATATCACTTCTGTTGAAAAAGCGATGCCGGCTGCTCGTTCTGCTAAATTGCAAAACGTTTTTGAAGTAACTTGTAACTGTAACGAAGTAGATCTTTATTCTTCCCTTGTGAATAATGTAAATGCAGTTTCTGCTGTTGAATATGCTCCGGCTTATCAAACACTTGATACTCCCAACGATTACAACACTGCTTTCGCTTCTGATTATGCACTTGACTTAATCAATGCGCAAGGTGCTTGGAATTTAACTCATGGTAATCCTAACTTCATCATTGCTATCTCTGATCAAAACTTCTATGATTCTCATGAAGAACTTGCGGGGAAAGTAACTTATTATGATGCTACAAATACGGCTACTCGTACTCATGGTACTGCTGTTGCCATTCTTGCTGCTGGTAACACAAACAACGGTATTGGGAAAAGTGCTATTGGGTATGACAGTAAATTAGCATTATACAGAATGAACTACAACGATATGTTAGTAGCTTCTTATGCCGGTGCTAAAGTAATCAACCTTAGCTGGACTTCTGGTTGTACTTTCAACCAATACGCGCAAGATGCTATCAATGAAGCTTTCAACAACGGGTCGTTCCTTATTGCTTCTGCGGGCAATGGTACTACTTGTGGTGGTGCTGATAACTTAGTCTATCCTGCTGCTTATGCTAATGTGTTTTCTGTTACTAGTGTTGGACCTTCAAACAACCACGAACGTATCATCGGTAATTCTGCTACTACGCACCAACACAACAATACGGTTGACTTAAGTGCTCCAGGATATGATGTTGCTATCAGTTCTGCTTCTGGTTGGTATTTAACTAACAGTGGTACTTCTTTCGCTGCTCCTCAAGTAACCGGTACTGTTGCTCTTATGTTAGCTGTGAATCCTTGTCTTTCTCAATCAAACATCGAATACATCCTTAAAGCTTCTTCTTTCAACATCGATAACATCAACCCGCTTTACGCTGGTAAACTTGGGGCTGGTAGATTAGATGCTGCTGCGGCTGTTCTTATGGCACAAAACTGGTCTTCTATCTCTGTTTCTGCTACTTCTTCTGTTTCTTGTGAACCTAACAGTGGTCAAATTCAATTGAATGTAAACGGTACTGCTCCTTTCACTGCGGTGTGGAGCAATGGTCAAACTGGTTTATCACTTGATAACTTAGCAGGGGGTGCTTACCAAGTAACTATCACAGATGCTGCTGGTTGTTCTACTGACACAACTATCAACGTGGCTACGGTTACTCCTCTTGTTTTTGATGCTACTGTTACTGATGTTACTTGTAACGGTTTGGCAAATGGGGCTATTGACTTAGCTATCACGCAAGGAACTGTTCAATCTATCTCTTGGGATGTGAACAATGCAACTACTGAAGATCTAACTAACCTTTCTGCTGGATACTATCGTGTAACTTTAACTGACGCTAACGGGTGTATCTCTTACGGTAGCTTCACGGTAAATCAACCAGAAGTAATCACTGCTTCTATCTTCACTACTCAAGCTGATGCTAATACAACAGCGGCTCTTGACCTTCAAGTAACTGGTGGTACGCCTCTTTACACCTTCGATTGGAGCAACGCTATCAACTCTGAAGACCAAACAAATGTAGCGGCTGGTTATTACACCGTAACCGTTACTGATGCTAACGGTTGTACTGCTACCACTGATGCTACTGTTGAACAATACATCGCTGTCGATACTACAAACAATGGTGGTAACAACAACGGTACGGCTGGTGTGGAAGAAAATACTTCTCTTGACATCAACATCTACCCTAACCCAGCTTCTGAAACGGCTACTATCTCTTGGAAAAACCAAGTGAACACAATTCAAATTATCAACGCTCAAGGGCAAGTTATCGCTCAAGAAAATGTTGCTAACGCTTCTTCTTTCCAAGTGTCTAATCTTGCTTCAGGTTCTTACTTCGTACAACTATCTGATAACAACAATACATCTACCAAAAAATTAATCATCCAATAACACTAAAACGTAACTTATTTCCTTACACACGGTTTTAGTTTTTTATTTTCAAATCAATCAGTTTTTTTCATAATTAGTTTTGTTTAGGTAAAAAAGGGAGCATGCTCCCTTTTTTGCTTTCCCCACATTTTAATTGAATTAAATTCGTTAAAGAGAAAAATCAAACTTTGTTATATTTGATGATAATAGAATTAATTACTCAACATGAAAAACATTCTTTTTATTGGTGTTTTATGCCTTGCTCAGTACCGCAATGTTCAAGTTTGGTGTGAATCGGGTGCAAAATGGAAATTCAATTTCTTGATAAGCCTATTATTCGGGAATGTAACTTCAATAGAAGGAGAAGAAATAAATGGTTTTCAAATTGGAAGCGTGATACAAACAATTATTAAAAATTAAATCCCCCCCAAAATCACCTAGCCATGCGTTCAAGAAATTGAGGTGAAGAAATAAAGGGTTTTCAGACAAAAAACTGAAGAACGAAAGAGAAAACGATTTGCAAATTACCGAAAATGTTATAAAACAGATTAAGGCATATGACCAGAAGGTTTTGCTTGAATTATATCATTATTCATTTAATGTGTTAATGCAGGTGGTTTCTCGTTATAAAAATAATCGATCAGATCAAATGACACTTGTTAATAATACATTCATGAAAATCATTAACAATATTCACACTTTTCAATTAGGTACAAATTATCAAGCTTGGGTAAAAAAAATAATAAGGAACGAAATAATTGACGATTACAGAAAAAATAAAAAAAATAACCCTTTAATTTTTACAGACAACTTTATTAATGAAGGAATTTCTGTTGATGAAATTAATTTGGATCAAGAAATTGAGGAACAAAAACTATTACATCTATTGCAATTGCTCCCGCCAGCTACTCGGTTGGTCTTTACCCTTTACGCACTTGATGAAATGAAACCGAGAGAAATTTGTGAACAACTCAAGCTTTCTTCTGAAACTGTTAAATGGCATTTGAGTGAAGCACGGAAAAAATTGAAAGCACAATTAGCACTAAAACATATCCAATAGATGGAAAATAACAAAGAACAAATCGATTCAATTTTTAGAGAGACACTTAGTAAACAGGAATTTGAAGTTCCTTCTGATTTTGTCTCTGATATTCAACAGCGAATTGAACGTGTACGCAAAAAGAAACGAAGAAGAATTTTTTACATTTGGTTCTTTGGGTTACTAATTTTATCTTGTACTTACACAACTTTTTACGGTCCTAAATTTGCATTTTTCACACAAAAAAACCAATCAACTTCTTCTTTAAATCCTTCAAAAACAAAGCCTAACATCACATTAAATAAAACGAAACATACCAAACTGGTGAAAAATGATTTTAATAAAAAACACGGTGGAATAAATCGTGTGAATCCAGAAAAAGAAACAAATAAGCCAAGCACCTTCAATAATCTCAAATTATTCAACGGCTTGAATTCTGTAGCAGCTAAATATATTTATAATGAAACAAAGGAAACCAAACCAGTACTCACTGATTTATTAATTGATTCTGCTAAATTTTATAATCGTACCCCTCATCATCAAGATAAAACACAAAATGACTCATCAATTAACTTTTCTAAACAATCTGAATTAATAAAAAACATAGATACAACAATTCAAGTTAAAAATAGTATCGTTAAAAACGAAAAGGAGAAATTAAACCAGCCTGCATCAAAAAAAGAAACAAGATTTGAACTACAACTATTTTCTG
>CAZTFG010000057.1:0-10212 GCA_964612725.1 uncultured Lishizhenia sp. | reverse complement strand
TCAATCAAACATGCTAAACTTTGAATCTAGACAAAACGCTTCATTGCTAGGAATAAAAAATCAAAATACACCTAGTTTTTCTGCGGGAATCTCTGGTCAATATTTAATAAGAAACGTATTATTTGGGACAGGAATATATTTGAACCAACTTACAGATAAGTATACATGGAATCAACTAAATCCTCTCGTAATTGATTCTACACACATATCATTTCATTTATTTATTCCAGCAAGTCTAGACACTTCCGGTACTAATTTCATAAATATAAATTTTAATGAAACATCATACTTGTATGAAAACAATCCTACAACACATACCATTTACAATCGAATCAATGTTTATCAAGTTCCATTATTTTTTGGATATCAATTTCAAAAAGCAAAATGGTCTTTTATTCCCAAAATAGGATTAACAATTGGCTTCACCCGAACCAATGTTATCCAATTCCCTCTTTATAAAACAACTGATGCGAACATATTCACGGATCTTACAAGTCCTTTTGTTTCAAAAGAAATGAAATCAATATTATTTTCCTATTTGCTAGAAGTTGATATTCGAAGGCAATTTAATGGTTTTTATCTCTATGCAAATCCATTTTTTAAAAATGGAATTAACAATGAAATCAAAAGCAATTCGATTAAAACACACATGAATCTAGGTTGCAATTTTGGATTTGGTTTTTCATTTTAATAATCATGGTAAGATAAGTTTAATTCTAGTTAATATTTTCAAAATGAAACAAATAATATATTTATTAATAACGTTTTTGGTTTTACATTCACTTGCCCTTTCCCAATGCGGAACGACAATTGTTGCAACTAGTCAAACTACTTGTACCAACGTTTTTTTTTCTTTACCAATAGATACTGATACAGGTACATACGGAATATCCTGGACTAACAATAATACAACTACAGGAATTCCTGCTTCAGGAATTGGAAGTATAGTAAATGTTACCCCAACCAATTCGGGTGAATCTCTAATTTTCATTGAAGCCATTGATTCTATTAATAATTGCCCGACATTGATGGACACAATTCTTATTATTGTTTATGAAACACCTGCAGTTAACGTATCCGATACCACTATTTGCCAGGGAAGCGTTGTTGTGCTAAACACTGGTTCGAATTCCCTTTCTTGTGATTTTGCGGAACCGATATGTACAGGAACTACCACAACATTTCCTAACATGACCAACACTACTGCTTTAATAGGAAATAATTACGACTGCTTGGCTTCTCAACCAAATCCTTCGTGGTTCTATCTTAAAATAGATCAACCGGGTGATTTAACATTGAATATTATACAAAGTTCAAATTCAAGTGGCTCAGGAATCGATGTTGATTTTATTTTATACGGACCTTATTCAAGTTATACCGAAGCAACTACTTATTGTGGAAATTTAGGTACCGCTATAAATGGTTCCACAATAAATAACGTTGTTGATTGTAGTTATTCAACATCATCAATAGAGAATGCAATAATTACTAACGCACAAGTTGGAAATGTTTATATTCTAATGATTACTAATTATGCAAACGAATCAGGATATTTTACAATTTACCAAACCTCAGGATTCGCATCGTTAGATTGCTCCATACTGAATAACAACTCATCGCCTACTTCGTATTTATGGTCTACAGGAGCAACCACACCATGGATATCTGTAACTCCTGATGATACAATTTCTTATTTGGTGACAGCTACTTCGAATGGTTGCGAATATACGGATACATCAATTGTGACGGTAATTCCAACTCCTACTGTTTCTGTTAATAATGAAGTAATTGCAAGTGGAGAAAGCGCAACTTTAACTGCAATTGGGACGCCTGCAGGAGGTACATATAATTGGTCACCAAGCACTGAGACATCTTCAAGCATCGTTGTATCCCCCATTGGAACCACAGAATATACTGTATCTTATTTATTAAACGGTTGTTCGAGTGAAGCATTAGCCACGGTTGATGTTGTGGCAGGTTTGTCTGATCAAACAACACATTCAATTACAGTTTTTCCAAATCCAGCACAAAATTCTCTTTCCATTCAAGTAAGTGAACCATTAATCGGAAGTGTTTTTGAAATAATTGATCAGCAAGGAAGAGTCTTAAAAACAGGTGAAATGCAAGCGCAGGACCAATTAATAACAATTTCAGAAATCAAACAAGGCATTTATACCATACGCATTGCTAATAGAAATTTGAAATTCATGAAAAATTAGTTGTGAATCAGCTATAACTTTTTCTATTAAATTAGGCAAATTATCATTTCATTTAGTATAGTTTCGCTACCTTTGAGCCATATTTTTAAAACGTTCTGTAAAATGGCTAAAATTAAAGTTGTAAACCCTGTCGTAGAGTTGGATGGAGATGAAATGACACGCATCATTTGGAAAAACATCAAGGATAAATTAATACTTCCATACTTAGATTTAGATATTAAATATTATGATTTAGGAATTGAAAAAAGGGATGAAACAAGTGATCAAATCACCGTGGATGCCGCTGAAGCAATTAAAAAATATAAAGTAGGTATTAAATGTGCTACAATTACACCGGATGAAGCACGTGTAAAAGAATTTAACTTAAAATCCATGTGGAAATCTCCCAATGGAACGATTCGAAATATACTAGACGGAACTGTTTTTAGAGAGCCAATAGTAATGCAAAATGTACCTCGTCTTGTGACCAATTGGACTGCACCAATAATCGTTGGTCGTCATGCTTTTGGAGACCAATACCGCGCAACAGACGCAGTATTTAAAGGGAAAGGGAAATTAACCATGACATTCACTCCGGAAGATGGTGGAGACGTTCAAACTTTTGATGTCTACAACTTTAAAGGAGATGGAGTTGGTATGGCTATGTATAATACAGATGAATCCATTCGCGGTTTTGCATACAGTTGCTTCAACATGGCGCTTTCTAAAAAATGGCCACTTTACTTATCTACAAAAAACACCATTTTAAAAAAATATGATGGTCGTTTTAAAGATATTTTTGAAGAAATTTATCAAGCTGAATTCAAATCAAAATTTGAAGCAGCAGGAATTGTTTATGAGCATAGATTAATTGATGACATGGTTGCTTCAGCACTTAAATGGAATGGTAATTTCGTATGGGCATGTAAAAACTATGATGGCGATGTACAATCAGACACTGTTGCACAAGGATTCGGTTCTTTAGGGTTAATGACTTCTGTGTTAATTACACCAGACGGGGAAATTATGGAAGCAGAAGCCGCACATGGAACAGTTACCAGACATTATAGAGATTATCAAGCGGGCAAAAAAACATCGACGAATCCAATTGCATCCATTTTCGCATGGACAAGAGGATTAGCTTTTAGAGGCAAATTAGATGGGAATCAAGAATTAATCGATTTTTGTAATACCCTGGAAAAAGTATGTATTGAAACAGTGGAATCTGGAGTTATGACAAAAGATTTAGCTGTTTGTATTCACGGAAACAAAGTAAATGCAGGTGAACATTATGTGTTTACTGAAGATTTCCTTGATGCTTTAGATAAAGGGCTTCAAGCAAAAATGAACTAATTTTTGGGGAGCTGAGGCTCCCTTTTTTATTGAATCAAATTATAAGTGATAACGAAATTTAGTTTCATTTTAAAAAACATATTCTCTAAGGTTAATTTTAGAGAATATTCTTTTTTTCTCTTTGGTCTATTATTGGTGAGTTGTAAATCTATTGAGCCACTTGCCCCTTCTGAAAAAATAATCGATCCGCCAATTAGCGTGGCAAAAGCTTCTTATTTGTCTATCCCAATTGAAATCAACTTAGAAAGTTATTTCAAATCGGCAGAAACATCGATTCCAAAATCATTTTCTGGGAATCAAAAAGCCTGTGAAGGCCTCAGTTATTCTTACCAACTCAAAAGAGAACCTATCAGCTTTAAAACCAATTCTTTTGGACTAGATTTTTCAACTAATCTTGCTTATAGTTTAGATTTATCCTATTGTCCTTCTTGTACCAGTTTATTTAACCAAGAAGGAAATTGCATTGTCCCTCGATTTTTTGGATCATGTGGAATAAAGGAACCCATGAGAAGTGCAGCTATATCGTTTGCAACAAAACTTGAAATGGCCTCAAATTACACCTTAAAATCAGCAACCCAATTAACAAAATTAGATCTAATTGATCCCTGCGAAATCACCTTAGTTAATTATGACATCACTTCGACGTTGGATAAAGAAATCCGAAAAGAAATGAAATCCATACAAGCAGAAATTGACAAAGAAATCAGTAAAATTGATATTAAATCAACTTGTTCAAATGCATGGAACCAATTACAAGAAAACATTTCAATTGAATCCTATGGATTTCTGACTTTATCTCCAGCTAAAATAGGACTGAGTCCCCTTAAATTTCATCAAAACAAAGTATACCTAGATCTTGGAATTGAGTTATTTCCAACTATTCAAACAGAAAAATCAAAAAAAAAATCAACTCCTCTGCCTAACTTATCGGAGGTAAAAAAAACAGAGGGAATTCAATTAACTACAGATATTTTAGCATCATACGATTCGTTAAATCGTTGGGTTGAAGCATCTATTAAAGGAAATGAATTCTCAATAAAAGGAAGAAAAATTCGCTTAGATTCAGTTCATCTTATAGGTGCAGATGGGAATAGAATTCACTTATCTATCAATTTTAGTGGATATCGAAAGGGGATATTGTATTTCTCAGCCCGACCAAAATTAGATATGCAAAAACAACTCATTTACTTAAGTGATATACAATTTGATTTAAAAACGAAAAGTTTGCTATTAAAATCAGCAAAATGGCTATTTAATGATAGGATCACTAAAAAAGTAGAAAATGAGGCGAAAATTGAATTAAAATCACTCATTCAAGAAGCGAAAAAAGAAATTACAAAAGCGCTCAATCAAGACCTCGAAAAAAACATTCATTTATCAGGCCATGTTGATAGTATAAACATTATAGACTTATATCCACTTACAAAAGGACTGTTTATTCGATCAGAAATTAATGGTAAATTGAAACTAAAAATAGATTAATTCGTTAGTCTAAGTTCAATTCTAACAAGAATGATAAAATTAATTTCCATTTTAGCTTTTTGTACCCTATTTTATGTTAATCATCAAGCTCAACTTTTTGGTCGCAAAACAATTTCTATTGCCGATTGCTCCGGATCAGTAAATATAACTGAGTCTGGTGTTTACACGCTACAATTTACTGGGAACAATGGCTATGACTTAAAATCATTTGAAAAATATACGAAAGATTCGGTTTCGCGTAATTTAATTTGGTCCTATTTTGAACCGGGTGGATTGGGGTCTATTTCAATGTCTATAAAACAATCTGGGCAAGCAATCTATTGTTTTGAAACTACAACAGATAACCCATGTAATGAAATTATAACAGGTAAAGCCACTCCAATTAAATTAAAGGAAAAGATTGACTCTGTTGCCAAATGGGAGTTTAATGTTCAGGATAAAAAAATGTATGTATTCATATTTTCAGCGCCTGCCAAATCAACCGAAAAGTTAACCTTCGATTTTTCCTATGTTGCTAAAGATATTGATGGCATTGAAATTCGCGATGAAAAAAGAATTGATTTAAGAGACAAAACAAATCCGAAATTTACATACATCCGAATAAGAAATGCACGAACAAAAAAACCAATTAGCGGAAATTTAACCATTACTGGGTCTAAAGATGTAGATGGATATTACATTACAAGTGATTTATTATTAACACTATCAAAAGGAAATAAATCGTTAATCAAAACAGATGTTCGAGGCTACTTTTCAAAAGATGTAGAATATAAGTTCAATCCGTCTAAAATAGATACCATCACTATTGATCTTGAACCTCTCACTATTGGTGCAACTGCACAATTTGAAGAAATTGAATTCTATAGAGGAACCAGCACCATCATGAAAGGATCAGAAAAAAAACTAAAGCGGTTGGTTGATTTCATGGCATTAAATGCAACAGTCTCTATTGAAATTCAAGGTCATGTGAATGATAAATCGAAAAAAAACAAGCCTTCTTCCGTGAGACTTTCCAAAAAAAGAGCAAAACGAGTAAGAAAGTTCCTTATCTATAATGGAATTCATCCTTCTCGGATGACCGCTGAAGGTTATGGAAACACAAAACCGATTTTCCCTAATCCACAACAAGCCTATGAGGAGCAAGCAAATCGACGCGTTGAAATTGTGATAAAATAATCCTTTATTTATTTCCCCAATTACCTCGATCCAAACTGCGGTATTGAATTGCCTCTGCTACATGATTCATGTGTATTCCACTAGACGAATCTAAGTCCGCTATGGTTCTAGCAACTTTCAGGATTCGATCGTAAGCACGAGCTGAAAGCCCCATTTTAATTATGGCTGTTTTTACCAGTTCTTTTGCTGATTCATCAATCTGACAATGTACTTCAAATTCAGAACGACTCATTTGGGCATTGCAGTGGATTTCAGGTTTGGCAGCATATCGTTTTTCTTGTATGGTTCGAGCTTTTTCAACACGTCCTCGAATTTCAAAACTACCTTCATTAGGAACATCCGTCGATAATTCATCAAATGAAACAGGAGTAACCTCCACATGTAAATCGATTCGATCCATTAATGGTCCTGAAATTTTATTTAAATAGCGCTGCACAACCCCAGGCACACAAACACATTCTTTTTCCGGATGATTATAATATCCGCAGGGACACGGATTCATAGCTGCAACCAACATAAATCCAGCCGGATACTCAACAGAAAATCGGGCACGCGCAATGGTGACCGTACGATCTTCCAAAGGTTGACGCATGACTTCTAAAACAGAGCGCTTATATTCAGGTAATTCATCCAAAAACAATACACCATTATGCGCCAAGGAGATTTCGCCCGGTTGAGGATAACTTCCCCCGCCCACTAAGCCATTTTCCGATATCGTATGATGTGGTTTTCGAAATGGTCGTTGGGTGATCAATCCTATTTCATTTTTAACTTTACCTGCAACGCTGTGAATTTTTGTGGTTTCTAAGGCTTCATCTAAGCTCATTGGGGGTAAAATAGTAGACAAACGTTTGGCAAGCATAGATTTTCCGGCACCAGGCGGACCAATAAGAATGATATTATGCCCTCCGGCTGCTGCAATTTCAAATGCACGTTTTACTTGCATTTGACCCTTAACATCTTTAAAATCAACATCAAAAAAATTTACTAATGAAGAAAGTTGCTTGGTTTGGTCCGGCAAGGTTGCTGTTAAGGAAGTAGTATCTTGAAAAAAGGAAATCACCTCATCAATGGAAGTAACCCCATAGACTTCTATGCCATCGACAACAGATGCTTCTGCAGCATTTGATTTAGGAACAATAATACCTGTAAAACCTTCTTTTTTTGCTTGCAATGCAATGGGCAAAATTCCTTTGGTGGGTTGAATTTTTCCATCCAATGATAATTCACCAATTAATTGATAGTTAGATAGTAAATCAGAAGGGATTTGTTCACTAACAGCCAGAATTCCAATGGCAATTGGTAGATCAAAAACAGAACCCTCCTTCCGAATATCTGCCGGTGCCATATTCACTGTAATTTCCCTACCGGGAAACTTTAGGTTATTATTTGAAAAAGCGGCCTTAATGCGTTGTTGACTTTCTTTCACGGAATTATCTGGTAACCCAACTAAATAAAAATTAACTCCAATGCCTAAATTTACTTCTATCGTAATCGTGGTTGCATTTATTCCGAAAACGGCCGATGAATATGTTTTTACCAACATAAAAATATACTAATTGATTATTTTTTAATCTAATTTAAGGTTATTTTATAATCATTTTGATTTGTGTTTTAATTTTGTTTTTCGTATATTATTTGAACGTTTTAATAATTTAATTGTAGATTCATAACATGAAAAAGATATTTTACCTTATTCTACTGCTATACCCGCTCTTTCTGCAAGGTCAAAGGTGTAATTTTCATTATTACAATAAAAAAGGTGGACATTATTTGTTCTCCACGTATTATCAAGACGACATGAGTACGCCAAGAGATGGGGTTTGTGAAATAAGTGAAAATGGAAAAATATACGAAAAGCGGATTTTTAAAAACGGACTTTTAATTGAAGAAGAACTTAATTTTTTCAATCAATATCAATCTGAACAAAAGCGAGTTCGAACCAAAATGAATCATAATCCAATACTTGGAAACGAACTTGGAACACTAGATGAATGGAATGAAAAAGGAATTTTGGTAAATCACTGTCGGTTTTATTTGGATAAGGATCGACGAAGAAGAAGTGTTATCACCGAATATCATCACAGTGGACCATTGCGCTTTAGAAAAGAATATGCTTTTATTAAATTATCTGAAATTGATTCGTATCATTTGAAAGAACACCCGCCTCATACCATTGATGCTTTTGGTTACACGAGTTTAATTGTACCCTACGGAAAGCATGAAGAATTTGATGAAAAAGGAAACCTTATCCTTGAGCAACATTTCAATACACTTTCTACGTACGATCAAGATGCCATTCATTTGTTGGATGGACCAACTAGAGAATTTCATGCTAACGGTAAATTAAAGTCGAGCGGAAACTACAAAGAAGGAAATCTGGATAGTTCTTGGATCAGTTATCATTACAACGGACAAGTTCATGTAAAAGGAATGTATAGGAACAATTTAAAAGATGGAAATTGGGAAATCTACAACGATCAAGGACGATTAACTCAATTATCAACATTTGATCAAAATGCCATGAATCCTTTCGCTCCAATAAAAGAGACTTCGTGGAATGATTACGGAATAAAAATCGAAGAGAAATATATCGAAAAAGACGGAAGAGGAATTCTTACTAAATGGGACGAGAATGGCAATGTCATGCGCCATTGTATATTTTCACCCAGTTCGCAAATGAATTGGACTAACGTTACTTTATTACAATACGAAAAATTGTATTTTGACAATCGTCAAATAAAATCGATACTAAATAACTTACCAAATGCAGACACCAATTATGTGAGTTATTTTCCTAATGGTCAAATGGAGCGCTATCGTCGTAATACAATAAAAAATAATACCCGTTTCGATGAGCAAAAAACATGGACTTCTACAGGTGTTTTACTCTCTGAAAACACCACTAAACAAGGGCAAGGAGAAATTTATCAAAAAGCAGTAATTTATTATAGCACTGGCGGTATAAAATCAAAGATGGAACTAACGAATGACCTTAGAATTGATGAGAAATACAGCACAAAAGGCGTTTTATTTTCGAGGAAAGAATTACTTGATGGTCGTCTCAACGGGAAATTACATGAATTAGACACAGTATCTGGAAATCTCACCATTGGTTATTACGAAAAAGGAATACGGAATGGAGAGTGGAAAGTTCAAAATGCCGCAGGGACTGCGATTATTTCCAAAAAATACAAGCTTGGTTGCACGGATAATAAAAATGCGGTAATCTCATGGGATAAATTCAGTTCAAAAGAGCAAAAGGAATTTAAGTTAAATGCAAATACACAAATTCCACAATCTTCTCCTTTTAAATCGTGGGAAGCCATGCTGCTAAAACGAGATTCCATTGCTTATTGGGTTGGAATGGCTCAAAAAGCACTTGAAAAAGAAGGCCAAACTTTCGAATTAGATCAAGTGGAAACGAAAGCACTGAGATTCGAAATGCCTCAGGTTTATTACATTGGACTTGAAAAACGCGATACATCAAATGCCCGTGTTAAATCGTTGTTATGGATCATGGATAGTTTAAATTGGAAGTTGGATGTTTTCGTTGAAAACGGCTTATATCAGGGTGAAATTAAATTGAAAGATTACTTCACGTATTATTTAATTCAGAAATATTTAGGTGAACATGCTTCCTTTTTTCATCCGGAATTAGAAGGAAATCAAAAAAATCGAAGAGCGGAATATGGTTTTCATCCAAGAAATTACACCACCCTTACAATTATAGAAATGAAAGATTGCTATGCCCGTATCTCACTTACTGAAAATGGACAAAATGCTCAATTAATCGTTTACAGCGACGGTGAACTTGAATTTGCAAATCGTTATTACACGTGGAAAGAATGGAATACCCTTGTAGAAAATGCTCCGCGCTATCCCAAAATGTACCATGATTAACGAAAAATGAAAAAAGCAATTGTACTCGTATTGTTCGTTATAGTACTGGTAGAAACATCTTTCGCCAATCTTCGACCGATTTACCTTTCTATTGAACTAC
>CAZTFG010000056.1:0-14453 GCA_964612725.1 uncultured Lishizhenia sp. | reverse complement strand
CTATTTCTAATGGTAAACCAATCCGATTAGGGACATGAGCAATTGTGCCACGATGTGCGGCTAGAAAACCCACTTTTTGTCTTACTTCAATTCCCCACTCGTGTTCCTGTCCATGCAACAAAGTAGAATTACCAATAAACCAACAAATAGTTGAAATATAAATAATAGCTTTATATAATGACACTGTACTCAATTTAATGTTTTTCTCAATACGATTTTAAATAATTTTAATCATTCAAATGTAAGAATTTACTGTAATTTTGATACCTATGGATGCAAGATTAATCGCTTTTCAACGCTTATTAACAATAATGGACGATCTACGTGAGAAATGTCCCTGGGATATGAAACAAACATTTGAATCGCTTAGACCACTTACTATTGAAGAAATGTATGAAATGACAGACGCCATACTTTCGAATGATAAAAAAGAGTTGGAGGGCGAATTGGGAGATTTGTTTCTTCACTTAGTCTTTTACTGTAAATTAGGAACTGAATCCAATGATTTCACTGTAGAGTCTGTGTTAAATCGTATTTGTGACAAACTCATTCATCGACACCCTCATATTTATGGAGACGTTACCGTGACAAGTGAGGAGGAAGTGAAGCAAAATTGGGAAAAAATCAAATTAAAAGAAGGAAAAAAATCTGTTTTAGAAGGAGTTCCAAAATCCTTACCAGCATTAGTGAAAGCAACTCGAATTCAAGAAAAAGTAAAAGGAATTGGGTTCGAATGGGACAACTTAGACGATGTTTGGTCTAAAGTATTTGAAGAAATTCAGGAATTAAAAGTTGAAATTGACAACGAGTCAGATTCTATTGAAGAAGAGTTCGGTGATGTTTTGTTTTCATTGGTTAATCTTTCCAGATACATCAAGGTACAACCTGAAAATGCATTGGCAAAAACTAACAATAAGTTTATTCAACGTTTTCAATTAATGGAAGAATTAACAAAAGAAAGAAACCTTAATTTGGAAGAAATGAGTCTAACTGAAATGGATGTGTTTTGGGATGAAGCAAAATTGATTTTAAAAAATAAAATATGAATTTAGAAATATATAAACTCCAACTTTTTGAAACAGCGTTGGTAATTACTTTTTTGATTTTAGTAAAAGTTCTAGCTCGTAATTCCATTAATCGAATCCTAAATAAATTTGATTTTGGCATGGAACGTAAACGAATTAGTCATAAAATAGTCAATCTGTTTATAACGCTATTTGCTCTAATCTTTTTAGCTGGAATCTGGAATATTGATCGTTCCCAACTAATGGTTTTCATAACATCAACCATTACGCTTGTGGGAGTAGGATTCATTGCTCAATGGTCTATATTAGCTAATGTTACATCAAGTTTAATCTTGTTTTTCAACCACCCGATGAAACTGGGACAAGAAATTAGTATTCTGGATAAAGAATATGATATTCATGGCACCTTGATCGACATCTCATTTTTCTTTATGTATATCAAAACAAGTGATGGTGAAATTATCACCATTCCCAATTCTGTGGTGTTAAATAAAGTAATTAAAATTAAAGGGAAAATCTAATTTTTCCATGACAATATATTCCTAAACAAAACTCTATTTGGTTGTACCAATATGGAATTGATTTGAATTCCCTACAACTTTATTGAAAAAGTTATTGTATTATCACAATAGATACAAGCTATTCAAGTATACTGCACTAAATAACACACTATAATTTCATTTCAATAAGAATTGTTTTAGTTGAAAAAATCTGACACAAACAAAAAGTGCCGCCAAAATTCATGGGCGGCACTTTTAATTATTTTAAAATTAACTGTTAATCAAACTTAACTTCCATTTCAACACGACGGTTTTTCTGACGTCCTTCCGGAGTATCGTTTGTAGCAATTGGTTTAGTCTCACCATAAAAGAACACTTTCAATTGTGATTCATTCACTCCTTTTCCAACCAAGTATGCTTTCAACGACTCTGCACGTTTTTTAGATAAGATCATATTAGCTTGATCGTCACCTGCGTTATCCGTATGTCCTGAAATATGAAGATTCCAAGTCGGACGTTTTTTCAACACCTCAGCCAATTCATCTAAGGAAATAAATGAGGTACCTTGAATAACATCTTTTAATTTCTCGAATTCCAAATTGTCGAATGCTGTTTTCAATACTTCAACAACTTCTTTTTCGATAACAGGACATCCTTTATTTGAAATAGGACCAGCCGTATTTGGACAATCGTCATCTTTATCTAACAACCCGTCATTATCTGTATCTTTAAAAGGACAGCCTTTATTTGCTATTGGCCCTGGAGTATTTGGACAATCATCATCCTTATCTAATAAGCCATCTTTGTCGCTATCCGGCCAAGGACAACCGTTATTTTCTTTCGGTCCTTTTTCCAACGGACAAGCATCTAAATAATCCAAAATACCGTCTTTATCAGTATCAGGACAACCATTAAGTTCTTTTGGTCCTGGTACCGTTGGGCATCCATCTTCAATATCTCTAATTCCGTCCCCATCTTTATCAGGACAACCATTCAATACTAATAATCCTGAATCCAATGGACAATCATCTTTTTCATCTATTAATCCATCATTATCTGAGTCTGGACAACCATTGAAAATTTTCAATCCTGCAACATCTGGACAACTATCATTTTTATCTATGATTTTGTCGCCATCACGATCCGGACAACCAGCAAATTCTTTTAAGCCAGCAACATCGGGACAACTATCATTTTTGTCAATGATTTTATCACCATCTCGATCTGGACAACCTCTAAATTCAACTAATCCTGAATCAAGTGGACAGTCATCCTCTGAATCCATAATACCGTCTTTATCTGTGTCTGGACAACCTCTAAATGCCCATGTCCCAGGTACATCAAAGCACTCATCCTTATTATTTGACACTTTATCACCGTCTTTGTCATTAATACCATCATACAAAATGGGAACTCTAACTCCTGCATAGAATTCTGCTCCACGGATTTTTCCAGTAGCCGTTAACAGTCTATAATCAGTAACACCAATTGTTAAAGGTCCTAATCTTGCCCCAATACCAGCTTTAAATCCACTGTATTCATTAATTGATAATGGTACATGTAATCCAAACCACGCATAATCAAAGCTAGGAGTAATTGAGAATTGATTCGCTACTTTAACTTTGGCTGCTCTTTTCGGAGAAATCATATTCAACATTCCAGTAGCATTGACATAGAAATATTTCCAAATATGATAATCTACTTGTAAGCTAAAGGCAGATGGAGTTCGCATAGTAAAAGTGGATGATGTATCCTGATTGGCCACCCAATTGGTATTACCCGCAGTGGTTGACTCATGCATGAGTGTATCAACAATTTGATCAAAGGTTAAAAAACTTGTAGCCGTTTCAAATCGATTTAGATCAAATTTCTCCTGTACATTCACTGTAAAATCCCTGCTTAAACCTCCTTTATTAAAACGAAGCGAACCCAAATCAATTACAGATGCACCAACACGTAGTTTATATTTATTTTTATTTCGCATCCACAGATTGGTCTCACCATCCATGTCATATTTGAATTTCTGAAAATCAGGTCTCCATTCATATACGACACCCAAATCTAATCCCAATCCAAATTTCGATGCTGCTTTTGGAAGACCAAATTGATTTTTTTCAATATTCCCTGCTACTAAATCATCTAAATTATTTGAATAACCATAGGCAAAGTCACCTTGAAGTAAAAAAGAGGTATCCTCATCGACTAATCCATATTTGAAATTATCGGTATAAACATAGGCTGAAGTATATCCTTGCAGCAATTTTAATTTACCCCCAGCTTTGAAAAAATGCTTTTCATTTTTAGTATTTATTACTTGAGAATAATTGATGCCATACTCGGTCCAAGCCATGTGATTAAGATTCAATAATTCCTCCGGAAGTGCTCTACCCCATAAATCATTGGTATCCAATCCGGATTCTGCAAGAACAGCAAGTCTTGAATCTAAATTATCTAAATTCGTAATGGTTCTGGCTTTAGCTGTAAATCCAAGTGCAATTTTAGGGGTAACATGAAACATAAAGTTAATTAAATCAACTTGCGTGTTTGAATATAGCCCTCTAGGTGCAACTGTTGTTGTATCATATAAATGCTTTATAATTCCTTCACTAAATGGTTGCTGATTGAAATCTTCGAACGGTTTTTGCCCCCATCCATTGAAAATTGCAGTATCTCCGAAAGATTTTGCCCACCAATATTTATCTCCGAAAACACTTTGCTGACGATCATGCATGAATTTAGTGTCAAAAAATCCGAAATTTTGGTAGGTATTAAAATTAATACTCCCTAAGTTTAAATCAAAAGCAAATCTGCCATCAACGAAACTGGCTGGTTGAATATCAGTTGACATAACACCACCGTAATTACTAGACTGGACACCCAAATAAGATTGACTAGAAACAAAATTTGAAACAATAAGAACTAAACTGAATAGAATTGCCTTGTAATTTTTTATCATACTATTTTACTTAATGAAATACTGTATTAAATAACCGTCAACTATAGTAGTCAATGTGATAGAAAAACCTGCAGTTTGATTTAAAGATACTTTTTTAGATCCTTCAATCACACCTTTGACATACATTCTCCCTTTGGAATCGTACAAATATACATTATTCTCATTACCATCAACTACTGAAAAATAGGTTTCTTTAAATGAATTCCTATATATATTAGCAGAGGACATTCGAGCATTTCCAAACTCTTTTTCAAAAAGCACTTCATTCAAGTTTGTAGAAAAAATCAATTTACTGGCATTCATTGAAATCGTATATAAGGAAGAATCCATCCACACCGCATGCACCAACATCTCTGATATAACTTTTGTTTTTGACTTTTCCTTATCTTTTCCTTTTGTGAAATCAATCAATTCCAAAGCACCATTTATAGGGGTTATACCGAGCGAAGCATTAGGTTTATCCACCAATGATAATTTATTCGATAAGGGATATTGAAATTGTATTTTTTTATCTGCCAAAGAATATACGATGACTTTTGATTCTCCTTTAATTGTAACATATAAATCGGTACCCAACATATAAAAATCGAGTTGATTCCATTTGTCCTTTTCAGACAGGGTGATTTTTTTTGATACCGAACCTTTTGAATCATAGATTATTAATTCATTTTTGTTGTTTATAATACCGACCATGATTTGTCCTTTATTCACAAATGCATTGGCTTGGCATATGAAATCTCCATTCGATGCTTTCACTGGAAAACCGTCTTTATATTTCCCTTTCTTAGTTATAACATGAATCGAATTATTGGATGTGGCAACGATAAATTCTTGGTCATTCGACTTCACCATTTGTAACTCACCAATAACATTGGATCCCATACTCTTTTTCCATGTTTTTACAGAATTTTCAATCCCTTGAATTAGCCCTTGCTCAGTGACACAAACAATATTCCCTTTTCCTTGAAAAGCAATAAAATCATTTATTTTACCACTAATAGAAACGGAAATATATTCAAGATCCGTGTTCAAACTTAATTTTTCGGCCTTATACTTCACCTCTGTTTGAATTATCTTATCTCCCATTACAGATATTGCAACATTTTTAAATTTCCCTAAGGAACGATAGGAGACAGATTTAGGTAAATTATCCATTAATTTTGTTAAATCTTCATCATTATAGACCCAAGTTTTGTTTAATTCAATTTCAGACAAAACGACATCAACAACATCAGTATCAGAAGAAAAAATAGCAATATTATCAATTGTTTTTACCACATAATTTCCACGAGTGGCTCCAATTTTTGGGGCTATTTCCAATGCTGTATATTCGCCAACAAGCGTATTATCTTCCGTGCGCTGAAGATATTCATTTAAATTTTGAACCATATTTTGCCCCTCCACAAATTGGCACATAAATACGCGTTTATTATCTATACTAAACGAAACAAATCCAGCATCTACCCATTTGGACATAGGACTTTTGGCAAAAACCGGATCAATAGATTTCAAATAGGTTGATTCAAAAAAACAATAATTTTCAGCCTTTAGCGGAATATACGATTGAAAGACACTTTGATCCTCTATTAGTTTTCCTTTTATTCCTTGAGCGTTTTTTGAATGATATTCAATAGTGTTTTCATTCTTCAGATAAATATCAATAAAATTTGTTTTTGAAGTGGATAAGGTTGCAATTGAAGCAGTAGCATTTCGATCTAATTGACTAAAATCAAATTCTACCCCCTCCACATCTTCTTCATATTTATAAATGAGTATTCTATTATTTTTAAAAACAGCATTAAACTGTTCAATCTTATAAGAATCTGATTGGATGGAATACCTTAAGTTTGCTTTTGAAAGAAGTTGATTAATGGATGAATTTGACCATGGAAAGGGACTTTCAATTAAAATAAGATTACGCTTTTTACTTATGTATACGTCACATTTAGCAGGTAAAAAAGGTAAAATGGGATCAATGCAATTTTTATTCTCTGCCAGTGTAGAGAATTCTATTTGATTCCAATCGTATGAATTCGGTTTATGAATAACAATTACTTGATCATCCTTTTGACTAAAAATAGCCGCTGGATCCAAGGTGTTTTTCCAATTGGTCATCGTGTAAACCACATATCCAATCCAGCCCAATAAGGCAATACATAGAATCCAAAGAATCGTTCTAACCATAATAGTACTAATAAAACAAAAGTATTATGATTCTTGATACTTCTACATTACATTAAACTAATATGATTAACAGTAAAATGTTTACGAAAACAGTTCCATTTGATTATCTCCACCCAAGAGATTGAAAGTCATGCGATGATGAATACAGGCACCTGTTGATTCAATTGCTTTTCGATGAAAAATGGTAGGATATCCCCTATTCTTATCCCACGCATATTGAGGAAAATCTGTATGTAGTTTTAGCATTATATCATCTCTTGTATTTTTCGCCAAAACGGAAGCAGCCGCAATAGAAAAATACTTAGAATCTCCTTTCACAATGCACTGATGGGGTATCGATTTATAAGGTTTAAACTTATTTCCGTCCACAATTATATTTTCGGGTTCAATCGCCAATTCATCCATGGCTCTATGCATCGCTAAGATGCTAGCATTCAAAATATTAATTTCTTCAATTTCACGCACCGACACTATTCCAATTCCAAATGCAAGCGCTTTCTCTTTAATAATTGGTTCTAAACGTAATCTTGTTTTTTCAGATAACTTTTTAGAGTCCGTTAATAGTGAATGTTGAAAATCGGGAGGTAAAATTACCGCTGCAGCAACCACTGGACCAGCAAGACAACCTCTACCTGCTTCGTCACACCCCACCTCCATGCTATCCTTGAGAAAAAACGACTCTAACAAAATATTTTTTTTTTCGATTAAATATACAACCAAATTTGTATTTTTAACGTCACAATAAAAATAAAAATTAAAATCATGAAATTACTTTATACATTTCTATTAATCGGATTTTTAGGAACGAGCACTTTTGCTCAAGACGTAAAACTAGCTAAAGCACAAAGTTCATCAGAACTTGTAATAGCAAAGAATACAGGTGTTTACTCTTTCATTTTTCTTGCCGACATTACCAATGAAGCGATACAGCAAGCAGCAAACTATTACACAAATTTCTTTACGGTTCAATTTAATGCTTCTACTAGAACGGCAAAAGTTACATTGATAGAAAACACTTCAGAAAACAGAAGGGTTATTTTACGCTTTTTAGCTTCTACACGAATTCAAAAAGTTCAAGTTGGAGATACTGAATTGTATCTTCATGAATTTTACGATCAGTACTTTAATTAATTTTTCCGAAATACGGTTAAAATTATAATCCCTGCAAGTAAGGTAGTTGAAATACCCCAAACAAGTCCTCCTAATAAGTAACTAGCGAGTACTGCGGGTATTAAAAAGACGGAAACTAAGTGGTATTTCCCTTGGTTTTGTTTATCATTCATAACTTAAAATTGATACATCTTTCAGGGGTAATACAAAAAGTCATTGGTACATCATTGGGATCAATCTCATCAAATTTTTCTATCTGATCAAATAAAGATATTCCAATTTTTATGATTTCTTTTTTCGTCTTATTTAAAAAACGATCGTAATATCCCTTTCCATATCCAATGCGATGTCCATCTTGATTAAATGCAAGCAAGGGAAGTAAAATGATATCTAATTCCTCTGGATGAATCATATATTTTTTGGGTGGTTCAGGGATTCCATACATACCCTCTTTTAAATCTTGGATCTTATCAATTTGGTAGAATTCCATTTCGAAAGTTTCTTCACTTGAAACAGGGGCGTACACTTTTGTAATTGTTAAATCAAGATTTGGGAATAATAAAAAAATATTGGGCTCATTTGAATACGGAATAGGTAAAAATAGTCCAACATTCTTATTTTTAAAATCAAAATTTTCGATTAATATCTTAAAACATTTATTTGATAACTTATCAACTTCTTGTACAGAAAATGCTTTTCTAAGTTCCTTATATTTTTTTCTTAATTCCCTCTTTAGCATTTAGCAAAACTTTTCAATTAATTTCCTCGAAACAATTTTATCTAAAGGGAATGTTAGAACACTTTCAAGCGTTTTATTTATTGGAAACCATCTTTGCTTTTCCCCATTCACCAGTAGCGGCACATCATACAATTCTAAATCCAATTGATCTAATTTAGAAGATGTTACAAAATAATAGAATGCAATCAATTGACTTTGATTATTAAATGCTGATATCTGTAAATGATCATTTACGTAGAATAAGTCTTCCACCATTACAGTCAAATCAAGCTCTTCAATGAACTCACGTTTCAAAGCCTCAGCAATGCCTTCTCCGAATTCTAATCCACCACCCGGAAATTTTGTAAAAGCAACTCCACCCCTAAATTCATCCGAAAGTAGAACTTCATTATTTTCATTCATTAAAAGGCCATACACTCGGATGTTGAAATGATTCATTAAAATTAAATAAATCTAAAATTCTTTCCTGGGTAAATTGCTGTTTCACCTAATTCCTCTTCAATTCTTAGTAATTGATTATATTTTGACATTCGGTCACTTCGAGAAGCGGAACCTGTTTTAATTTGTCCACAATTGAGTGCTACGGCCAAATCAGCAATTGTGTTATCCTCTGTTTCTCCCGATCTATGACTCATTACGGATGAATACCTATTTCTCGTTGCTAGCTGAACTGCTTCAATTGTTTCAGTAAGAGACCCTATTTGATTTACTTTAACTAAAATTGAATTAGCTATTCCTTCTTCTATTCCACGTTGCAACCTTTTTGTATTCGTTACAAATAAGTCATCACCAACTAATTGTACCTTCTCACCAATTTCTTTTGTAAGCATTGACCAACCATTCCAATCATCCTCAGCTAATCCATCCTCAATAGAGATAATAGGATATTTATTTACCCAATCTTTCCAAAATGAAACCATTTCAGCCGAAGTTCTATTTTCACCAGTTGATTCAAAATGGTACAAACCTGAATCTGATTTATAGAATTCAGAGGATGCTGCGTCAAGCGCAATATAAATATCCTCACCTGGCTTGAAACCTGCTTTTTCTATAGCTTGGATTACCACTTCAATCGCTTCGTCGTTGGACTTTAAATTAGGAGCAAATCCTCCTTCATCACCAACATTTGTTGACATACCATTCTTTTTCAATACACTTTTTAAATGATGAAAAATTTCGGTACCCCACCTAAGTCCTTCTGAAAAACTATTAGCGCCAAAAGGCATGACCATAAACTCCTGAATATCAATTAGATTATCTGCATGAGACCCTCCATTCAAGATATTCATCATTGGTACTGGCATTGTTACAGCCCCAACTCCGCCAATGTATTTATATAATGACATATTTGAACTATCTGCTGCTGCTCTCGCAACTGCCAATGATGTACCCAAAATGGCATTAGCACCAAGTTTTGATTTATTGGTGGTTCCATCCAGTTGAATCAATGCAGTGTCTATTGCTTTTTGATCCATAACATCCATTCCTGTCAACAATTCATTAATAACGGTATTTACATGATTGACAGCATTCAACACACCTTTTCCCAAATATACGGATGTATCATTATCACGCAATTCAACTGCCTCATGGATTCCGGTTGATGCGCCAGAAGGAACTGCAGCTCTTCCTATTAACCCATCAGTAGTTAAAACATCCACTTCAATTGTAGGATTACCTCTAGAATCGAGAATTTGTCGTGCGTGTACTTTAGCAATATAACTCATAATATTATTTTTTTTGTTGATTCATATTTGAAATAAACTGGTCAAATAAATAACGTGAATCATGCGGACCAGCTGATGCTTCTGGATGGTACTGAACAGAAAAAACAGGACGATTCTTGATTTCTATTCCAGCAATGGTTTGATCATTTAAATGAACATGTGTAACCTGAATTTCAGTGTTCAAATTTATACTTTCTTTTGAAATAACAAACCCATGATTTTGAGAAGTAATTTCACCCTTACCGGTTTTTAAATTCTTAATTGGGTGATTGATTCCTCTATGACCATTAAACATTTTTTCGGTACTAAGACCTTGACTTAAACCTAATATCTGATGGCCTAAACAAATTCCAAATACAGGAATTCCTGTTCCTACAATTTCATTCACTAAGTTAATCGAATCAGGCATAGCTGAAGGATCACCTGGGCCATTAGAAAGCATAAATCCATCAGGATTAAATTCTAAGAGTTCAGTTAGCGATGACGTGTAAGGAAATATTTTCACAAAACAACCACGCTCAACTAAACAATGAATAATGCTTCTTTTCACACCAAAATCAATCAAAGCAACACGGAATTCAGCACTAGGATCACCTTCCATATAACTTTCAGTAGTAGCTACTTTAGATGACAATTCTAACCCCTCCATAGACGGAGTTTGATTAAGTATATTATTTAGCTCTTCATCAGTCAAATTTTCCGATGAAATAACTGCATTCATTGCACCTTTGTTACGAATATGTCTTACTAAAGCACGAGTATCAATATCTGAGATACCTACTGTTCCATTTTGTTCCATATAGACTTGAAGGGAAGAATCTGCAGAGACTCTAGAAAATCCCTCAGAGAATTTCTTAACAATCAAGCCTGATATTTTTATAGAATTCGATTCAATTTCATTTTTATGAATGCCATAATTCCCAATGTGAGCGGTATTCATAATTAACAACTGACCAAAATAAGAAGGGTCTGTGAAAACTTCTTGATAACCGGTCATCCCAGTATTAAAAGCTATCTCTCCAGATGTGGTTCCAATTTTCCCAATTGCCAAGCCATGAAAACACGAGCCATCTTCTAATTTTAATACTGCCGGTATCCTTTGATTCATTTTCTACTAATTTATTACAAAGTTAATTTTAAAGACAGTAAGAAAAATAAAACACACAAAAAAAGGCGACCAAACGATCGCCTTTTTATCAACAAATGTTAACTTCTTAGTCTTTCTTTTCTTCTTCTGATGCTTCAGTATCTGCCGAATCACTAGAATCAGTTGTATCATCCATATCAGAATCAACTTTTTCTTCTACTACAACAGCGTCTTCTACCTCTAGTACTTCCTCAGATGTATGCGATTCTTCAGATGATTCAGTATCTGTTGATTCAACAACATTTTCCACTGAATCTGCTGATTTTTTAACACCACCTCTTCTTGAACGTCGAGTAGTTTTCTTACTAGAATCATTAGTATATAATTCATTGTAATCAACTAATTCAATCATACACATTTCAGCGTTGTCCCCTAATCTGTATCCAGTTTTTAAAATACGTGTATAACCACCATTTCTTTCAGCAATTTTGGGAGCAATTTCTCTAAAAAGTTCTGTAACTATCTCTTTATCTTGTAAGTAAGAGAAAACAACCCTTCTTGAATGCGTTGAATCTTTCTTTGATTTTGTTAAAATCGGTTCTACAAAAACTCTTAATGCCTTTGCTTTAGCAACTGTAGTATTAATTCTTTTATGTCGAATTAAAGAACATGCCATATTGGAAATCATTGCTTTTCTGTGCGATGATTTTCTACCTAAATTATTTACTTTATCTCCGTGTCTCATGATTTCTTTTTCTTAATCCATGTCTAATTTATACTTAGCCACGTTCATACCAAATGTAAGCCCTTTATTATCAACTAGCTCTTCAAGCTCAGTTAAGGATTTTTTACCGAAATTTCTAAATTTCAATAAATCGGATTTAGCAAACGCAACCAATTCACCTAATGTATCTACTTCTGCAGCTTTCAAACAATTCAATGCACGTACGGATAAATCCATATCAACAAGTTTTGTTTTCAATAACTGACGCATGTGTAAAGATGACTCATCAAATTCTTCACCATCAGATTTAGATTCATTCTCAATTGAAATTCTTTCATCTGAAAATAACATAAAGTGATGAATTAAAATCTTAGCCGCTTCTTTTAAAGCATCTTTCGGTTGAATTGATCCATCTGTTTTAATATCAAAAACTAATTTTTCATAATCCGTTTTTTGCTCTACTCGAAAGTTTTCAACTGCATACTTTACATTTACAATTGGTGTAAAAATTGAATCTACAGCTATTGTACCGAAAGTTGCGTCTGGATTTTTATTCTCCTCAGCTGGAACATAACCTCTACCTTTCACTATAGTAAGTTCTATGTTCAATTTTACACTAGGTTCCATATTACAAATCACTAGATCTGTGTTAAGAACTTGAAATGCAGACGTGAACTTACCAAGATCACCAGCCGTTAATTGCTTTTGACCTGAAATTGAAACAATAACTGTTTCAGTATTAGTTCCCTCTATTTGTTGTTTAAAACGAACTTGTTTTAAATTCAAAATAATTTCGGTCATATCTTCCACAACACCTTTCAATGTTGAAAACTCATGATCTACCCCTTCTATTTTGACAGAAGCAATAGCAAACCCCTCTAAAGAAGAAAGTAAAATTCTTCTCAGTGAGTTTCCTACAGTAATTCCATAACCTGGTTCAAGAGGACGGAATTCAAATTGTCCTTCACGTTCATCAGAGTGTACAAGAACAACCTTATCTGGTTTTTGAAAATCTAAAATTGCCATAACAAAGCGAAATAATTTATTATTTTGAATATAATTCGACGATTAGTTGTTCCTTAATGTTTTCAGGAATCATTTCTCTTGCAGGTACTGCAATCATTTTACCAGCCATTGTTGCCGAATCCCAATCTAACCAGTCAAACTTCTTATTATTAGAATTCAATGAAGAATTAATATTCTCCAATGACTTAGATTTTTCTCTAACCCCAACTACATCTCCTACTTTTAATGTGTAAGAAGGAATGTTAACTACATCGCCATTAACAGTTATGTGTTTATGGGAAACTAATTGACGCGCACCTCGACGAGTTGGAGCTACACCTAATCTGTAAACTGTATTATCCAATCTTGACTCACACAAAGAAAGTAAGTTTTCACCAGTAATACCTTTCATACGTGAAGCTTTGTCAAATAAATTTCTAAATTGACGCTCTAAAATACCATAAGTATATTTAGCTTTTTGTTTTTCACCTAATTGAATTGCATACTCAGATTGTTTAGAACCTCTTCGTTTTGCAGGACCATGTTGTCCTGGTCCATAATTTCTTTTTTCCAGTGCTTTATCTGGACCAAAAATTGCTTCACGAAAACGTCTTGCAATTTTGGTTTTGGGACCTCTATATCTTGCCATACTATAAATTTTGTGGGAGAACTATGAATTAAGGCAATCCTTCGATAGCAAACTCTCCCTGGTTATAAAATAAAAATTAAACTCTTCGTTTCTTTGGTGGACGACAACCATTATGAGGAAGTGGAGTAACATCAATTATCTCAGTTACCTCTATACCAGTATTGTGAATCGCTCTAATTGCAGATTCTCTACCTGCACCAGGACCTTTAACATATACACGAACTCTACGTAACCCAAAATCATGAGCTTCTTTCGCAGCATCCTCTGCAGCAACTTGAGCTGCATATGGTGTATTTTTCTTAGAACCTTTAAATCCCATTTTACCTGCTGAAGACCAAGAAATAACTTGACCACCACCATTGGTTAATGAAATAATTACATTATTGAATGTTGCTTGTATATGCGCTTCACCAGCAGCATCAACCTTTACATTTTTTCTTTTCTTCTGATTTGTCTTAGCCATCTCAACTATTTATTATTTAGTAGCTTTTTTCTTATTTGCAACAGTTTTACGTCTTCCTTTTCTAGTTCTAGAATTATTTTTAGTTCGTTGACCACGTAAAGGTAATCCAGCTCTATGTCTAATTCCACGTTGACAACCAATATCCATTAAACGCTTAATATTCAATTGAATCTCAGAACGTAATTGCCCTTCTGTTTTAACTTCATTAATTGAATTTCTAATTGCAGACAATTGATCATCATTCCAATCTTGAACTTTAATATTCTCATCAATATTGTTGTCAT
>CAZTFG010000055.1:12447-14503 GCA_964612725.1 uncultured Lishizhenia sp. | reverse complement strand
AACATTTTAAACATGACCGTTTCGCAAAAAATTAATGATATTGCCATTTTAAAAGCAATTGGATTTAAGGGAAGAGACGTTATTCGAATTTTTGTTACACAGGCCGTTACTATTGGTGTATTAGGCGTAATTGGAGGTATGATAATGGCAACGATGCTAATTACATTTTTGAAAAAAGTATACATTGGGGGAGATATCGGATATTTCCCAATAGATTATGAACCTTCTAAATATTTGCAGGGCATAATAATTGGTTTATTTATAACCTTTTGGGCAGGCTATATTCCGGCAAAAAAAGCAGCAAATGTGGATCCAGTCGATATTTTAAGAAAGTAGGTTATGAATATTTTAGAAGCGAAAAACATCGATAAATTTTTTCATCAACCGACGGAATTTCAAGTATTGAAACAAATTGATTTTGCGGTAAAAAAAGGAGAATTTCTCACCATGATTGGAAAATCGGGGAGCGGAAAATCAACGTTACTATATATTCTTTCAACGATGGATACCGATTACACGGGTGAATTAATCATTGATAATGAACTAGTAACTGGATATTCAAAAGATGCTTTAGCTGAAATAAGAAATCAAAAAATTGGATTTGTATTTCAATTTCATTATTTATTACCCGAATTTTCTTGTTTGCACAATGTGATGATTCCAGCCTTAAAACTTGGCTTGCTTCCTGAAAAAGAAATTGAAGAAAAAGCCTACCTAAAGCTCGATTCATTGGGATTGAAGGAGCAAGCTCTCAAACCGGCAAGCAAATTATCAGGAGGCCAACAACAACGCGTTGCAATAGCTCGTGCATTAATCAATGATCCTTTAATCATTATGGGAGATGAACCCACAGGAAATTTGGATAGCAAAAACACTGAAATCGTATTTCATGTTCTTCAAGAATTAGCACACGAACACGGTCAAACAATCATTGCAGTTACCCATGACGACGATTTTGCCCAAAAAAGTGATCGAATCATTGAGCTGAAAGATGGGATTATCATTCGGCAATAAATCAGTATTAAAATCCGGATATCATAATATTTCATTACCCACTTGCGCAAAAACACGTAGATCAAACACATTTTTACGTAGCATTTTCTGAGTGAGCCCGCGTATTTTTAGTTTCTATCAAAAAAAAGAGAAACCCAGCCGGCGAATTACCAACAATTTTGTATCAGAAAACAACAAGAAACAAAATATGAAAACAACAGCACGCAATTTTATCGCAAGCCTTATAGTTGGAACAGGGCTTTTTTCCGCAAATGCAGAAGTCATTACCTCCGGAATTATTGAAAATTCGCTCAACCAGCAAGTAATTACATACAATGTTCATCACATTTCTTGTGCGAATGCAAATGATGGTAGCATTGACATAGAGGTTACAGATGGTTCAACCTATTTTTTCTCGTGGGAAAATGGCATGAATGTTCAAGATATCAATCATTTAGCACCTGGAATTTATCGGGTAAAAATTGAAACCAATCAGCAAGAAATTATCTATGCTTCATTTGAAATCACTGCCCCTGCACTACTTCAAGGTATGATTACACAAAACAATTTACATACTGTCGTGAATCTTGACTTGTTTGTTCAAGGAGGAACAGCACCTTACAACTACCTTTGGTCAACTACAGAATCTACGGAAGATATTTTAGGGATTTCAACCGAAGGAATTTATGAAGTTGCTATTACGGATGCCAATGGATGTATGTTAAATATTGGAACCTACGTAACTTTTAATGAGGCTGGTTTATTTGAGGCAACGAACACAGTGGAATTATTTCCTAACCCAAATAATGGAAATGGAACCATTACATGGACAAATGGTGATATAGAAACTATTCAATTGGTAACAGCTACCGGCCAAGTGGTTCAAACAGAAAGCACGAACAATTCAACCAGTTTTCGTTTTGAAGGATTAACTCCTGGCGTTTATGTTGCCAATTTACTTTCCGAAGACGAAATACAAAGCCTTAAATTCATAGTTCAATGATAAAACCGTAAATCAAGCTGTAATATAGGAAGGCGCTCTATTTGGAGCGCTTTTTTCATG
>CAZTFG010000055.1:1070-12347 GCA_964612725.1 uncultured Lishizhenia sp. | reverse complement strand
TTACTTCTGTCTCTTTTTCTTGGGCTTACCATACTTTTCTTGCATGGCTTTTTTATGGTTGTATCGCACGTTCACCTTTTTGTTTTTCGCTTTTTTCTCATGAAAAGATTCACCTCGATTTTCACGTTGAGGTAATTTAATGGTTTTTTCTGGAATGACACTTTTTGGTTTCTCGAATTCCAACAGTTCATTGCTAAATTCAATATCCTCAGGCACTTTCGTGAAATCAAGCTGCTGTTGCATGAGTACTTGTATAGCCAAAAGTGCGGCTTCGTCTTTTTTGGAAACAAAAGTGATCGCTAAACCATTTTTATCGGCTCTACCCGTTCGACCGATGCGATGAATGTAGTTTTCCGGACTTTCGGGAATATCAAAATTGATTACATGCGAAACGTCCGTAACATCAATTCCACGTGCTATTAAATCCGTAGCAATCAATACACGAATGGTACCTTTTTGAAAATTCTGCACGGTATCGAAACGGGAATTCTGCGTCTTGTTTGAGTGAATGATTCCCAACGTATCCGTAAAACTCTCTTCCATTTCTTCAAACAATAAATCAGCCAAAGCACGTGAAGAGACAAAAACCAAAATTTTTGAATTGGCATCGGTTTGTTGAATGAGATGACGCAATAAAGCAACTTTAGAAAGAAAATTCGGAACACGGTAACCCGTTTGATCAATTTTATCCAAAGGCAATCCTGCACGTGCTGCTTCTACTCGGACAGGCGAAATCAAATATTCTTCAAGAAACAAAGATACTTCCTCCGAAAGGGTTGCCGAAAAAACCATATGTTGGCGTTTGGCAGGTAAAAAATCAAAAATCTTCAATAATTGTGGCCTGAATCCTAAACTTAACGTTTCATCCACCTCATCAATCACTACTTTTTTAATTTGTTTCAATTGCAATGAACCATTGGCAGCTAAATCTTGAATGCGCCCTGGGGTTCCGACCAAGATATCCAAACCTTGCAACACCATTGAGGCCTGAGTATTCATATTAGCTCCTCCATATACACCACCCACAGCTACATTCATATAGGTCGTTAACCGCTCCACTTCACTAACCACCTGAACAACCAATTCCCTAGTAGGAACAATGATCAAAATCTGAGGATGGGGTTCTTTCGAAAATTCCCACATACACAAACACGGCAGCAAATAGGCTAATGTCTTCCCCGTTCCAGTTTGCGCGATCCCAATTGTGTCCTTTCCGGACATCATCACATTGAAACCTGTGTACTGAATGGTGGTTGGTGTTTGATAACCTAAATCATCCAAGGCATTCCAAAGTGGTTTCTTCAAATTTAAATCACGGAAGGTCATAGCAATATTTTTGCACAAAGCTAAGGAGAGATTATTGATTGTGATGCATTTATTTTGAATGTAAAACTTATTGTGGTTAAAATGGTTGTTAAGATGAACCCGTGAAATTGTAAATCATCATTTTTTAACGCTATTCCAATTTACTTTTCAATGGGAAAGCAATTTTTTAAATTTACGCAAATTCATAAAGATTAATGTAGTTTTATCTTTACTATTTTTTCAACTATATAAAGTCTCATGATTGGAGGAATAGATAAAAACAAACGAAACTTTTTTGTTTACATATTGTTCTATTAAAAATATCTTTACATGCTTAAGTCCGGTTATATATTTACACCATTTGAAGCGCCTGAACAATCGCCTTTTGACAGATTATTTGATATTTTCAGTGAGTTAATCACACACACATCTGGAGATGTCGATGAAGCACTTGATTGGCTCAACATTCTTGATAAGGAGTATTCATTAACGTCCGATGAATACACAATGGATGACTTTATTGAAGATTTGAAAAAGAAAGGGTATCTGCGGGAAGAGATTAAAACGGATGGAAATGGTCAATTAGCTATTACAGCCAAAACAGAGCGTGTATTGCGAAAAAATGCGCTCGATCAAATTTTTGGAAAAATAAGAAAAAGTGGAACGGGAAATCATAAGTCTAAAAAAAGTGGTCAAGGAGATGAATTGACTGGTGAATTTCGTGATTTTCAATTTGGCGATTCCATTGAAAATATATCCATTACTGAAAGTTTAAAAAATGCTCAAATAAATAATGGCATTGGAGATTTTCACCTAACCGAACAAGATTTAGTTGTGGAGGATACGCACCACAAATCGCAAATGAGCACCGTCTTAATGATTGACATTAGCCATAGCATGATTTTATATGGTGAAGACCGCATCACACCAGCGAAAAAAGTAGCAATGGCGCTTGCAGAGTTAATTACCACATCTTATCCAAAAGACACTTTGGATGTGATTGTTTTTGGAAACGATTCCTGGCCAATTAAAATAAAGGACCTCCCCTATTTACAGGTTGGTCCCTACCATACAAATACTGTTGCTGGGTTGGAATTAGCGATGGACATTCTACGGCGCAAGCGAAATACCAACAAACAAATTTTTATGATTACGGATGGTAAACCAAGTTGCCTTCGCTTGCCAGATGGACAATATTACAAAAATAGTAATGGGCTGGATGAAATGATTGTGGAAAAGTGTTATAATATGGCGGCACAAGCTCGTAAAATGCATATTCCAATAACCACTTTTATGATTGCGCAAGATCCTTATTTGCAATCGTTTGTGGAGCAATTTACTCAATCAAATAAAGGAAAGGCATTCTACACAGGATTAAAAGGATTAGGAGAAATGATTTTTCACGATTACGAAACAAATAGAAAAAAACGAATTAACTGATAAAATGAATACAACAATCAACACCTTTGGTGCTTTGAAAGCATCCGGATATATTTCCAAAAGTATCAAAACAGAACTTCGAGACAATTTAATTAAGTCACTAAAGGCAGGAACACCTACTTTTTCTGGCATGCATGGATACGAACATACGGTGATTCCACAAATAGAACGAGCGATACTTTCCAAGCACAACATTAATTTATTGGGATTGCGCGGTCAGGGAAAAACCCGGATTGCACGTTTAATGGTGAATTTGTTGGATGAGTTCATCCCCGTTGTAGCAGGAAGTGAAATGAATGACGATCCTTTTAATCCGATAAGTCGCTATGCACGAGATCTACTAGCAGAAAAGGGAGATGAAACTCCAATTGTTTGGTTGCATCGTTCAGATCGATTTTTTGAAAAACTGGCAACACCAGACGTAACCATTGCTGATTTAATAGGAGACATTGATCCAATTAAGGCCGCCAATTTGAAATTAAACTATTCCGATGAAAGGGTTATCCATTTTGGAATGATTCCACGCGCCAATCGTTGCATTTTTGTTATCAATGAATTACCTGATTTACAGGCGCGCATTCAAGTTGCTTTGTTCAATATTTTGGAAGAGGGCGACATTCAAATTCGTGGTTTCAAGTTACGTCTTCCGTTAGATCTACAATTTGTATTTACGGCCAATCCGGAAGATTACACGAATCGAGGAAGCATTGTTACCCCATTAAAAGATCGTATAGGCTCTCAAATTCTAACGCATTATTCAGCAGATATTCAAACGGCAAAAACGATAACAAGTCAAGAAACCGAAAAGTTAGAAAATCGTCATTGCACCGTACATGTTCCTGAGCTCGCAAAAGACATCTTAGAACAAGTAGCTTTTGAGGCCCGAGAAAGCGAATATATCGATCACAAAAGTGGTGTAAGTGCGCGTATGAGTATAACCGCTTATGAAAATTTGATTAGCACTGCTGAACGCAGAGCGATTTTAAATAATGAACAGGAAACCACGGTGCGATTTAGCGATTTGATCGGAATGATCCCATCCATAACTGGAAAAGTTGAATTGGTGTACGAAGGTGAACAAGAAGGTACTTCTTTTGTGGCAAATCATTTAATTGGAGAAGCAACCAAAACGCTCTTTTTAAAATACTTTCCAAAAATTGAAAAACTAAAAAAACAAGATCAAGAAACACCGTATGATGCAGTATTAAATTGGTTCTTTGAGGCCGATGCACTGGAATTATCTGACGAAGCGAATGAAGAAACCTATTCAACCACTTTGCATGCGATTGAACCCTTAAAGCAATTGATTTTGAAATACCAACCGCATGTTGCACCAAAAGATACTCCTTTTTTAATGGAATTTGTGATATGGGCATTGGTTGAACTGAAACAACTATCCAAACGCAGAACGGCTGATGGAATATCATTTAACGATCTTTATGACAATTTGATCAAAGGGCTTTAGTTTTGTTTTTTTTTGATTAGTAGGAGCTATTTACCCGATAAATGGCTCCTTTTTTTATTCAAGAACATTGTATCTTATAAAAAACGGTGAATTTTATATGTTGGCTCATTGCCTATCTTCCACGTAAAACCCAATCCATTGGGACTTATTTCTAATGGATTCAAGAATTTATTTGCGTGGCATTTATGAATCGCATAGGCCGTTAAATCAAAGATGAATAAAAACCCTCCCTGCAAAATAAGTGCATTTCCAAATCCATTGAATCGATCCCTTTCGGAAAGATTTGATTGAGCCGAATTTCGAAGCAAAAAACCACTTGAAATGTAAACTACATCCAATCCTGTATTTAGTAGAAAAATATTTTGTGTTTTGCGTTGAATTTTCTTTGTCTCGTTGAAGGAAAGTGTCCGATTGTCATTTTTTGCTTTATAATAACCAGGAATGGCAAGACCCAAATTTACAGTATTCCATAGTACATTCATTTGATTAAAATAATAGGCTTCACTTTTTGGAACAGTTGCCCAACCAATGCCACTAACAATAAAATTGGAAGTAGCCCAAGAACCCAAACCAATCATCAAACGCTTATCAATTTGAGTACGCTCTTTATTGAATTGCATGAGGGATTGTGCTTTTGACCCAAAAACGAATAGGAAACTAACCCATAACAATTTATTTTTCATACGTTTAATATAGGATTATGATTACGGAACAAGCAATTATACTGTTTAGTTCAACAAACCGCATACTCACAAGATCAAATTTCGCACACTTTCTCTATAAGTCTTGCCTATGGGAATGATATATCCTTGAATATCTATTGTTTCAACTCCCTTTCCTGAAATTTTATCAAGTCGTACAACATATGAACGATGAACTTGCAGGTATTCTAATTTATCCGGAACGAGTGTATTGACATCTCCAATTTTATATCGAAACATATATTTCTTTTCAGCTGTAATGATCATCAAATAATTGCCTTCAGACTTAAAAAATAAAACTTCATCTGAACTAATTCTTATTTCCTTTCCTTGCGACCATATAATAAACGAATTTGTTTGTGGTTTTATTTTTCTTATTATAAGTCTTAATAATTCTCTCACGAAGTCTCTGTTATAAATCAGAATTCGCACCTTAAAAAACCAATAGATTAAAAGGATAATTGTTGAAATTGACAATAGTATAAACCACCAAGTGGCATAGAATGGAGGATGTACCACAAAATCTATGGCTAATTCATTGTATTTCCATTCACCGTTTTCTGCCCGCGCTTGAATAATAAGTTTATAGTTACCAGGTTCTAAATAGTTAAATAAAATTTCATGTCGTTTAATATAAACCCAATTCGAATCTTGACCAACTAATTTATACCGGATATCAACATTTTCCAAACCACCAAAATAGGATAAATGAAAGTTGAACTTGATATTTCTGACATCGTAAGAAATGTTTTTCAAAGCTGATTTCGGTATTTCAATTCCGTTGAGTTTAAAATTTTCCCAAAATAAGTTTAAATTCAAATTTCGATTTGAAAATGCAACCTCTGAAGCCTTCATTTTTATCAAACCTGTTGTAGTTCCAACCCATAAAATATTTCCTACTTTAATTATATCGGTTATTTCATCATTTGGCAGACCATTTTCTTCGGTAAGAGTAAGAACTTGATACTTTCCATTTTTGAATGTTAGCTTATTTAATCCATTGTTGGTTGCCACCCAAACACAGCATTTTGATTCTGCAAATAATTCGTTAACGATGTTATTGGTCAAACCATCATGTTTTGTGACTTTTTCAATTTTTCCAGTTGCTTCATTGTAACGTATAACGCCATTACCTGAAGTTCCGATAAAATGATAACCATCAATTAGTTTGATATCGGTAATACGATAGTGAAAATCAGGATGCGTTAATTTAATTTCCTTATTTCTTAGTGTGTCAAGGAAATACAACCCATTATTCGTTCCAAAATAAAAACCATTCCTCGCAAATTCTGAACAATTCAACTTCTGCGAAATATCGAATCTTGAAAAAGTGCCATTTGTGTTTTGTAAAAAAAGAGCAATTCTAGTGCCGACTAAAGCAGTTCTATTTGTGTTTTCTGTTACATCCAATACTCCAGCATTAAAACTAGTAATGGAGTGAACAAAGGTTTGCGTTTTGACGTCATAAATTACCTTAATGCTATTAGGTCTTGTGAATTCTTTTTGGATTAATTTGTTGTTGTTTAGTGAAAAATAAATCCCATTGTTTTCAACGATAGCTATTTCACCATTAATTCCTTGAGAAAGTTGATAAACATAAAATTCACGGTCGGAGTTTATTTTCTCTATTTTATCATTCATCGCATAATATACACCATTGAAAAGAGTGGAAATCCAAATTCCCCCATGTTTGTCCCGAAAAAGGTCGGTCACATAATTTGAAAATAAGTAATGTGCCTTTTCACGCATGTTCATATCGTAAATGCGAATCCCATCACCTTTAAATCCGACCCAAATATGCTTTGTATCGTATGAACCGACACCTATTATTTGTTGACCTAAATCATACTCTTTAGTGGCTTGATTGTCTTTTTTTAGATATAGAGCTGTATTAGTAGTATAAACAAAACAGCCATTGAATCTAGCAGATTTTTGGTAACCAGCATTTTTATTTGGTGCACTTATTGTGTTTAAATGTTTGTATTTATTATTGATAACATCATTCAAATCTTGAAGGTAAAAGTGAAAAAAATCTTTACCCAGCTTCATTTCCAAACATTTCGCGTCAGGCTTACCTAGAACACCCATTCGAATTTTGTTGATGACTCTGCCATACTGATCAATTTCTAGAAAACCATTGGCATCTTCAAAACCAACGTAAATATGCCCATTATCAGCAATGATCAATTCATCACTTTGGAAATTGTTGGAGTATTTCTGAAGCGTATCGCTAAATTTTGGTTTTTTGAATTGCTCGGTTCCATCTTGAAAATAAAACCAACTATTGTTGATGGTTGAACACCAAACTGTTCCATTTTTTTGAGGGAAAAAATCAAATATTGTATTGGAAGGCAAGCCAGTTGAAACATCAAAAACCTTGAAATTAAACCCATCGTATTTTACGATTCCTCTATCGGTAGCAAACCACATATCCCCATTCTTATCTTGGAACATGTCATAGACTTGACTACTTGGCAAGCCATTTCTAGAGTTGTAGTTGGTAAAACACAAGTCTTGTCCGAAAGAACTTACAGTAATAAAAAAAAGAAAAAATAAGGTAAACCGCTTAATCAATTAAAAAATAGTTTGGTGAACAATGATAAGAAATTTAAATATCAAATGGTACAATATTAAATTACTGAATCAATAACCAATAATATGATATTGGCATTAATAGTTTTTACCAAATTATTCAAAAAAGGTTGATCAACCATTGATCAACCTTTATTAATTTGGAAAAGTATTTATTTATTGTTTTATAGCTTACTACAATTAAAGAAAATACGATCGTTTTCATCAATTTCTATACGACCGTCCATAGTGCCGTAGTAAAAATTGGCAAATTCAAAATAACCAGTATTGTAAACTCCGCCTTCTCTTTTTTGAAAGAAATCTCCTGGCATTAAAAAACAATTTCCTTTAGAATCCTTACAAACCGCAATAACTTCATTAAGGGTTCTGTTTTTTATTACGTCCGTATTTTTGTAGGTATAAACATCCCATTGCTTCGCCTGGATTACAACACTAAGAACAGTTATGTCTTTATAACCTTCATCCGTCATTTCTTCAATTTGTTTTTTTACCGTAGCGGAAACTTGAGGATCGGTCATTCCAGTTTTAGGTAAATTCACAATGTTTGCTTTTGCTTTTCTAACAACTGCCAATGCTTGGTTGTAATTTTCAGATGCACTAATTGTTACATCAAATTTAATTTCTACATCTTTAGAAACCCTTAACCAATAGAAAGAATTTGTCTCTTTTTGTTCATTTAATTTTTCCATGGCTTCTACTAAACGAGATAATTTAATATCGTCCCCACTTCCGGCTGACGGAATCAAAGTATATTGAACAACGCTTACTGAATCCTTTCCATTTTTCTCAATTATTGGAAAAAATGTTACAGTGCTGGCTAAACCATCTTTAGAGTTAAAAATTTGTCCCTCTCTTGCTTTTGTTGCTTCACGTTTTTCTGATAAATAATAGGTCACATAGATAGTTTCACCACCTTTAAAACTTTTCTTAAAATCTTTCTCACTTTCTGTACCTAAAGTAATTTGATGGTCAGAAAGAAATACTTTATTCATATTTGCCTTATGAAAAGGGCTAGTCACAATTTTGTCAAATGCCTTGCCTGCGGTTTCATATACTGCTTTCACTTTTGCTTGAGCAGCTTTCAATTCAGTATTGTTTGGTTCAATCAACAAACAAGCTTCTAAATTATTCAACGTTTTATTTAAGGTTGTATATTGGTTTAATCGCTTTTCACCACTTGCATTTGCTGGTAAATCTTTGTAATCATCTAGCTTGTTTATGTTTACAACTAGATTATTAATCCATGTTTTATAATATGGATTATCGCCTCTTTTGAAGAAATATAGCTTTTCTTGGTAATATGTCGCATGACTTTCTTTCATCTTATTCAAATATTCTTTCGCCATAACGACAGAGTCGCAAATCACCATAATCTGTTGCCAATTGTACGTATATTTTCCCTCACCTTTATAATATGACAAAAGTTCTCCATTACTAACGGCCTCATAGAAATTCTCTTCCATTTTATGAATTACTAAGTCATTCCGATCGAGTAACTTTTTATTCATGGTAATGTTAATTTTATCAGTTTTAAATTTATCGTATAAAGGTTTAGATATAGTTAGACATTCGTCAATATCTTTTGTTTTCCATTTTGGATCCAAACGAGTTATTTCTGCTTTCAGAAAAGTTAAGGTATCGAAGTCTGTTATAAAAGCTTTTTTTTGAGTATCAAAAGATAGTCGGTTACTGGAATTACTTGCGTCATAAGTCAAATTCTTTGCTAATTTTTCAGCTCTTGGAATGATGTCTCTAGCTGGGCTCTTTTTCAGCTTAGCATCTTTTATCATGTCTGCATAAGTATATTGAGCATTTACTTTATTCGACAAAGATGTTGAATAGATCATCCCTAATATTATTAAACCTAAATATGAGATTTTTTTAATTTTTGTTCTTTTAAAATAAGCAATTTCCATAAGTATCATGATTTGTAAAAATTTTATTGATTAACATCAAAATTAGTCTTACTTCTTCACGTAAATCATATAGAATAAAGTTTTTGTGATAAAAGTAAGTGAATTAGTGACTAAAGAAAATTTGAGATAATCTCTATGTTCAAATAACAAAACTTAAAATCCAGATGAATTTAAATTTCAAGAAATAGCATTTTTAAAAATAAATGTATCATAAAAATAACCTTACATCACTATATTGTATTCTTTTGTCAAATTTCAATGCAAAAATCTAAATTTCGTTTAATTTCAAATTAATTTAGCATTGTTTACCATATAAATAATTTTTAAAATGAAAAATTACATCTATCAAATCGATGGAAGAGGAACGGCAAAAGGAGGATTAATAAGTCTATCCATTTTTACTTTGATTTTTATTGGAATCTTTATTTTCTTCTACATAAATTATGATGATTACAGTACACAAGTTTATTCTATAAAATACCAACGAAATGTGGACAAGGGATGGGGGCCTTCCATCGTTGGTTGGGGAACATTTGGTATTCCAATGGCCCTTGTTTGTATTTTTCTGCTTTCAATGACACGTGATTTCAAAAAAGTATCTTGTGGTATTGATGAAAATGAACTTTTCTTAAACGCAAACTTGATTAAAGCAACGGCTATTCCATTTTCTAATATTAAAGAAGTAAATGAAAACGAACACTTTGTTCAAATTCGATTAAAAGACTATTCACACATGGTTAAATGTCAATTTTTTCTATTTCGCGGTATCATCAAAAGTAAATATGTCAAAAAAGAAGGTTTTATCGAACTGGCAAAATCTGAATTTGATGACCAAAAAGGAAACGAAGTTGCAGGATTTCTGAAAGCTAAAATAAATCAAGTATAATTCCATTTATTGGAAAAATTGATTACAAAGAATTATGAACTCATTTGATATTGAACATTGGCCAAACTACTTTGGTAAACATGCAATGAAACGATTAGCAGTTGGTTATGTAAAAGGAGTATTGCTTCTAGGCGGAATTACCCTTTTTCTAATTACATTGTATTTTTTCACCCATTTCTTTTTATTGTATTGGATTTCTGCAGGTTTTATGTTTGGATTAGCAATTACACCGTTTTTGCCAATAATTTCTTATCTACAACGAAACAAGAAGGTGCCATCATATGGAATAAACAAAGAGGGGTTTTTATTAAACGAAAGAGGATGGAATGCCTGCTTTTTTAAATGGGAAGAAATCAAAGAAATCAAGGAGTTTGATCATCCCACATTTGGCAAAGAACTTCATTTTGAATTCATTTCTTACACCAAAGCGTTAAATAAACCTGGCCAAGATAAGTTTACACAATCACTTTCTCGTGAATACAGCATTGAAAAACAGCCTAAAAAAATTAGCAATCAATTGGTTAAAGGTGATGTAACAAATTTTATAGAAGCTTTTAAGCGCCATTTTACAAATTTCCAAAAAACGCAAACAAATACAATTACTGAGGCCGACTAGCCCCACCTCTTATTGCTGTGTAATAAATTCAAGAATCACCAAACAAATTAAGAAATAGAAATTATTCCCTTGACTCAGTTTATCAAATTACATTTAAAGATGCATAAAATACAAAACCTCGACTTGTATAAGTCGAGGTTTCAATATTGACCCCGGCAGGATTCTAACCTGCAACCGATGGAGCCGAAATCCAGTGCGTCTGCCACGGCAGATTACGCCACAAAAAATTGATAATAAAAAAACCAGCTCATTAAAGCTGGTTTTTAATGGTGACCCCGGCAGGATTCTAACCTGCAACCGCTGGAGCCGAAATCCAGTGCGTCTGCCACGGCAGATTACGCCACAAAAAATTGATA
>CAZTFG010000055.1:0-970 GCA_964612725.1 uncultured Lishizhenia sp. | reverse complement strand
ATAAAAAAACCAGCTCATTAAAGCTGGTTTTTAATGGTGACCCCAGAAGTCGAAAAATCTAACTTTTACAGAGACTTGGAGCGGTTGATTGAATGGGGTTTCAATAAAGAAATTGAAAGTTAAAAGAAGTTATTCTTCAATTTCAAAATCATACTTCAACTTCCAATATTGTTTTTTATCTACATACCAAATCAGTTCTTTATTCTCAGAGGAAATCTGTTTGGTCGCAGTTTGTAATTTATTGAACAGATTGAGTTCGAACTGATAATGAGAAGGAAACAAGATGTTTCTATGGCCAAATGAACCAACGGAAGCATAGGTTGAAGAATCCGGATACAAAGGAGGAATATCAGCGAAATTATAATCAATGGTGCCGAAATTCGTGTAATCAATTGAATCATTATTTTTCACAGATAACGAACCCCAAAAATAGCCCGGTAGATGCTCCCCATACAATGTATCCGTTGAATTATTTTTTATTCGAAAGCATGGTCCTTTCATGTATTCATTTCCTTTAAATTCTTTATCCAATTCGATACTAATGGATTTAGGCGCTTCATAATATTTCACAATTTCAATAAAGCCAATGATTGGATTGTGGTTTACCTCTTTTTTCTCTACCTTTTTCAAAGTTCGTTGACTTCGGGTAAAATGAATATCGATTTCTGTGAGAAATTCATTCCCGTCGATATCAAAATCCTGATCAAGTGTTTCCACCCAGCCCTTTTTCGTTTCAACTTGAATGGACAAGGTATATTTACCTGATTGAGTTAACGGATGCTTTTGAGAGATTACAAATCTACTGGCCGTATCGATTATATACTGGGAGCTTTTTCCATCTGGAGATTTTAAAAATAAAAGGGTCTTAAATGGATTTTCAGTGGAATTACTGCGTTGATAAGAAATCTTTATTTCGTTTTGTCCAAACGCTTGAATTCCAGTAAATAACAAAAGAAAAATGAGTGATTTT
>CAZTFG010000054.1:727-14564 GCA_964612725.1 uncultured Lishizhenia sp. | reverse complement strand
AATTACGTTTCTTTTGCTTACGTCCTACGTACGCATAACCAAGTCCTTTCTCGATTGCATTCTTAGCAACCGTCCAGACATTTTTTCTTCTACCAAAGTAACCTTTGGCAAGTTTCATCAAGTTTTTTCTCTTAGCTCTTGATGCTACGTGATTTACTGATCTAGGCATAATTTTACGTTTTTTGACAAGGAGTGTTCGCCGGGCGAATCTTAGGTACTCATTATCGGGTTAAACAATTTAAACCAATTGCAATTTACTTCATGCAAAGTTGCAATTTCACATTGGAGATATCAGCTCCATGAACTAAACCGGCGTGAGTCAAGTTTCTTTTACGTTTTGTAGCCTTTTTCGTTAGAATGTGGCTTTTGAACGCATGTTTACGCTTGATCTTACCAGTACCAGTGATAGTAAAGCGTTTTTTCGCACTGGATTTGGTTTTCATTTTTGGCATTTCCGTCAATTTTTAGATTAACTCTCTATATCAGCTTCTTATTTATAACTCTTATTTCTTTTTTGGATTGATCATGATAATCATTTTCTTTCCTTCCAATTTCGGTAATTGTTCAACAGCACCTACGTCTGCAAGTTCTTGTGCGAACTTCAACAACAATATCTCACCTCTATCTTTAAATACGATGGTTCTTCCTCTAAAGAAAACATACGCTTTCACTTTGCTTCCTTCCTCTAGGAATTTACGGGCATGTGCTAATTTAAAATTAAAATCGTGATCATCCGTGTTAGGACCAAAACGAATTTCTTTTACAACAACCTTACTTTGTTTGGCTTTCAATTCTTTTTGCTTGCGTTTTTGGTTGTATAAGAATTTCTTATAGTCCATAATTCTACAAACAGGAGGAACCGATGTAGCAGCGATTTCAACCAGATCCAATTCTTGCTCTTCAGCCATAGCCAAGGCTTGACGAATAGATAAAATTTGAGGTTCTTCACCATCCTGAACTAGTCGAATTTCAGAAGCGGTAATTTTATCATTTATCTTATGAAGCGCTTCTTCTTCTCTTTTTACAAAAGGTTTTCTGTTGTTATTTCTCATTCAAATTTAAACTGTTACGCTAATTCTTTTTCTATTGCCTGCTGCACTAAAATCGCAAACGCTTCCGCTGTCATTGACCCTTTATCACCCTCACCTCGTTGACGCACCGAAACTTGATTCATTTCCACTTCTTTCTCCCCTACAATCAACATAAAAGGAACCTTTGCCATTTCAGCGTCACGGATCTTTTTACCGATTTTCTCATTACGATCGTCTACGAATCCGCGAATATCGGAAATATTTAGCAATTCAGAAAGTTTTTCAGCGTAATCATTGAATTTCTCAGAAATTGGCAAGATAGCAAATTGCTCAGAAGAAAGCCAAAGTGGGAAATCGCCCGCACAATGTTCCAATAAAACCGCCACAAAACGTTCCATCGAACCAAAAGGTGCACGATGTATCATTACCGGTCTGTGCTTTTGATTATCTGCACCTACATACTCTAATTCAAATCGTTCAGGCAAATTATAATCTACTTGAATAGTACCTAATTGCCATTCACGCCCTAAGGCATCCTGAACCATAAAATCCAATTTTGGACCGTAAAATGCAGCTTCACCATACTCCACCACTGTTGGCAAGTTTTTCTCCGCTGCAGCCTCGATGATTGCTTGTTCTGCTTTCACCCAATTTTCTTCAGAACCAATGTATTTCGATCTATTTTCTTTATCTCGAAGAGAAATTTGAGCTTTGAAATTTTTGAAATCCAATGTTTTCAATACATATAAAACGATGTCGATTACGTTTTTAAACTCTTCTTTCACCTGGTCTTGTGTACAGAAAATATGCGCATCATCTTGTGTAAACCCACGCACCCGCGTCAAGCCATGAAGCTCACCGGATTGTTCATATCGATATACAGTTCCAAATTCTGCAAATCGAGCCGGCAAATCTTTATACGATCTTGGTTTTGATTTGAAGATTTCACAATGATGCGGACAATTCATTGGCTTCAAATAGAACTCCTCATTGGGATCTGGTGTTCTAATCGGCTGAAATGAATCTGCACCGTATTTCTCATAATGTCCAGAGCAAACATACAATTCTTTATTCCCAATATGCGGGGTAATTACTTGCTGATATCCCGCTCTTTTTTGAGCTTTTTTCAAGAAATTCTCTAAGCGTTCGCGCAAAGCAGCTCCTTTTGGCAACCACAATGGCAAGCCCTGACCCACTTTTTGCGAAAAAGTAAACAACTCTAGTTCTTTACCTAATTTACGGTGGTCGCGTCGTTTAGCTTCCTCTACTTTCAGTAAATACTCCTCTAATTCGGCTTGCTTTGGAAAAGTAATCCCATAAATACGAGTTAGCTGTTTATTTTTTTCATCTCCACGCCAGTAAGCCCCGGCTATTGCCGTTAATTTGACTGCTTTGATAAAACCGGTATCCGGAATATGCGGGCCGCGACATAAATCAGTAAAATTTCCTTGTGTGTAGAAGGTGATTGTTCCGTCCTCCAATTCAGATAATAATTCCAACTTGTATGGATCTCCTTTCTCTTCGAAATAAGCAATAGCCTCTTTTTTAGAAATTTCTTTTCGAATGAATTGCAATTTTTGTTTTGCTAATTCTTTCATTTTGGCTTCAATCTTTTCTAGGTCTTTTTCACTAATGGAATGATTTTCAAAATCGATATCATAATAAAATCCATTGGTAACGGGAGGCCCTATGGCTAGTTTAATTCCTGGGAAATGAAATTCAAGTGCTTCAGCCATTAAGTGAGCAGACGAATGCCACATGGTAGACCTACCTTCTTGATCATTCCAAGTTAGTAATTGTAAAGAAGCATCCTCTGTTATAAGCCGATTGGCATCTATAACTTCACCATTTACTTTAGCTGCTAGCACATTTCTTGCCAATCCCTCTGAAATACTTTTTGCCACATCCATAGAAGAAATAGCAGTTTGGTACTTTCGAATAGATCCATCAGGTAGCGTAATATTAATCATGAATTTTGATTTGAAAATGAGAGCAAAGATAACGAAATGATAAGGTTAATGCAATTTAAATAAACAAAAAAAGGAAGCAATGCTTCCTTTTTCAATAGTAGAGAGTACAGTTATTATTTTGATATTCTGCTTTCAAGTAATTCGTTGTATTTTTCCAACATACGTAAATACTTGTTTTTCCAATAATCAACTGATTGAGTATCTCCGGTAATTGAACCAGATTCCTCCAGATTCGTAATAGCCGCAAAATTTCTATAACGCTTTAACTCAACGATATCTTCTGAAAAGTCATGATGAATAATCTTACCGATTTCCAAAATGTAATCAATAGATAAATTGGGGTTTTCAAAAGCATTGTAGATCCATCTTCGGCTTCTACTTAATTTTTTGGTTAGTTTAGTCAGTGGTATCCCACTCTCCCTAACCGCTTTTTCTAAAATTTCTCCTTTGTGCTGCATGTGACAAAATTCAAAAATTTGATGTAAATAAAAATAACCTTTTAATGTATTATAGTGTGAAATTACTTTGTTTAAATCCAAAAAATAATGAACAGTAAGAATTATACAATATTTTTATTTTTTTGATATTCACAGACCTTACAAAAACACAACTGCAATATAAATGCAGTACTATTATCCGTTTTATCTCCGAATAAAATTTACACTTTTATACAAAACATTTCATTCCATATACCCTTGCCGATTGTTAATTCAAAAATTTAAATTGATTTTTCTTGACAAATTTCAATTAATAATCCTTCGGTAGATTTAGGATGTAAAAACGCAATCATTTTATTATCAGCACCTTGTTTCGGAGATTGATGAATGAGTTCAAATCCCTCTGCTTTCAAACGGTCAATTTCTTGCTCAATATTATCTACTTCAAAAGCTACATGATGAAACCCTTTATTTTTTTTCTCCAAAAATTTGGCAATTGGGCTCATGGGATCGGTCGCTTCTAACAGTTCAATTTTACTTTCTCCCATCTGAATGAAAGCTGTTTTTACGTATTCTGATTCAACAATTTCTGTTTTATAACATGCTGCACCAAAGAGGGTTTCATACACAGCTAGTGATTTCTCCAGGTTCTCAACGGCAATACCGAGGTGTTCAATTTTTCGAAACATATTAGTTTTTTATAAATTTTTCAGTGGTATTATCAAAATTCAAGTAATATAAGCCATTCACCAATTTTCGACAATCAATTTTCGACCCTTTTCCGCTTTTTAGGATATTTCCATATGCATCAAAAATCTCATAATAAGATTCTACCTCTACCCCATTTGATTTCAAACTGATAAAATCCTTTACTTTAGTTGGACTTTTTGTTACCTTTCCAACTGTTGAATTAAAATACACAGACTTAGAGGAACGCTTTGACAAGGTATTATCTATCTGCGAGACGCGCACCTCATTTTTACCCGAATGTGGTGTTAATTTAAATGTGTACGCATTCACCCCGGCATCACCCTCCCCTTGAACTTCACCCACACTCACCCATTTATCCCATTTATACTGTTCAATTATGTAATTCAATTTACCTGTTTCGCCAGACGTTGACCAAGACAAATCACCAGAAGCACTAGCAGAGATGGATGTAACAACAAAGGTACTTTTCGGCAGGAGCACTTCAGGATTTAATATCTTTGGCAAACAATCATCCCCATGATGTATCACTAAAAAAACAGGTTCTCCCACCGTCATTTTTAATGCCGACAGATTTACTGTTATCGAGGATGAATTTAATGAAACAGGCATAATATCTCCATTCACATAGATTTTAGTGATGCAAAATCCAAATCCACTCCCATCATTGGGATTATAAATAAAAATATTCTTTCCTTGAAATTTCCCTTCAAGTGAAAGTTTACCTGCTAACAATGGCGAGGATAAAAACAACGAAAAAAAAACGAATACCAATGAATACCATTTCATATCAATCTCTTAAGTTAATTCCAAAAATCCCAGGTAATCCCCAATCTAATTTGCAAAGGAGAAATGGGATATCCTTTCACCGTTTGTATCATACGATTATTCCAAAAATACCCAATATTCTCAGCTCGTGCAAAAAATCGAAAGCCTTTCACTTCAAACCCTGCATAAAAAGATAGATCAACAAATCCTTGTTGCTTTTCTGTTAATTGATTGAATAAAAAAACGTCTAACAACGGTAAAAAGCTCATCCTGCCAAAAGCTCCCACCCATTGCGGTTCGATTCCAATAAATGAAACTAATTTTTTATTTTTAAAAATACCCCCTTTCAATCCAATTCGAGCCTTAGCCAGGTGGGTTGGATAAAAATTTAATGAGGTAGGTTGAAACGTTAGGCTATATAACGGATGAAATGAAAATCCTTTCCAATTAAAATCCACAGAAACATCAAATTTCAATAGCTGAATGGATGTAAAAAGATCATTTCGCCATTGTTGCCCATCAAAAAAGTAAGGATTCTTCAATAAAATATGAGCACCACTGATTTGAACTTCATGTCGACCGAACGAATAGTTGGCTTCAATGCTCATATTGTTTTTAAACTGAAGGAGATAATTCGATAATTGATAATAAACATTATTTGCTGAATAATGCCGCTGAAACAATTCAGGCAAGGAATTTTCTATGGCCCAATCACCCTGAAACTTCCATTTTTTTGAATCAACTGAACCACGAATCAAATTTTTCCAAGCGTTGGATCTCCCAAGAAAATAGTACTCGAATGCCTGTTGAAACTGAAGGTTTTTTGACTTATAATGCATCGTTTCAACCAGACCAAGCTCCAAGGTGTCTCTATAAATTTGATTGTTGCGGTAATTCCAAAATCGTTGATTTACTCCGGCATTTATTTTAAACGTTCCGCGCGAATAAAAAGCCCCTACTTGATTTTCTACGGTACTCATTTGAACATGGTCCCTTGTTTCACTGCTATCATAGTAAATTGCAGAATACAGTGTGGATAAATCTCCGGTTTCCGTATACACCCGATTTTTCGAGTAAAACGAATTAGAAAGATACACTCCCATATTCCATAGAGAGTCTTTTCGAACAATAAAATGATTTACCCAATTTAGTTGAACCTCCTTATTAGAAGAAAGTGCATCCGCTTTGTTTACCGGAATCAAACCCAGTGAATAAGTAAACGGCAACGAATCAGCAACAATACCACCATTCCAAGATAGATTTCGAGTTATAAATCGGCTAGAAAGCAAAGAATGAATTGACTTTGCCTTTTTTTGTATTCGTATTAAAATATCTCGATCTTGATATCCACTATTCCTTAGTATTCCCGACGATTGATTATTCAAAAAATCTAGATTAAGCACTAACCCTTTGTTAAATGCCTGTGAATATTGAACTTTTGTAAACTGAAAACCTGAGGAACCAAATGCATATGCAAATGAAATGTGAGGCAAGGATGTATACCGCATGGAATTAATCTCCTTTGACCGATAAAGGTTTCCACCCTGAGACAACAATTGAAAAGGAGAGAATAAAAACTGATTTGACCCTGCATAGCCAAAGCTTCCCATGGCGAATGAAGGAAGCAAATCGACATTCCTTAATTCTCCCGTTCCTTTATACCCGGCTTTTAAGGTATCCAAATCGGTAGCTAAATTGACTTGTGATTTACTAAATTGGATAGAACAAAACAAAAATAGCGCTGCAAAACAAGCTTTCAGAGGAGATGATTTTATTCCGAAAATGGATATCACAGGATTCATAAAACAAACATAACAAAAAAAGGGGCTCAAGAGCCCCTAAACTTTATTAATAACGATTAATTACAATGCGTTAATATGCAACTGTAGACCTGATTTAAGGTTACCAGCTTTATTTTTATGAATAATGTTTTTCTTAGCTAATTTATCTAACATACCAGCAACGGTAGAAAACAACGTTTCAGCTTCTTTTTTATCTTTCAAACTTCTCAATTTACGAACAGCATTACGAGTTGTTTTATGCTGATATTTATTGATCAGACGTTTTGCTTCATTTGAACGAATTCTTTTAAGAGCGGATTTATGGTTTGCCATTTTTAAAAAATTGTATTTAACATTTCTACAGTAGCCCATAGGAGAATCGAACTCCTGTTTCCAGGATGAAAACCTGGCGTCCTAACCACTAGACGAATGGGCCAACTATAACTATCCCCAAAATTTGGGATTGCAAATATACGGGTTTTTTCTATTCTCGCAAATACTGAATGCTAATTTTTTAAAAAAAGTATTAGCCCTGTAAATTATCAATATCTTCAACTTGCTGTTTAAACCCTAATCTTTTCCCCGTTTGAATTTTCAAACTATCACTAATTTCCTGAACTTGAGCGATTGTGATTTCTTCCAAGTACTCATAAGGAGGTATGTACAAATCAAATTGAAGAGCAAAAGCGAACGATAATTGAACAATTAATTTCATGTAATTTTCATTCATAAGCGTGTTTTCAGGATCTTGAAACAATACGCCCAATTGTCCTTTGCCTTCTACCATAAAATGATCTTCATGATTCATCATGATTCGAGCAATTAAGTTCCCACGATCTTCATATCGGTTTCTTAAATATGATTCCGCCAAGAAATTATAGACATGGATTACCGCAAAATAACCATTATTCTCATTGCTAGCAAAATAGCGAGTTCCCCATAGCGGACTTGTACCTGGCAATTTAAAGATGTTCGTATGCAAATGAAACACTAACATATCGCTTCCTACAAAAACGATGATTTCAAATTTACCTCGATCTTCATAACTCAACCGAATACGTTCATCTGTAATCAATGGTCGAAGTGCATCTAATTCTGCTTTGATGTGTTGTTTGAATTTTTCAAACATCTTTTCAGAATCATCAGCAACATCTTGCTTCAATGCCGCCTTATTCGCCAATAAATTCAGAATAATCTGACGATTTTTGTCCAAAGAGTCGTTTGGAGTCTCAGAACTAATCTTTTTCTTCGCCATACAATTGTTTATTTATCTAGATTAATTTCAATAAAATCAATTAAACTATGAATTATTTTGATATGAATTTCTTGTGCCCGATCTGCATAAGAACTATATGGAGCACGGATTTCAATATCACAAAGTGATGCCATTTTTCCGCCATCTTTCCCTGTTAAACCAATAACCTTCATTCCAATTTGTTGAGCTGCAGCAATTGCATTGAGTACATTTTCTGAATTTCCTGAAGTAGAGATAGCCAAAAGCACATCTCCCGGTTTACCAAATGCCTCAATAAACCTTGAAAAAACATGATTATACCCATAATCATTTGAAACGCATGAAAGATAACTGGGGTCAGAAATAGCTATTGCTGGAAGCGCCCTGCGATTATCTCGGTATCTACCTGTTAATTCTTCGGCAAAATGCATAGCATCACACATTGATCCTCCGTTTCCACAGCTGATAATTTTACCTTGTTGCATAATCGAATCTACAAGTATTTTACCTGCAGACTCGATTTTTATAAAATTCTCTTTATTTGAAAACGCTTGAAGAACTTGTGTCGCTTCATGAAAATGCTTTTCAATTGAATTAACCGACATAAATCAACCTCTTTAATGTTGATGACCGTGCTCACCATGAACGTGACCATGATCCAACTCTTCTTGAGTAGCTTCACGTACATCCAATACCTCTACAGAAAAATGTAAATCCGTCCCGGCAAGTGGGTGATTGAAATCCATTTTTATATGCTCGTCATCAATTTCAAGAATTTTACCACGTAGGTGATTGCCTTCATTATCTGACATAGGAACCATTGCTCCAATAAAGAAAAACTCGGTATCAACCTTACCATCTTCACCATGAAAAATATTTGCCGGTATCATGGCAATTTGTTCTTCTTCGAAAGTGCCATATGCATTTTCAGCTTTTATAGAAAAATCAACTTTATCCCCGATTGTTTTACCTGCTAATTGTTCTTCAAATTCAGGAATCATTCCTTGTACTCCGTATAAAAAAACCAAAGGATTTTCTACCGATGTTTCTTCAATTTTTTCACCAGTTGCGTGATTTTTCAGTGTGTAGTTCAATGATACTACACTGTTTTCAGTAATATGCATACACTATTTTTAAGTTTAGGCAAAACTACGTAATTAAATTTTGTTCAACCTACAATTTATCAAAAGACTTTGATAAACACTAGATTTTTATAATTAAAAATTCAGTTCTTCGGTTTTCTTGGTGTTGTTCTTCCGTACACGTTGATTTAACGGTTCCCTCGCATGGACAATCGCTTTTAAGCTTTGACTCACCATACCCTTTACCATAAATACGATCTGGATTACTGATTTTCTTTTTAATATACTCTGCTGATGCTTTAGCACGATTATCTGACAATGTTGCGTTTTGTTGAATCGTACCTCTACAGTCCGTATGAGAACCTAATTCAACCACCATGGTTGGATATTCATTCATTATTTTTATTATTTTATCTAACTCTTTGGCCGCATCCGCACGAATAACAAATTTATTTCGATCAAAATATATGGGATTTATATCAATTAAGGATGCTAGATCCACTCCAACTTCCACTTTCCCTAACGATAAATCCAACGTATTATTAATATTGATAAATCCAGCCTTGTCAATGGCATGCTTGAAATCAACTGATTTAGAAAGATATCCATTTTTAGATAAAGATACGGTATAGTTCAACTGATCATTTATTTTAGCATTATCCAACGCCTGCAAGAATTCGCCGGCTTTTCCGGTTTTGCCTTCAAAAACAACCGCTCCTGTTAATGCATTCGTGATTTTCACGTTCACATCACCAATAGTTTCACCACTTTTATTATCTCTTACAGAACCTATTAAGGCTATTTTTGGAACTTTCACCAACAACACATCTGTTTTCACATTACGAGGACTATCTTTCGGAACTTCAATATTAACCGATGTTTCTGTGTAATCAATTTGCTTTGCATGAAGCGTAAATGATGAATTAGGTTCTACTTGAAAAGAATAATTCCCCTCTTTATCCGCAATCGTCGTAGCTACAATCTTTCCTGACTTATCTTTTAATACAATTTCAGATCCTGCCAAAGCCAAATTATTGTCTTTATCCAATGCACGACCAGTTAACAGTACTTTAAATACAAAAGGACGAGTCATTTCAAAACTATAAATATCATCGGAACCTTTGCCCCCTTCTCGATTTGAAGAAAAATGACCGGTTAATCCATCTTGATTAAAATTGAAACCAAAATCATCACGTTGACTATTCAACGGCTTGCCCGCGTTGGTTAAATTAGCAAATTTACCGTCAGATTCAACTGTGCAAACGAAGACATCTAAACCACCCAATCCAATATGACCATTCGAGGAAAAAAACAATAAACCGTCCGCTGATAACCAAGGAAACATTTCCTGTCCTTCTGTATTTATAGAAGCTCCTAAATTAGAAGGATTTCCGATTGTTCCATCTGGATTAATCTTTGAACGATAAATATCTGCTCCACCAAATCCACCAGGCATATCAGAAACAAAATATAAATAATTGCCATCTGGACTTAGTGCTGGATGACCAACCGAATATTCTTTGGAATTCAATGAAAGTTCTTGGACATTTTTCCATTTACCGGATGATTCTACGTCCGCTTTATACAATTTCAAGTTTTGAATTCCTTTGTCATCTCTGCGATTCTTCCCTTTATCAAGGTTATTCCTTGTAAAGAATACAACTGATTCGTCTTTTGAAAAACACAAAGGACCTTCATGAAATTTTGTGTTCACTGAAACAGAAAAATAGGATGGTCGACCATTTTCTTTCTTAACCGTGTATAAATCAAGAAAACGATTCCCATTCCAAGACCAATAATTTTGAATTAACGCTTTTTTTCGCGAAGAAACAAAATAATGTTGGTTCGATTTCGCATGTTGATAAGATCCAAAATCCACTTCAGAAGAATTATACTTTTCATTGTTGATCGTAAAATGAATCCCTTCCTTTTCTATGGTTTCCAAATAGGATTTATTTTGAGCATAAGATATGGCTCTTTTATCACTTTTCTTTTTATCATAAAAAGTTTGCATGTATGAATTACTTTGAGAATAATTCCCCATTTGCTTCAATGCCTGAGCATAATAAAAGTAATAATCCGTTGCAATATCTCCAGATTTAACAGCCTCCGCAAACATTTTAGAAGCATTTTCTAATTGATTTTGATTATAATAACAAAATGCTAGTTTAGCCTTCATTTCAGCATTTACGATTGGTGAAGCTAGTAAATCTTCGTATAGTTGAGCTGCCAAAGAATAAGACAACTTAGAATAATAATCATCTGCTTTTTTTAATTTACCGCTTTGCGAAAAACTAATACTGGTAACGGTTATAGCAAATAAAAGTGCAATAAAAAATTTCATTTTATGTGTTTTTAAAAATATCGAGGTGAACGAATTCCTTTGCGATTGTATATAAAATCATAAGAAAGTAAAACCTCATAGGTTCCATAATTGTATTTACGAATGGCTGTGGTTGAAAAATCTGTTGCAATGCCTAATCGAAATTGTTTCGTGATTTGATATTGTGCAAATACTCCTAACGCAGCATTCAATCGATACATGGACCCAAAAAATATTTGATCTCTATAAATCCCCGTTAATGACATATCAATACTCATTGGAGCATTCACCGTCATTTTCAACTGACCCGTTGGACGAATTTTCCAATCCCTGTGTATATTGAATATACCACCTGCAATTGCAAAATAATGGCGTTTCTCCACATTCGTTTTTGATCCATCTATGGATTGCTCAATTAATTTTGGAGTGGATGCCCCTACAAAAAAGTGAGGAGTATGGTAATATAGTCCAAACCCAACATTTGGATTAATTCTATTCTGGATGTTTTGAACAAGATTAGGATCATTACCCTGTGTGGTTTGTAGAGCATCTGTTTTAGAAGATAAGATATTCAATCCCGCTTTTAATCCAAAGGCCAATCTAGACTTCTGAGTCAATTTAAGCGTATATGAAAAATCTCCATATATCATTGATTGATTGATTGGTCCAATTACATCTCTAACTGCTGTTATCCCAAGTGCCACCGACTCATAAGAAAGTGGAGTATGCAAACTTAAGGTTGTTGAACTTGGCCTGCCATCAAATCCGACCCATTGTTCTCTATGAATACTAGTTGCGGTTAATCTCCCTGTACTTCCCGCATAGGCTGGATTAACAAAAAGAGCGTTATCAAAATATTGAGTGAATTGCGGATCTTGTTGAGCATAAAAAGCTGAAGAAGAAATAACAATACAAATTAAAATGAGTGATTTCATAATTTTTATTTTTCGATCAAATTATCTTTTTAAATAAACATACCCTTTGATTATCTGCTCTCCATCGCCATTCAAATCTAGAATATAGTAATAAGTGGATGTTGGCAATAATCCATCCCCAATAATTACTCCTCTGTTGGCTACACCATTCCATGTGTTAGAATAGGATTCAGCATAAAACACTTCATTTCCCCAACGATTTAATACAATTAACTTATTAGTAGGATAGTTTTCGATACCTGTTATTACGAAGTTTTCATTTGTTCCGTCACCATCAGGTGTAAATGCTTCAGGTACATCAACTCCTGACGAACATCCAGGTAATGTAGAATTCGGGTCACATGGGTCATTTGGATTACTTCCTCCTGCTACTTCCTCTCCATTCGTTAATCCATCACCATCGCAATCTGCATCTAACCATGCTTGACCTACTGAACCTAAATCTTGGTTCGCTACATCATATGAACATGGGTCACTTGGGTCTGTACCGTTTGGTCCGGCAATTCCATCTCCATCCGGATCTATCTCTATTCCATTTGTTACACCATCTTCATCGCAATCTGCATCCAACCACGCCTGACTTACTGAGCCTAAATCTTGGTTTGATACATCATATGAACATGGGTCACTTGGGTCTGTTCCGTTTGGTCCCACAATCCCATCACCATCAGGATCTACTTCTTCACCATTTGCAACGCCATCTCCATCGCAATCTGCATCCAACCATGCTTGACTTACTGAACCAAGATCTTGATTTGCTAAATCAAATGAACATGGATTACTTGGGTCTGTTCCGTTTGGCCCAGGAATTCCATCTCCATCAGGATCAATTTCTTCACCATTGGTAACTCCATCTCCGTCACAATCAGCGGTTAAATCAGTTTGACATGATAAAACGGTAATTATTACTATTGCAGTATCACATAGTTCCGGTAGCGGAGTTCCATCATCACAAACCTGATAGATCAACGTATCTGTACCAGTGAATCCGGTATTAGGCGTGTATGTAATAGCACCTGTTATTGGATCAACAGTTACAGTACCATTTGAAGGTGAATCGATTATTGTAACTGAAGTAGTATCGATATTCCCATCACTATCTGTGTCATTGGTTAGAATCGAAATTACCACTGAATTATTTTCAGTAGTTGTAGCTATATCGATAGTTGCATTTGGCCCATCGTTTACTGGCGTTACAGTGATAATTAAGGTATCATTGATACAGATCGCTGGTAATGGAAGCCCATTATCACAAACACTTACGATTATTGTATCTTGACCATTAAATCCTGCATTTGGTGTGTAAGAATATGTTCCGTCTGAATTGATCGTGATGGTTCCATTGCTTGGTCCACTCACTGGTGTTGTATCAACAGTCAATGGTGTTCCATCAGGATCACTGTCTCCTGCATCAGTTAAATCTCCTGTTGCCGGTCCTCCATCTTCTGATATCGTATTTGAATCATTGTCAACCACCGGCTCATCGTTTACTGGCGTTACAGTGATGATCAAAGTATCATTGATACAGATCGCTGGTAATGGAAGCCCATTATCACAAACACTTACGA
>CAZTFG010000054.1:0-627 GCA_964612725.1 uncultured Lishizhenia sp. | reverse complement strand
CAGGATCACTGTCTCCTGCATCAGTTAAATCTCCTGTTGCCGGTCCTCCATCTTCAGATATCGTATTTGAATCATTGTCAACCACCGGCTCATCGTTTACTGGAATTACAGTAACGATAATATTTGCCGTATTCGAGGTTAAACCTACGTTATCTTCGATTGTATAAGTTATTATTGCTGTTCCATTGTAATTTGTAACAGGGGAGAACGTGACGTTTCCTGTAGTTGTATTTAACACCCAAGTTCCTTCAGCAGTTGTAATTGTTGTCTGCTGCCCCGGTGTTGTTGGATCCAAATCAATAGTTGGTGTTATTACATTTCCATCAATATCTGTATCATTCGATTGAATAGTTGAAATAACAACAGGTTGTTCTTCATTTGTACTAGTTGAGTCATCATTAGCTGTAGGATTACATAACGGTATTGCAATACTAAACGATGAACTTGCAACTGATGTACAAGTACTTGCGTTCGTTGTTGTTACAGTATAACTTGTTCCTGCCGTCATTCCTGAAATAGCACCTCCAGCTCCTGCGGTTGGACCACTTGGAGTGAACGTATAGGTTTGACCTGCATCGTAATTTGAGATTGTTGCAGTTCCAGCTGCTGAACAAGTCGCTGCTACTG
>CAZTFG010000053.1:0-14797 GCA_964612725.1 uncultured Lishizhenia sp. | reverse complement strand
TTTCCAGATTGAATGTGCAGCAACGAAGATCCGGTAAAAATTACTTTTAGTTTCCGATAGCGGTCGTATATGTTTTTTAATTCCTGACTCCAATTCGGGTATTTGTGAATTTCATCAATGAATAGATGCGTTCCTCCTTGTTTTATCCAATTATCCGCGCATTCAACTAAGGTCCTCGTTGATACTTGTATGTCATCCATACTAATGTACAAAGGCTTTGCTTCAGCCGATAGGTTTTTGATGATGTGATTGATAAGGAATGAAGTTTTTCCAACTCCTCTAGCACCTGTAAGTCCAATTAGTCGGTCATTCCAGTCAATGTCCAAGGTTCGTTCAAACCGAGATTCGAAATTCCTTAGAATACTCTCATGGGTTGCAATTAAGTCTTCCATTCCTTATTGATTTCCAACAAAGGTACTAATTTGTTTCCAATTTGCAATCTATAAATAGCATAAAATACTATAAATTGATACTTATACATTGCAATTAATATTAAAAATGCAATCTAAACATTGCAAAAATAGATTAAATTGTAATCTGTACATTGCAAAAATTACATTATATGATAAATATCAAAGGTGAATTAGCCTTTTAAATTCAAAAACAGAATCAATTTTAGTTCTTTTGAATTCGGATTTTTGTATCTCCTTCGTTTTCGATGTCTGTTGAAACAGCTTGATTATCCAATGCTATAAAAACTAAATCATCTCCCAATATTTCGGCACAGATATACGATTTGTTTGCTGAAATAGCCTCTTGAAGTTTCTCATTGGTATCCACTTCAACAAGTATGCGATCCGTTACATCCAACCCACTTTCTTTTCGGATATTTTGAATACGATTCACCATTTCTCGTGCTATTCCCTCTGACCACAAGGCTGGTGAGATGGTGATGTCTAAAGCAACAGTTAATCCATTTTCAGAAGCAACCAACCAACCTGGAATATCTTGGGCTTGAATTTCGAAATCAGATAGTTCCAGCGTAACAGTTGTTCCGTCAAGTTCACCTTGCCAACCACCGCTAGTTTCAATGGCTGCGATATCATCAGCCGTAAAAGCTTTTACCAAATCAGCAATAGATTTCATTTGCTTGCCATATTTCGGTCCAATCGTTTTGAAATTTGGTTTGATACTTTTCACCAACATTCCGCTATCGGCTAGCAATTCAAGTTCTTTCACGTTTATTTCAGAAAGTATCAACTCCTTTACGTGGTGCAAATTATCCGCAACGTCTTGATTTAAAACAGGAATCATGATTTTTTGAAGCGGTTGACGCACCCGAATCATTTGTTTTTTACGTAATCCAAGTACAAGCGAACAGGTGTCTTGTGCCAATGCCATCTGAGTTTCAAGCGTTTTATCTATGAAATCTACGTTCGAAATCGGGAAGTCCGCCAAATGAACCGAAGTAGCCGCATGTTTACCGGTTGTGTGATTTAAATCTAAAAACAATTGATTCATATAGAACGGTGCAATCGGCGGAGCAAGCAAAGAAACTGTTTCCAAACAAGTATAAAGCGTTTGGTAAGCGCACAACTTATCCGTTGGGTCATCACTCTTCCAATAACGACGGCGACATAAACGCACATACCAATTGGATAATTGGTCATTTACAAAATCTTGAATCGCTCTTCCGGCTTTGGTTGGCTCATAATTGCTATACGCTTCATCCACCTCTGCAATTAACGAATGCAATTTGGAAAGAATCCAACGATCTATTTCCGGTCTTTTCGATAAGGGAACATCTGGTTCAGCATACGTGAAGCCATCAATATTTGCATAAAGCGAAAAGAATGAATACGTATTATACAGTGTTCCGAAAAATTTACGCTGTACCTCTGTGATTCCTTCCAAATCAAATTTTAAATTATCCCACGGTTGCGCATTAGTAATCATATACCAGCGTGTTGCATCCGGTCCATATTGCGTTAAGGTTGTAAATGGATCGATGGCATTTCCTAGTCGTTTAGACATTTTTAGACCATTTTTATCTAAAACGAGGCCATTGGAAACCACATTTTTATAAGCAACAGAATCAAAAACCATGGTAGCGATAGCGTGTAAGGTATAAAACCAACCACGTGTTTGGTCTACTCCTTCGGCAATGAAATCTGCTGGATAACCCTCTCTGTTGTCAATTAATTCTTTATTTTCAAATGGATAATGCCATTGTGCATAAGGCATTGCGCCTGAATCAAACCAAACGTCAATCAGGTCAGCTTCACGTTTCATCGGTTTTCCGGATGGTGAAACTAATATGATTTGATCAACATTATGTTTGTGTAGGTCAATCCCTTGGTAATTTTCGTCTGACATGTTGCCAATCTCGTAATTCGCAAAAGGATTGGATTCCATCAATCCAGCTTGAATTGCTTTATCACATTCCTGAGATAATTGAGCAATAGAAGAAATACAAATGCGCTCATCTCCTTCTTCTGAAGACCAAATTGGAATAGGGATTCCCCAATAGCGAGAACGAGATAAATTCCAATCATTGGCATTTTCTAGCCATTTCCCAAAACGACCGCTTCCAGTAGATTCAGGTTTCCAATTGATCGTATTGTTTAATTCAACCATTCGCTCTTTTTTATCCGTAACTCGAATAAACCATGAATCTAATGGGTAATACAAAACAGGTTTGTCTGTTCTCCAGCAATGTGGGTAGTTGTGTTCGTATTTCTCTACTTTAAAAGCCTTATTTTCTTCTTTCAGTTTTATTGCAATTTGAACATCCACTGATTTTTCGGGTGCAGTACCTTCGTCATAATATTCATTTTTGACATACATACCTGCAAAGTCAATCACTTCAGGTCTGAATTTTCCTCGAAGATCAACAAGAGGAACCAAGTTTCCTTTATCATCTTGAACTAACATGGGGGGAACACCTGCATCGGCTGCAACTTTGGCGTCATCGGCTCCAAAGGTAGGAGCAGTGTGAACAATACCTGTCCCGTCTTCGGTCGTAACAAAATCTCCTGGAATAACTTGAAATGCCTTATCAGCATTTTCAGCAGGTAAACAATAGGGGAGTAGTTGTTCGTATTTTATACCAACTAACTCTTTTCCTAAACAAGTTCCAGCAACATAGAACGGAATGGTTTTATCACCCGCTGAATAATTTGCCAATTCACTTGCGGATTCAACGGATTGAAATCCTTTACCAAATTGATATCCGACTAAGTTTTTAGCCAAAATAACGTTAATTGGTTCAAAGGTATATTGGTTATAAGTTGAAACTAACGCGTATTCAATGTTTGGCCCAACAGTTAATGCTGTATTGGATGGAAGAGTCCAGGGTGTTGTTGTCCATGCGAGAAAGTGGATTTCGACTGAGCTCCATCCACTACTATTATTTTCAAAAATCTCTTTCAGGTTTTTGAGCGAAGTCGAAGCAACCTGAAACATCGCCACAACCGTAGTATCCTTAACATCTTTGTAGCAACCTGGTTGGTTTAATTCATGAGATGAAAGACCGGTACCGGCTTTGGGTGAATACGGTTGAATGGTGTAGCCTTTATAAAGTAATCCTTTTTCAAAAAGCTGTCCCAGTAACCACCAAACGGATTCCATGTATTTGGGCTCGTAGGTAACATATGGATGCTCCATATCAACCCAATATCCCATTTTTTCTGTTAGATCATTCCAAATATCGGTGTAGCGCATAACCGCTTTTTTACACGCCTCATTGTATTCATCAACCGTGATTTTTGAACCAATATCTTCTTTGGTAATCCCTAATTCTTTTTCTACGCCCAATTCAACTGGTAACCCATGAGTATCCCATCCGGCTTTTCGTTTTACTTGAAAACCTTTCAGTGTTTTATAGCGGCAAAAAATATCTTTAATTGAACGAGCCATGACATGATGAATGCCAGGAAGACCGTTAGCAGAAGGTGGACCTTCAAAGAAAACATAGGAGGGATTTCCTTCTCTAGAGGAAATAGATTGTTCAAAAACTGATTCTCTTTTCCATCGATCCAATACTGTATTTGCTATATTCGGCAAATTCAGTCCTTTGTATTCCGTATATTTTGTGCTCATGCCTCGGGTTTATTGAGTGCACAAAGGTACTTATTTCAATAGAATTAACTGTAGATTATTCAGAAATGCAGGAATAAAATTCGATTTAATTGGAGTAAATTGATTTCAACGTTTCTTCCAATTCGGTATGTTGAAAGGTGAAACCTGTATCCATGAATTTTTTACCTGAAACATAATTTCCATTTAGTAATAAAATGGCCATTTCTCCTAAAAGCAGTTTCATGATAAATGCGGGTACATTAGGTAGTATCAAAGGTTTTTTCAATATTTTAGCCAGTGTTTTCGTGAATTCTTCATTTGAATTACTTCCCCCAACTATGTTGAAAGTACCCTCTATTGATTTTTCAATTACGTGCTTAAAAACTGCCATTAAATCGTCGATGTGCACCCAATTCATATTTTGCTTTCCGGTTCCAATAGGGGAGCCAATCCATTTTTTGATAGGTGAAGCCATTTTGGGTAATGCTCCTTTTTCCAAATCCAACACAATAGGTAATCGTAGGATTGTTGTTTTTACTTTTGTTGCAAATAGAGCTGCTTTTTCCTCCCATTGTTGAACTACGTTCGAAAGGAAATCTGTACCATAACTATCTGTTTCAGTGAGTGTTTTTCCGTTGTTATTAAAACCATAACAATCAATTCCTGAAACCGTAATAAAATGCTCTAGTTTAGGAAAATTTGTTGCAGATAAAAATAAATAATCGATCGTGTCTATACGAGATTTTAATAATTGTATTTTACGATCTTCTGTCCATCGCTTTTCTGCAATACCTGCTCCCGCTAAATTGATTATAATTTCAATCTTTTCAAGATGCTTACCTTCTAGTTTTTTTTCATGAGCATTCCAATAAATTTGGTTTCTCCTTTTGGGTTTTCTTGATAACACATAGACTGTGTGACCCATTTCTTGAAGGTAGCGACTTAGATTTGTTCCAATAAATCCAGATCCGCCGGCAATGAGAATTGTTTTCATTACAGCGTAGTAGTTAGTTTAGTTAGTAGTGGTGATAAAATTAAAAATAATATTTAATTTTTGGTGATTAACTAATTGTTATTTTGACTTTAACTAAACGTAACAATCTAATGACTTGCTAGTTTTGATTTTTTTCACCCAGTTTTCTCTCGTATTTTTTGTATAAATCCGTCTGAAAATTCGTGGTGGGCGCAAAATTTCCATGAATTAAAATTAGGCTTACATTATTTGATTTCATTTCTAATGCATTTCCTTTTGAAGCGAATAAAGTGGCTGATTTCCCTTTTTCAATGGATCCAACTTGTTTATCTATGCCAATAATTTTGCAGACGTCTAAGGAGATTGCTTGTATAGCTTCCTCTTCTGATAGCCCATAGCCTACTGTAGTTCCTGCTTGAAAAGGTAAATTTCGTGCGTTCATGGCCTCCATATCTCCTGCATTCTGAATCCCAAATTGGATGCCTTCTTTCTTTAGCAAGTAGGGAATTTTAAAAGACTGATCGATTGGATCATCTTCATTTTCTGGTAAACTATGTATTCTTCTTAGTAAAATAGGAATGTTAGCATCTTTCAATCGTTTCCCCAATAAATGAGCCTCATAACCACCAACAATAACCGGATATTTCAAGTTGAATTTAGTGCAAAAGGATATGATATCAAGCATTTGTTGCATCTCATCGGCATGAAAATACACTCGTTTTGAACCGTGAAAACAATCTTTCATTGCTGCCAAACGTTGGTCTAATAAAGCAGATTTCTTTTCTTTTTTTGAATAGGCTTCCGCTAATTGGAAAAAATCTTCAATTTCTCTTTTTTGCTTTGCGTAATTTTCATTGGTTTTCTTTGGAGCAGGTTCCGCCCACCAGCCACCTCCTTGCAAACTTGAAGGCCAATTGACATGAATTCCATCATCTGAAAGAAGCGTAGCGTCCTCCCAATTCCAACCCGTTAATGTCATGATAGAAGAACTTCCTGAAACAATTCCTCCTCTCGGTGTTGCTTGACAAAGTAAAACGCCATTGGTTAAAACGGTAGAAACTACCTTGGATTCTGGATTGAAAGCTATTTGACTTCTAACATGGGGATTAAATTCACCTGTTTCATTGTAATCCCTCGTTGCACGCACAGCATCAATTTCTGTTAGACCTAAGGTAGTATTAGCAGCAATAAAACCGGGGTAAATGTGTTGTCCTTCCAAAGAGATTATGGTATCCCAATCAGTTTTTTTGTAGCTTGTTGTGAGCGAATTACCAATTTCGGTTATTATACCGTTTTTTATTCCAATTAATCCATGATCAATGGTTTCCCCATTACCAACATGTAAAAACCCATCAATAAGTAATATTTTCATAGGCTGAGCCTGGGTAAATACATGAAAAAACAAGCTGATTATTAATATAAATTGTTTCATTTTTAATTGTATTAATGAGTGTTTTCTTCTTCGGTTCCTTCTTCACCCAGTGTGTCGCAATGAAAATGTTTCTTTCCTTTTTTAGTGAATGTTTTTGTTGGTTCGCCCTGCGTGGAAGAGCGGTGCATTTTTGAAATAATACGAGCTCGTTCCATATCATTTCTTTTTTGAAGTATTTCATCCTTTTTGCGATCAAAAAATACAGCACCGTCTATCAAAGTCAATTCAACTTTGGCAACTGCAGAAAGAGGGTTATTATCCCATAAAACGATATCGGCATCCTTACCAGGAGCCAAGCTTCCGAGTTTATGATCTAAATGAAGTAATTTGGCCGGGTTTAGTGTCACCATTTTCCATGCATCAATTTCAGACATTCCTCCGTATTTGATACTTTTCGCGGCTTCTTGATTCAATCTCCTACCCATTTCGGCATCATCAGAGTTAATGGCAACAACAATTCCTTGGTCGTTCATCATTTTTGCGTTGTACGGAATGGCATCATTGACTTCAAATTTATAGGCCCACCAATCAGCAAATGTTGAACCGCCTGCACCATGCTTTTTCATTTTGTCAGCCACCTTGTATCCTTCCAAAATATGAGTGAACGTGTTGATTTTAATTTTCATAGAATCTGCCACATGCATGAGCATATTAATTTCAGACTGAACATAGGAATGACAGGTGATAAATCGTTTACCGTTTAAAATTTCCGACAACACTTCTAATTCAAGGTCTTTTCTCGGTTTTACGCCTTTTTTAATTTGATAATTTTCCCACTCAGCTTGGTATTTTCTTGCACGATTGAAGCCGTCGTAAAATACTTGTTCTACACCCATCCGTGTTTGCGGGAAACGAGAGGTATTGTAGTCACCCCAGTTCGATTGTTTCACGTTTTCACCCAATGCACATTTGATGAATTTAGGTGCGTCAGGGATTAACATTTCTTGAGGGCTATGTCCCCATTTTAACTTGATCAAGGCTGATTGTCCTCCAATGGGATTTGCTGAGCCATGTAATAATTGAGCAGCTGTTACACCCCCAGCCAATTGTCTGTAAATATTTATGTCATCTGAAGTTACTACGTCACCTATGCTTACTTCCGCAGTTATGGCTTGTCCACCTTCATTTACTCCTTTTGATATGGCGATGTGCGAATGCTCGTCGATGATTCCATTGGTTAAGTGCATTCCTTTACCGTCTACCACTATGGCATTTTTTGGGTAGTTTGTCTTTTCTTTTCCAACATAGGCGATTTTTCCATTCTCAATAATAACGGTTGCATTAGAAAGGATTCCATCTGCCTCATTGGTCCATGCTATAACATTTTCAAAAACAAAAGAAGTTGATTTTGGTAATGTATCATTTCCAAATCCCATATTGGGAAACCAAACTTTACCTAGGTAGGATGTGTCAGGTACGAGGGTGTTTTTTTCCTCTTTTTCTTTCGCTTTTTTGGTTCTTGTGGCGGCAAAATAGTTCATTCTACCATCTGGAAGTGAGGCATCTCCCTCAATTATCCCTCCTTCTTTTCCAAACACTTTACCATGCAGGGTAACGCTGCCATTGAAATTAGAATCGTCTAGAATGAATTGCATAATCAAATCGTTTTCTCGATAAACTACTTGAATCGCTTGCTTTATGGTGTCGGTTTTACTTATGGACGTTTTTGGATCTGTATTTGTCTTGTAGGTAGTGATTTTTCCCTCTAGCTTTTCAGTTGTGCCTGATAATTCCATTTGGTATTCCTTTTTATCAAGTGATAGAGCATAGAGTCCACGCATGTCCATTTTAGGTAACACCTTGAATGTTTTTTCTTTCCCCTGAATCCAGCTAGATAAAATAGTCCCACCTTCCAAAAACGGATCTGCTGAGTAAATACCAAAACTAGCTAGTTTTCCTGGAGATAAATCACCCAAACGCTGACTTAATCCAAGTAAGGAGGCTGGTTTGGTAGTTAATGCTTCTAGTAGTTGATTAACAGTTGATCCTCGTGAGATTGTTTTTCGAATGTTATTCCAAAAATCATCCGCTTGCTTTATTCCATCAGTTGTTATAGCGTAAGGAATTGCATTATTAGAAAGGATTAGTGCATTTGATGGGGCTAATTCCCAATGCTTTAAATCACTCAGTGGAATTTGTCTAGCCACATATGGATCTTTCACGTCATAGGCTTCCGGATAATTTATCGGAATAATAACTGTTCCAGTAATATCCTTGTGGTTTGGTAGCCAAGCATATTCTTTACCGGTCCCAATATAATTCCACCGCTGGTTAAATTCTTTGGCAATTTTATCTGCTCTCAGAATTTCCCATTTGTCATCCGTTTTAAAAAAAGAGGGGAGTTGTATTTTTCTTTTCCATTCCTCCAAGGAAGTATTTCGTTCCTCCTGAGAAGAAGAAGAGTAGCTTTCAAGGTCGTAAAATGCTTGTCTCAATAGTGCAATTGACCCCATTTGAGAGGAAGGATAACTTTGTTGTGATTTCCCTTTTGAAAAAGAATAAAATAAACCTCCTTGAGATTGAATAAGCTGTTTGTTCACCTCCTCATCACCCAAGGAAATCAAGGCTGCTGATCCTCGAACAATTCCATCTTGTTGATGAGTGAGAGCGAATCCAAAACCCATTTTGAGCAGGTTTTCATTTGCCTTGCTGTCAATATTAAAAAGTGTAAAAGCATCAATTTCAGGATGAATAGATTCATTCCAATAGGTGGCTCCTTTTACAGGATTTGGCGTTTTAGCATCGTTAGTAAGTCCAATTTGACTGTATAGCTCAATAAAAGATGGAACAATAACTTTGTTCGTGCAATCAATAATTAGGGCAGTAGGCGGTATTTTAATTTTTGTACCTACTTCGATGATTTTAGCATCTTGAATGATTATTGTACCATTATCAATTTTCTCCTGCGGATTCAAATAAATCGTAGCATGCACAAAAGCAATGTATTCCGGTGTTGATTGAATTACGCCATTTTGTGGGGTTAATTGAGCTGCTAAATTTAGTGTAGAAAAAATAAACAGGACAAACCAAATCTTTTTAACCATGTTTTTTGAAAATAAGTCCGTGAAAATACTAATTTTCAAATGATATTACAAGTCCTTATTAACCTTGAATTGAGAATAACTTTGATTAGTGAGAATAACTACTTCTAATACAAAAACTACATTTGTTTATTAATTCGAAAAAATATGAAATTAGTCGGGATTTTTTGTGGTGGGTTTTCTTCTGAATTTGAAATATCCATTAAAAGTGCACAAACCATTCAAGATCATTTTCCATCAGGATACCAAGTTCAAAAAATCATTGTAACGAAAAAGGGATGGGAAGTTGAAACAAAAGAGGGAAACAAGCCTTTTGATCTTCAAAAAATGACAGTTGAAATCAATAAGGTAGAAACCAAAATTGATATAGGAATTGTTTACATTCATGGCGATCCTGGTGAAAATGGCAAAATACAAGGGTTGTTGGAAATGCAAGGAATACCCTATTTGAATTCGGGTCCGCTCGCTTCGGCCTTGTCTTTTGATAAATGGTTTTGTAATCAATTTCTGAAGTCATTTGATATCCCAATTGCACAATCGATGTTATTTACGCATTCGGAGGATTTTTCTTCGGATGAAATCGTTGCAAAACTGGGTTTGCCTGTTTTCATTAAACCTGCGGATTCTGGTTCAAGTTATGGTATTTCAAAGGCTAAAACCAAAGCGGAAATTGAACCCGCAATGAATGCTGCTTTTGCTGAAGGAAAAACAGTTGTTGTAGAATCTTTTTTGGATGGAACAGAGGTGACTTGCGGCGTTTATCGAACGAAACAAGGACTAATTGCCTTACCATTAACCGAAATTGCATCCGAAAATGAGTTTTTTGACTACGAAGCCAAATATTTGGGTAAATCTCAAGAAATCACACCAGCCAGGGTTTCTGATGAAATTAAATTAAAAATTCAAGATCAAGCGAAATACATTTATCAATTGTTGCAACTTAGATCCATTGCCCGCATCGATTTTATGGTCGTTAATGATATTCCTCATGTGATTGAAGTAAACACCACGCCTGGATTTTCTCCTGCTAGTATTGTTCCACAAATGTTGGCTTGTGCTGGTATTTCTATAACTGATTTTTGGAAAGATATTATTGAAGTTGAAATAGTTTAAAAATATTCCTTATTTTTAACTGAAATAAAGAATATGAAAAATTTGCTTTTAGTTTCCTTACTCTTGGTATGTTTCAATGTCATGAGTCAAAAAATTACAGTAACCGATGCTTCTACTGATTTTAGTATTGGGATTTCAGGAGTAAAACCAAGTTTACAGGTTACTATTCCATTTGGTGAATTGGATATTGTAGAAAAATTACTCAAGAAAGAACTTAAGGATTTCAATGGTAAATTGGATGATAAAAAAAATGAGTATTTTGTTTCCTTAGGCGAATTAAAAGAGCTGGGGAAGAAGCAGTTTGATGTATATGCTAAAATCAATGGATCTAAGGATAGTCCAATTACGGTTGTTTGGGCGGTTGATTTAGGTGGTGCATACATGGACAAATCGATACATGCTGAACAATATTCGGTCTTTAAAAAAAGAATGGAGAAATTTGCATTAGCGGCATCTGAGGCAAGTATTGATAAACAAATTGAAGATGAAAAAGCAATACTCGGCGAACTAGAAAGAGAGAAGGAAAAGTTGATAAAGGAACAAAATGATTATAAGTCTGATATCGAGGATTTGAAAAAGAAAATAACCGAAAAAGAATCAGATATTCAAAAAGCAAAAACCAAAGAAGAAACTAAAAAGTCAGAGATTACAACTCAAGAAAATAAATTAAAATCGGTAGAAAAACGCAAAGAGCAAATCAAGAACTAACTTGATTATTATGGGATGTTTAATTCTAGAAGTAAATCCAATTGCTCATCTTCTCCTAACTTGAAAACGTGTTGATTAAATTCAGTAAATCCCATGTTTTCATAAAATCCGATAGCGTTCTTGTTTTTTGACCACACACCCAACCAAATTTTATTGAAATTTTTTGATTTTGCAATTTCTATTGCTTTTTGAATTAGCGTGCTTCCATATCCTTTTCCTTGAAAGCTTTTTTGTATGTAAATACGTTCAATTTCCAACGAATCATTATCCATTATTTCAGAATGAGCTAACGGGAAATTTACTTTTAAGTATCCGATTATAATAAATTCTAGATAAGCTAAATAAAATTCAGAATGAACATTTTCTAATTCAGAGAAAAGTTTTGACCTTGATAGCGATTCAGTAATATAAAGCTCCATATTTTCTTCTGTGTTCAGTGAAGCATACGTTTCAGTAAAGGTAGAAATGCTTATCTCTTGTAGTTGGATTAGATCAGATATAGTAGCTTTTTTGAACGTGATTTGACTCATAGAGCAAAAGTATTGAGAAAATTCCAAAAAAGCATTGCGTTGTTAAGGAACCAGTTGAGGTGAATAATTGTGTTTTTTATTAGTGAATTTTTCGCTAGTTTTCAAACTATATGTGTACATTTACTCTATAAAATTTAAATGAATATGGAAATTCCTTTTGTTGCAATAGGTTTGGTTCTCGTTATAATCCTTAGTGGATTATTAACGGTATCTCAGGGTACAATTACCGTCATCACTATGTTTGGTAAATATCGACGAATCCTTCATCCAGGATTGAGATTGAAAATTCCATTTGTTGAAAAAGTATTTAAGCGTATTTCAGTGCAAAATCAAAGTATTGAAATGGAGTTTCAAGCAGTTACAGTAGATCAGGCTAATGTGTATTTCAAAAGTATGTTGCTTTATAGCGTAATGGACGAGCAAGAGGAAACCATAAAAAAAGTGGCTTTTAAATTTATTAGCAACAAAGATTTCATGCAAGCATTGATACGAACAATTGAAGGGTCAATTCGTTCCTATGTTGCAAGTCAAAAACAATCTGAAATTTTAGGATTGAGACACGAATTAGTGGATAATGTAAAAGAACAAATTGACCACACGTTAGAATCCTGGGGGTATCATTTATTGGATTTACAAATCAACGACATCACTTTTGACGCAGCTATTATTGAAAGTATGAGTAAGGTGGTAGCTTCAAATAATTTAAAAGCAGCAGCTGAAAATGAGGGGCAAGCTTTATTAATAACCAAGACTAAAGCTGCCGAAGCAGAGGGAAATGCAATAAAAATTGCTGCCTTGGCGGAGAAAGAAGCAGCTATGCTACGTGGACAAGGTGTTGCATTGTTTAGACAAGAAGTAGCGAAAGGGATGAGTGAGGCAGCCGAAGAAATGAAGCAAGCCAATTTGGATACCAATGTGATTTTGTTTTCTATGTGGACGGAGGCAATTAAGAATTTTGCTGAATATGGAAAGGGAAATACTATTTTCTTGGATGGTAGTGCTGAAGGTATGGATAAAACCATGCGTCAAATTCAAGCCATGTTGAGTAGCGAAATTGAATCAAAGAAAAAATAAGTTCAGGTTATATCACAAGAATTTTTTTTCTAAAAATACCTTGATTCGTTTTTATCTGTAGGAAGTAGTTTCCTCTTGAAAATGTATTTGGTATCTTTATTTTTCCTAGATCAGACCAATCAATTTGTATTTCGTGACCTAGTTCGTTGATCAGTCCTATTTGAAATATTTCATGAGATGATTGTACCGTAAATGTTTGATCATTGGTTAATACGGTTGGGTAAACCTCTATTTCGTTTTGAGTCAACATTTCAATACCGGCATTATTTTCCTCGAGCCTAATTACACCATGATCAAAGGTTCCGACCCATTTTACGTAATTGCTTTCATGGGCTATGGAGGTAATGTAATTATCTTGAAGGCCGATGTTGTCCATGTTATAACTCAACCAGATGTTTCCTTTTTTTACAATAATTCCATATAGTTCCGTACCCATAAAAATACGCTGATCTACCGGATTAATTGCTAAGCACGTGAGGCCATTGGTTGGAATAGGGGAGTTGCTTAAATTAAATCGGTCCCATGGCCCACCGTTTCCAAGATCTGTAACCAACCCAGCAGCTGGAGTAGCATACCAGGGTTTTCCATTTGCATCAATGTCAATATCCAAGGCTGAGTTATCAGGTAATCCAGATTCAACAATACTATGAATGGTAAGTTGGTTATCAGGCGTAAAATAATCCAATCCGCCATTTATCGTCCCAATGTATTTTTCATTTTGAAATCCAATCCCTATGGAAGTGATGTTATTGGTAAGTAATCCATGGCTAGCAATTGTCCAATGATACCAATTTACACGATCAAACATAGCTATTCCCTCCGTTGTGGCGCACCAAATATTATTGTTTTGGTCGATTTCTATACCACGTACCAAATTATCTAATAGTCCTGAGTTGAATTCGGTGTAATTTATCCAATTATTCCCGTCAAATTGATAGAGTCCTCCGCTTATCGTACCTATCCAAATTATTGAGTCATTTTCCACGGTCAAAGCTCGAATGTCATTACTTGAAAGAGGGCTATTAGAAGAATTATATATTGTCCAATTTTGATCATCAAACCGGGCTAATCCATCATCCGTTCCAAACCATTTTATATTATTTTGAATGGCAATACATCTCACCGTATTAAATGGAAGAGGAGAATTAGTTTGATTGTAATTTATCAATTGGGGTTGCCCTACAATAAAAAAGCTCCCGAAACAAAAGAGTATCGAGAGCCATTTTGATAGTATCATTGAATTATTCTTTAATAAATCTTTTGGTATACTGTTTTCCTTCATAGGTAATATTAAGTAAATATACTCCTTTTGAAAGATTTTTGCATTCTACATGCTGTTTGATTTTTCCTGTCATTCCTTTTAAAGAAAATTGATTAACTTCTTGACCCACTAAATTAAGGATATCAATTTTTACATCTCCTGTATTTTTAAGTTCGAAGGAAACATCAAAGCTGCCATTATTTGGGTTTGGACTAAGATTTATTGAATTACTGAAAGCAATATTTTCACCTATCGCAGAACATGGTTCAACCACGGCATCTACCTGAATTCGGGGGCTTGTGCATGTTCCATTTTGAGATAAAATTTCTAAATCATATAAATAGTAATAATATGAAGCTCCAGCTGATGCACCAATAATAGTCATGATTCCAGGTACTTCATATGGATACGTTGCTGAATTATTATTTCGATATAAACCAGTTGTAGTCATAGCTGTAACACCAATTCTAAGGTTGCTATCAGCAGGTACATTAAAATTCAAGTTTACTCTACTTTCTCCCGCCGGAACTGCTGCCGTAATTGTTTGTAAAGTTGCCCCTAATTCATCTTGCAGAGCAATAGATAGATTACCAGCACTTTGAGAATAAACTAATGCTGATTTCAAAACAAAAGATTGATGAGCAT
>CAZTFG010000052.1:1487-15151 GCA_964612725.1 uncultured Lishizhenia sp. | reverse complement strand
CTGCAACCGCTGGAGCCGAAATCCAGTGCGCTATACAGTTGCGCCACGGAGCCAAAAAACTTTTACTATTTATTGTACAATAAACGTATTTGTTGTTGTATCGCCATTAGCTATTTGACGAAGTTTCATTTCTTTATTGGTCAACCTAACAATAGTATTTGTCGACGTACCCGAATTATCTGTTAAAATCAATGATGATTTATCTGCATTAAACGCCCATGTTCCAGTGGTCGTATATGGAACAGTGAAAATCGTATAATTAGCTGAAAGTGTCTCATCATCTTTTAAAGTCATTTTCATAGTATACGTTGAACTTAAGGGGGTTTGATCTTGCCCATTTACTTCAACTTTAGATAATGTCCAAGTATTCGTAATACGATTTTTCTTTGAAATCAATGAAAATCCTGGGCCTTCCTCATATTTCCCACAAGAAACAACAACCAAAGTTAGTAAAGCCAAAACTAAAAACTTTTTCATAGCAATTATTTTCAGCAAAGATACAACAGAAAACCGAAAAATTGAACGTTAACAACCCGTTATTTTGTAATTTTGAATCAAATTTAACGAATGAAAACTATTGTATCCGCCTTGTTATTAGTGATGGCATTTGTTTCTTGCACTACACAGGAAGAGAAGATTATTGTTAAAAACGCAAGTCCTAAAAAGGAAAAAACTGAAATTAGCGTTGTTCCAAATCGCATGCTAACTGTTGAAATCGAAGGAATGTCTTGCGAAATGAACTGCGGAGGCTCGATTCGAAAAGGGTTAAAAAAAACAGGTGCTGTTTCACGGGTTGAATTTGTTTGGGTAGAAGAGGCAGAAAAACAAGTGACTAAAATTTCCTATGATGACAAAAAAATTGATGAAGCAAAAATAGTAGCTCTTATTGAAAAATTGAATGATGGTCAGTTTACCACACATGGCGGAAAATCTGAAAAAATCGGTTCTTCAGCACCTTCCAAATGAAATTAAATTATCGCGAAATTGGTTCAGGACAACCGTTAGTAATTCTTCATGGCCTATTTGGATCTTCAGATAATTGGCAAACCCAAGCCAAAAAATTCGCTGTTTATTTTCGCGTTATACTTGTAGACTTAAGAAATCACGGTCATTCTGCATGGTCAACTGATTCAAGTTATGCTTCCATGGCTGAAGATGTATTTGAATTGATGCAAGAACTAAAACTGGAAAAAACCATTCTTTTGGGACATTCCATGGGGGGGAAAGTAGCTATGCACATAGTTCAAGCTCATGAAAAATCAATTAGCAAATTGATTGTAGCTGACATGGGGATTAAAGAATATCCGCCTCATCATCAACATATTTTAGAAGGGATTCATTCGGTAAAATTGGAGGATGTCGCATCACGCGGTGAAGCAGAAAAACAACTAAGTCATTACATTGATTCAGAAGGAGTCAAACAGTTTTTACTTAAAAATTTATACTGGAAAGAAAAAGGAAAGTTAGCTTGGCGCATGAATGTGGATGTTTTAGAAAATTCAATGCCCCTCATTTTATCTCCACTACCTGAAATTGAAGTATTTACTCCTACTCTTTTCATTCGCGGCGAATTATCGAATTACATTTTAGATGAAGATATTCCGGAAATTGAAAACCTTTTTCCTGATAGTCAGTATATAACTATTTCTCAAGCAGGACATTGGGTTCATGCCGAAAAACCGGATGAATTTGTAGATGCTGTGCTTGCCTTTTGTTTACGTTAAAAAAAACAGGAAAATTGTGCCTTTAATTTAAGATATTAGATAATTTTACGTCCATTATGTCAGATTCATTACACAAAAAATCATTAGCAGGAGTACTAATTACCATTGGAATTGTTTTTGGGGATATAGGAACCTCACCTTTGTATGTTTTCAATGCAATTACCGGAGGTGGAAAAAACTTCAATGAAGATTTGATTATGGGAGGATTATCTTCTGTAATTTGGACCTTGATCTTGTTGGCAACCGTAAAATATATCTTCTTTGCATTAAATGCTGATAACAAAGGAGAAGGTGGAACTTTTGCTCTTTTTGCTTTATTGAAAGACAAGAAAAAATGGATTATTCTTCCTGCATTAATTGGATGTGCCACACTTCTCGCTGATGGATTCATCACACCAGCAATTTCTATCTCTTCTGCGGTTGAGGGAATTGGTAACGTGAACCCAGATTTACCTATCATGCCCATTGTAATCGGAATTATTCTTGTATTATTTTCCGTTCAGCAATTTGGTACCGATCTAATTGGAAAGGCCTTTGGCCCGGTAATGCTTGTATGGTTTATTTTTCTAGGGTATTTGGGTGTTATAAATATTTCTAAAAACTTGGAAGTATTGAATGCTTTCAATCCTTGGTATGCCTACAACCTTGTCATTAATGTGGAAGGAGGGTTTTGGGTTTTGGGTTCTGTATTTTTATGTACTACTGGGGCTGAAGCCCTGTATTCGGATTTGGGACATTGTGGCAAGGGAAACATTCGAATTAGCTGGTCATTTGTTTCAATCTTTTTAGTAATTAATTATTTAGGTCAATCTGCTTTATGTTTAAGTGACGGTTTCAAATTAGCAGAAAAGGAAACGATATTTTACGCCATGGTTCCAAAAGACATGATACCATTTGCGATTATTATTGCAACCTCCGCTACGATTATTGCTTCTCAGGCTTTAATAACAGGAGTATTCACCTTGATGAATGAGGCGATTAAATTAAAACTTTGGACGAACTTAAAAGTAAAATACCCAACGAATCACAAAGGGCAGATCTACATTCCATTTGTGAATTGGTTTCTCATGGCAGGATGTATAGTTGTTATTTTAATTTTTAAAGAGTCCACTGCGATGGAAGCATCCTATGGTTTAGCTATAACGATTAATATGGTAATGACGTCCCTTTTATTAGGTTTACTTCTACTTTATAAATACCCGAGAGCGAAAGGATTTTATATGTTCTTGTTTGGTATTTTCTTGATTATTGAAGGAGTGTTTCTACTATCCAATTTAGGTAAAATTGTGCATGGAGGTTGGTTTACTCTAATTTTAGCAATTGCCTTTTTTATTATGTTATTTTTGTTTTTCAAGGCACGCCAATTACGTTCATCAATCACAGAGTATATACCGATGGATCAAGTTATTCCATTGATTACAGCTCTTCAGAATGATACCAATATGTCTTTCGAGGCCACCAATATTGTATTTCCAACGCGAAGTACCGATTGCAAGCATTTGGATTCAACCGTATTCTATGCTTTGTTTAGAAAAAAACCAAGAAAAGCGGGAGTTTATTGGTTCGTTCATGTGGAAATCTTGGCTGAACCGTGGGGCGTGCATTATTCAGTAAATGAAATCATTGACAAATCAGCCTATTACATTACCTTACAATTTGGATTTAAAGAAGAACACAGAACGGAATTCTTGATTCGTAAAATCCACGATAAAATGGTGGAAAAAGGAGAAATCTCTGGCGATAGTGTTTTTCAAAGCATGAAAGGGCGTTTTAACGAGCCTGATTTTAAATTTGTTGTACTGAACTCTCGTATTTCAACGGATAATGATTTAACTGCTTTCCAAAAACTTTGCGTGAAGGCTTATCGTTTCGTAAAATCTACCGGATTAAAACCAGCAGAAGATTTCGGCTTGGATAAAACCAATGTAGTAGTGGAATTTGTTCCCATTACGGTTGCAGCTAAAATTCAGCAAGACATCACGGAAGATTATGAAGATTATTCCAAATAAGTTAATTCTTAAGAATTAATAGAGATAAATCAGTATTTTTTATCGGATATTTTACATCTATTTCATTTTTATTTACTAACTTCAAGTAAAATACTTACTTATGTTAGATAAAATTCAATTAGAAAATATCCTTTTTTTGGATATTGAAACCGTACCACAAACCTATTTGTATCAAGAGGTTGACGAAACCACCAAACACTTATTTGAAGCGAAAACCCGTGCACAAAAAACCGAATTAAAGTCCTACGATGAAATCTATAACGAACGAGCGGGTATTTTTTCTGAATTTGGAAAAATAATCTGCATTTCAGTGGGATATATTCGCAGCACTTCAACCGGTGAACGAACCATGCGATTAAAATCATTTGATCATGCGGATGAAGAAACATTATTGCGGCAATTCAAAAAAATGTTGGAAGATCATTTCTCTAGTCCAAATCATATTTTATGTGGACATAATGCCAAAGAATTTGATTTTCCTTATATATGTCGTAGAATGTTGATTAATGGGATAAAAATTCCAGCCATTTTAAATTTAGCGGGTAAAAAACCGTGGGAAGTAAATCATTTGGACACCATGGAATTGTGGAAATTTGGTGATTATAAAGCCTATACTTCCTTAGCTTTGCTTTGTCATGTGTTTCAAATACCTACGCCCAAGGACGATATTTCAGGCGCTGACGTAGCACGTGTTTATTACGAAGAAAATAATTTAGAACGCATCAGTCGTTATTGCGAAAAAGACGTGATTGCTTTAATTCAATTATTTTTAAGAATGAACGGTCACTCATTAATTGAGGAGGAACTAATTTCAATTGCCTGACCTGGCAGTTTATTTTAACTTGTCAGCAAAAACTTTTTTAAATTTTTCCACTTTCGGCCGCACCACGGATTGACAATATGGGTTTTCCGGATTCAATGCGAAGTAATTAAAATGATATTCTTCTGCTTTGTAAAAAGTGGATACTGGAGCTATTTCTGTTACAATAGGTTCGGACCATACTTGGCCTTGAGTTAACTGATTCATATAAAATTCAGCTTTTTCCTTTTGCTCAGGTGAATGATAAAAAACAACGGATCGATATTGAGTTCCAATATCTCCACCTTGTCGGTTTAATTGAGTTGGATCGTGAACAAACCAAAATAATTCGAGAAGTTGATCGTATGAAACAATCGTGTCATCAAAAATTACCCTTGCCACTTCAGCGTGCCCCGTGTTTCCTGAGCAAACTTCTTTATAAGTAGGATTAATTGTTTGTCCGCCCGTATATCCCGGATATACATCGATTACTCCTTTCAAATCTTTAAAACAGGCCTCAACGCACCAAAAACATCCGGCACCAAAAGTAGCTTCTTGAATCATTTTTCAACTTTTTTAAAAACCAAAGCTACGGAATTGATACAATATCTCAATCCGGTTGGCTCTGGCCCATCCGTAAATACATGTCCCAAATGGGCATCACATCGAGCACAAGATACCTCATCTCGTATCATTCCAAGTGATGTATCCCGTTCAATTATCACATGTTGCTTCTTGTATACTTGAAAATAACTCGGCCATCCTGTACCTGAGTTAAACTTGTGAGAACTTTTGAAAAGCTCTAACCCACAACAATAACAACAATAAATACCTTCTTCCTTATTCTCTTTAAATTTATCTGTAAAGGCACATTCTGTTCCTTGTTTTCTTGTGACATCATATACCTCCTTGGGTAAAATTTTCTTCCATTCCGCATCAGACTTTTTAATCTTCAAACTATCCGGATATTGACCGGTATCTGTTGATGATAAAGTGGATTGTTGTGCACATGAAGCACTAATTAACGCAACAAAAAACAAAAAAAATACTTTTCTCATTATTGAATGACAAACAAACCGAAAAATTGTTGAAACAACTTGGAGAAATTCACCTAAAAATGAAGGTATTGTTAAAATAATACAAAACTCTCATTTTTTTTAGTAAATTCGAGCCTGAAACTTAAAAACTAAATATGGAAAATTCTGTTCAAAAAGGTCACCCAAAGGGTCTCTATTTGTTGTTTGTAACTGAAATGTGGGAACGATTCTCGTATTATGGAATGCGAGCAATTTTAATGTTATTTATGACAAAAGCGCTTCTATGGGATTCCGATTTCGCTTCCGGATTGTATGGTAATTATACAGGTTTAGTTTATCTAACACCATTAATTGGAGGGTATATTTCTGACCGTTATTGGGGAAATAGAAAATCAATTTTTATCGGTGGGATAATTATGGCAATAGGACAATTCATGTTGTTTTTTAGTGCCAGTTCTTTAGGAACGTCATTCGCTTCGATTACTTTTTTTGTTGGGCTATTATCACTAATCATTGGTAACGGTTTCTTCAAACCAAATATTTCAACTATGGTAAATCAGTTATATGCGCCAGGAGACAAACGAGTTGATGGAGCATTTTCTATTTTCTATATGGGAATTAACTTAGGCGCATTCTTTTCTCCTTTAGTTTGTGGTACACTTGCTGAAAAAATTGATTATCGCTGGGGATTTTTCGCTGCAGGAGTAGGAATGGTTATAGGTGTAATCGTGTTTGAATTATTAAAAAACAAATACATTGTAACTGCTACTGGAGAACCTGTTGGAATGAAACCAAAACCTCAAGAAATTGAAACAAAAACGGAAGAAAAAACTAATTCAGGCTTTGACTTTAAAAGATTAGCTTTATGGTTATCCGTTTACGCTTTATTATGGTTAGGTTTCATGTTCGGTCTTGGATTCAACTTTGTTTCAACGCTCATTTTTGCAACCTCTATTGCAGCATCAGGATTTGTAATAACTGATCCGAGTTTAAATAAAATTGAAAGAGAACGTATTATCGTAATTTACATTATCGCTTTTTTTGTGATTTTCTTTTGGTCTGCATTTGAACAAGCCGGTGCTTCTTTGACATTATTTGCTGATCAACAAACAGATCGCACTATTTTTGGATGGGAGATGCCTGCTTCTTATTTTCAATCTGTCAATCCATTAGCCATCATAGTTTTAGCTCCATTATTCGCGATTTTATGGGGATATTTAGGTAAGAAAAACAGAGAACCTGCCTCACCTATCAAACAAGCCTTTGGTTTATTCTTATTAGCGATTGGATATTTAATAATTGCATTTGGCGTTCAAGGAATTGAAGGTTCAGCAAAAACGAGTATGTTCTGGTTGTTAAGCATGTATTTGGTTCATACAATGGGTGAACTTTGCTTATCGCCAATTGGTTTATCAATGGTAGCTCGTTTATCCCCTCTTAGGCTAGGTTCATTATTAATGGGAATCTGGTTCATGAGTAATGCTATGGCTAATGATTTTGCTGGTATGTTAAGTAAATTATACCCGGAAAAAATGGTAAGTGTTGAACAAGTTATTTCATTAGAAACACAATACAAACTAAAATTGGTTGACAAAAGTAAAAAGGATAATAAAACCATTGAAAATACTGAGAAAATCAACAATATTGAAAGTTTACCGATCTCTTCAGTTAAATTCGATAAAATCAAGGATGAACAAATCAAAACCACTGTTTATGAACAATTAGCTGGTAAAGCCACAGTAAAAGAAAAATCCTTGTTTGGAATCACAGTGAATTCTTTATATACATTTTTCATGGTGTTCGTAGTTATGGCAGGAGTTGCAGCAGTAATTTTATTCCTCCTTTCGAATAAGTTATTAAAAATGATGAACGGAATCCGATAAAAATAATCCTTAGATTCTATGTTCAATTTTAAAAAACACCCGAAAGCATTACCTTTCTTGTTCCTTTCTGAAATGTGGGAACGTTTTGGTTATTATTTAATGATCGGGATTTTCACCCTGTATTTGAAAGATGCAGTGGACGGTTTCGGGATGACCGAATCTGAAGCTTCTGATTTATATGGTACATTTATCGCTTTCGTATTTCTTACTCCCTTTATTGGTGGATTACTAGCGGATCGGGTTTTAGGGTACCGTCTGTCCATTAATATCGGCGGATTAATGATGGGAGCGGGATATTGCTTAATGGCCGTTCATGATCTGAATACCTTGTATATTGCAATGTTTCTGGTAATCATGGGAAATGGGTTTTTTAAACCGAACATATCTTCCTTGTTAGGTAATTTGTACAACAACGAACAATATAAAAATCAAAAAGACGAAGGATATAATATTTTCTACATGGGAATAAATATCGGCGCATTCGTTTGTAATTTCTTTGGTGCAGCATTATATAACATGCTGGGTTGGGGTGCTGCATTTATGGCTGCTGGCGTTGGAATGTTTGTTGGATTGGCGATTTTTTGGTTTGCAACAAAACATATCAAAGAAGTGGACGTGATTAAGCCGAAATCACCCAATGATATGCCTCTATTGAAAATCTTTGGTGTGGTATTATTTCCTGCATTAGCTTTTGGCGTAATCGGTTATTTCTTACCTGAACCAATAGTAGGATCTCATAGCACCGATGCTTTTTTATTTGGATGTATTCCGGTAATTTTCTTCTATGGAAACCTTCTTTACAGAGCACCAGCTGAGGAGAAAAAGCCAATGGCCGCTATGTTAGCCATATTTTCCGTTGTAATCGCTTTTTGGGCGGTTTTCAAACAAAATGGTTCTACGTTAAATACATGGGCAGATCGATATACGGATAGAGAAATTCCTACATCTATGGTTTCCACTATGAGTAATTTACAATTAGTGGATACCATCACATACGCAAAAGATAGTGTGGTGGTTATGGATGAACAATTTAGGGTGAAGGATAAAAAATTAAAGGAATTTAATTACCCATCCTATTTTAAAAACATGCCCAATGATCAACTTCCTAAAGAGGGAAGTAATTTATTCCTATTCAATACAAATTTATTTCAGTCGGTAAATCCATTTTGGGTAATTGCATTGACTCCATTAGTGTTAGCTTTCTTTGCTTTTTTAAGAAGAAATGGAAAAGAACCATCAACTCCCGCTAAAATTGCTATTGGTTTGTTAATTTCAGCTTTGTCTTGCCTTGTGATGGTTTGGGCCGTAGAATACAATGCAAATGGAACTATAAAAGCAAGTTCTTGGTGGTTTATTTCATCTTATGCAGTTATTACCATTGGAGAATTATTTCTGAGTCCTATGGGTCTTTCTCTAGTGAGTAAATTAAGTCCCCCAAGGATTACAGCTTTAATGATGGGTGGATGGTTTTTGGCAACCTCAATTGGAAACAAACTATCTGGAGTACTAAGTAGTTTATGGGATGGTTACTCTGATAAAGCAAACTTTTTCTGGGTTAACGCAGCATTTTTAACAATTGCATCACTCATGATGTTTTTAATGCTTCGATGGTTAAACAAAATTTTCAAAGAATATACCTAGTCCTTTTCTATAATCACTGGGATAAGTTTATCCACTAGTATTAATAGTGTAAAAAGTGAAAGTAAACTCCAATCAAAGGGGGTTAATTCTTTTGTAATAAAATCCCATCCGAAGAAATAAATTCCTTGTAAAAAATAAAACAAAAACAAAAAAAGCAAGTAAAAAATGGTGTTTTGTTTTCTTCTCCAGAACATAACTAAAGCAACCATAATAACCAGCCAAATAAAGACGGAAAGAATATGATGTACTTTTAACGCCCATATTAATTGGTCAAATGTATATCCCAATTTCTGAGAATTAGCCGAGATTAATTGATCTACTTGAATTTGTTTTTGATTAAATATCAAAGAGCGAAAAAAAACAGATATTCCTCCCAATAGATGCCAAATAAAAAAAATCAGTGCAATAATGGAATTGATATAAAAAAAGTACCGCACATAGATTACAGGAATATCATCTCCAAGAATTAATCTTTTCAATTTCACCAACAATGGCACAGGACTTTGCATAAAGTTTTCGTCAAATGGCTGGTCAAAAATTTTCATCTTGGGCTTGTATATTGTAATTTCGTACTATGCAAAGCTACTTGGAAGAAACGAAATATCTCAACTTTAATAATCCCCAATTTGATGTTTTTTTTAACAAGTTTCATTCGGTTCCCAACGAAAAAGAAAATGCCATTCACTTGTACGAATTTGTACGTGACTCATTTTTATATGATCCATACCACTTAGACCTGAGAAATGATTCCCTTCAAGCCAGTTCAATTGTCTCTAAGAAAAGAGCTTGGTGTGTTGAAAAAGCCATTGTTTTAGCTGCTTGTTTTCGAAAGGTTGGAATACCTTCTCGACTTGGATTTGCCATTGTTAAAAATCATATTGGTGTCGAAAAATTAACACACTACTTAAAAAGACCAGAAATTGTTTTTCATGGTTATGTTGATGTATTTATAGCAAACAAATGGTGTAAATGCACACCGGCTTTTGACACACGAATTTGTAGAGTGAACAAAGTTGATGTACTTAGATGGGATGGAACTTCTGATTCTTTGTTTCAAGAATTCGTGCATGATCAAAAGTACATGACATATGAACATCAATATGGTGTTTTTAACGACGTTCCTATTGAATTAATGCATGATGAAATGAGAAAATACTACCCTCATTTATTTGAAGAAAAATACGATTCTAAAGCGTTCTCATTTCACTATAACCCATGAATAAATTCAACATAATTAAGGAATTAGGTGGGCAAAAAAAACGAAAATTCAGTTCCGTTTTTCTGGTAAGTAGAAATTCAGATCAAGAAAAATTTGTTTTAAAAGAGGTAAAGAAGAATGAGAATACCACAATGCAACAAGAAAAGATCAAACAAGAAGCTCAATTTCTAGGCGACGAGCCTTTTTTACAAAAAACCATCGATTTTTGGGAAGACACTCAATCTATTTTTTTATTAAAAGAATATGTGGTAGGGGAACCATTAGATAGTTGGTGGAACAACCAAAACACACCGAAATTGGAACGATTAAAATTCCTGTTATCCGGCCTATCACCTATTTTCAATTATTTAAAAACCCATAAAATAGCTCATAATGACATTAAACCAAGTAATATTTTAGTTACAACACATAAAGGAACAACCGAATTTGTGCTAATTGATTTTGGATTAGCATTTCACTATCCAACTGATCATGATTCCTCGATTTTATTCGCCTTAGGTTTTGCAGCCCCTGAAGTTGTTTTATCAAAGAATAATTGTGTAAATCACTCCAGCGACTTATTTTCATTAGGGATTTTAATCCTTTATTTATGGACAGGAAAACTTCCTTTATCTCATCCTAACCCTACGGTTTTTACTAATCTTCAAATCACCTATCCCATTAAGGATTCTGGTAATATACCCACCGATGTATTTCGGATAATATCAAAAATGTGCCACAAACATCTATTTAGATTGCCACCCAACCAACTGCCAGAAAAGGAGGTGAGTAACGGGCTACTAGAAGCACAAAACCTACGCTATCAATCAATTAACGAAATAATTGATGACCTAAATAAAATTAAGATAAAATCTTGGTGGAATTTTCTAATAAAAATCTTTTCTAAATCCAATTGAGGTTACGAAAAGAATACGTTGATTAGGAAAGTAAGACGTTTGAATATTTCCATTACTTGGTGAAGCAAATAAGATATAGTCTAAAGAGGCATCCAAATAAATAGTACCAAATGTTGGCATGGTATATTTCAATCCTCCTTGTAATCCTAGGCAAATACTCAAGATAGTCCCTTTTCCTAATGAAGTTTCATCTAGTGAATAATTGGTTTCATTGTATTTAGCAACGCGTGAACCTATATTGTTAACCATCAACATTGTTTTTCCTCCTCCATATCCTGAAAAGCCATTATCAAATCCATTTCCAATATATGAACGCGTACCTCCTTCAACCATAACATAATTAGTTTTATTGAGATAATTTACAGATACTTGATAGGGTGAAACAGAGAAATCTTTACCCACAGCCACAGCTTGCAATGAATCCTCTTCAAACCTTGGAAAAAAATAACTCACGCGTCCAAAAAATGTAACTTGATTATTCTGAGGTAATTCACCCCCTAAATGAATACCATAAAAAGATTTCTTGACTCCGAAAGGATTGAGCATACTTCCCCCACCAGAAATACTAACTTGACTAAATACAATATTTGTCATTAAAAGTAAAAATGCGGTTAATAATTGTTTTTGCTTCATCTTTTAATAGTTTATTGATAACAAATGTAAGTTACTTTTCTGTTTTTCCGAAATTTACGCGGGCTTAACTAATATTTCTGCAATTTTTTCAGCACATTTCATTCCATCTATGGCTGCCGAAACAATGCCACCTGCATACCCAGCACCTTCACCACAAGGATATAGACCACTAATTTGCACATGCTGAAATGATTCCCTATCACGTGGAATTGATACAGGAGAAGAAGTTCGAGACTCTGGGGCTAACAAAACGGCATCAGGTGTTACAAAGCCATTCATTTTTTTTCCAAATTCAGCAAAGGCTTTTTGAAGCCGTTGTGTAATAAAATCAGGAAATAATTTAGTTAAATCAACGCTGACAACTCCCGGTTGATAAGATGTTTTGGGTAAATCAATTGATTTTTTTCCAGACATAAAATCAGTCAACCGTTGGGCGGGAACCTGTTGCGTTTTGCCTGCCATTTCCCATGCCTTACGCTCTATCTGTTTTTGAAAATCCAAACATAAAAAAGGGTCATTATTGTCTTTAGAAAGATCCTCAGGACTAACACTTACAACTATTCCAGAATTGGCATACGGGTTATTTCTTTTAGAGGGGGACCAACCATTTGTTACTACCTCCTCTTGCTCTGTGGCGCATGGAGCAACAATACCTCCCGGACACATACAAAATGAAAAAACTCCTTTTCCATTAACCTGCTCTACCAATGAATACGAGGCCGGAGGTAAGAAATCATCGTTCATTCTACCGTGATATTGAATGCGATCAATTAAAGACTGACTATGCTCAATCCTCACTCCTAAAGCAAATGGTTTTGCCTGAATTTCTATCCCTTTGTTGTGTAATAAATAAAATATATCACGCGCAGAATGGCCGGTGGCTAGTATTATTTTATCAAATTCAAATTTCTTAGAATCATTGATTTCTATACCCGTAATCGCATTATTTGAAATCGAGATATTCGTTAACTTCGCATGAAAATGTACTTCGCCTCCCGCTTGAAGAATGGCTTCTCGCATGGTAGTTATAATTGCAGGTAGTTTGTTGGTTCCAATATGAGGATGAGCATCCACAGTGATGTCGGGTGAAGCTCCAAAATGAACAAACCAATTCAACACTTTGTCTACATCCCCTCTCTTTTTCGATCGTGTATATAATTTACCATCTGAATAAGTACCTGCCCCCCCCTCTCCGAAGCAATAATTGGATTCTGGATTCACAATCATTTCCTTATTCAGTTTGGCCAAATCCCTACGTCTAGTACGAACATCTTTTCCACGTTCAAAAACAATTGGTTTCAATCCAAGTTCAATTGCCCTCAATGCGGCAAACAAACCAGCCGGACCCGCACCAATAATAGCAATTCTTTTCGCATCCGCTACTATATTTGGCTCAAACAAGTTCTGAATTCCCTCAGAAAATGGGGCTTCATCAACAAGAAAAGTTCCTAAGATTAAAATATCTTTTTTTCGAGCATCGATGCTTCTTTTTTTCCATTTATAATTCAATTTAGTTGCATCTAATCCTGAAAGATTCGCCAAGGATCGTCTGATAAAATCATCATCCTTAGCCTGTTCAGGTAGCATTTTAAATTGAAATTCAGCGCTCATTATCCTTCAAATATTACAGATAAAAACCAAAGTTTATTGTATAAACTATGGATGGGTTTAGAGACCGGAGTATTATCCTGAATAAACGTGTTCCTAAATCCATGGGAATATTTTAATTCGAAGGCTAATTTAAAATAAGGCAAAAAGAACTCAACCCCACCACCTACTTGGTATTGAAAATCATGTTTTCGAATTTTCACATAGGGATCTAT
>CAZTFG010000052.1:0-1387 GCA_964612725.1 uncultured Lishizhenia sp. | reverse complement strand
GTGGGCTTCCAAATTTTCATAGTGGTTAAAATACCTACTTGTCCGCCAGGTTGCGCTTTTGTTGTTAATGCTTTCACGCCAAATTGCTCATAGGCATTAAGAACAGGCAAGGCAGAAAAATCGGCTTGATTAACTCCCAACATAAATCCAAAATGGAATAGCCTATCATCAAATTTCCGATAATTCCACGTCTTATATGGTTGACTAAAAAAGTCAAAAGAAATAAAGAGTAAAAAAAGTAAAATGAATTTTCTCACGTTTACAAAACGAATAAATTACCTGAAAATTACATTCTATTACTTTGTTCCCGAATAAATGGTTGCAATTCCACCTGAAACAGTGAAAGAAGACACATTTTCAAAACCTACCTTTGTCAATATATCACGAAATGCTTGTCCCTCTGGAAATACTTTTACTGATTCAGGAAGATAAGAATAGGCTCGTTTATCCTTCGAAAAAAGTTTACCGAAAAAAGGAATTAAATAGTTGGAATAAAACCCAAATAATTGTTTGATTGGAAAAGACTTAGGTTTAGAAAACTCTAACACAATTGCCTTTCCTCCTGGTTTTAAAACACGCAACATTTCAGAAAGACCCTTCTCAAGATTTTCAAAATTCCTTACACCAAACCCTACTGTAACAGCATCAAACACCTCGTTTTCAAAAGGTAAATTCTCCGAATCACCCAAACGAAGAGAAATAATATGATCCACTTCCTTTGCCTTCATTTTCTCCATTCCCACTTTAAGCATCCCCTCAGAAATATCGACACCAATGATGTTGTGAGGATTTATTTTTAACGCTTCTAATGCAAAATCACCGGTACCGGTAGCAATATCCAAAATTCGTTTTGGTTTCAGTGCTTTTAATTCTTTAATGGCTCTTTTTCTCCAAAGTTTATCTATTCCCAATGATAGAAAATGATTTAAAAAATCATATTTTGCCGAAATGTTATTGAACATTGTAGCCACCTCTTGCTTTTTAGAGGAACTTTCATCACCATAAGGTTTCACAATTTTGTCTGACATAGTATCACTTTAACAAGTTAGGTATTGAATAGTTTTAACATTTCTGATTTTAATTCATCTGGTTGAATACTTACAACGCCTGATTTTTCACAAACGATACCACCAGCCAAATTAGAAATTTGAGCAACCTCATGAATAGAACAACCTGAAACAAGACAAAGAGTGGCAACAGCAATCACTGTATCCCCTGCTCCACTTACATCGGCAATATTTCGGATGTGAGCATCAAAATAGGCTACTTTTTGGTGATCAGAAATGGCAACACCATATTCTGAGAGCGTAACAAAGGTGTAGGTATTATTTATTTTTTGATGCAAAACACCAATAGCTTTTTCAAAATCATTTTTTTGCTCAGGAAA
>CAZTFG010000051.1:0-15175 GCA_964612725.1 uncultured Lishizhenia sp. | reverse complement strand
AAACAGACATACGTTTCAAATGGTTTTTCAGCATTTAGTCCTACCTGAAAAATACGATATAGAAGAATGAGGTAAGCAAAAACTAATAAAACAGCTGAAAATAAACCGAATTCTTCCACAAAACTTGCGTAATAAAAATCCGCATATGCTTCGGGAATATACTCTTTCAATTTTCCATCACCAACTCCTTGTCCAATCAACGAACCATTGTTTATCGCTAATCGGGCATTCAATGCTTGCGCATTGGAAAGGATATCTTTATCATCTTCCAATTTATTAAAAATACGATTTTCCCATGTTTGATAGCGAGGTAAAATGTTTAGAGCGGGAATTGCTTTATGCACTCCAACTGTCATTATACCTAGCAAAAAGATTCCGGCAACAATTAAAAAGAGTTTTTTAAAGGGCATTTTACCAATAAACAGAATGACAATGCAAATCATGAAGAGCAATGCGGCTGTTGAGAAATTGTCTTTTACGATCAAAATACAAATCAAAGCAGGCGGCCAAAATACAGGGAATATTCCTTCTCGCCAGTCATTTAAGTCGTCTTGGTATTTAACCAATAACCTCGACACATAAACAATAATTGCCACCTTAGCAAAATCCGAAGACTGGAAGGTAAGTCCTATGAATGGTATTTTAATCCAGCGCCCTGCATCATTGATTTTAGAACCAAAAAGCAAGGTGTAAATGAGTAAACCAACGGCGATGTAAAAACCGAGTTTTGCCAATTGTGAAAAGTATTTGGAGTCCCTTAAATGAATCCAATACATGGCGAATAAGCCAATTAGAACATAAATAAAGTGTTTATACAAATATTGTATAGGCGAACCACCCTCCATTTTAACGAGTATAGGCACAAAACTATACACTGTAACTAAGGAGAATGATAGGAGAATTAGTGAAATCACCCAAATAACTGGATCACCTTTGAGGTATTTTAAATAGGTTTTCATTTTGCTTGAGCTAATGACAAATACTCTTTGAAGCTATTTCGTTGAAATTCCCAATCCGAATTGGCATAAGTGAAAAGTAATATCGATGGTTTTATTTTTATGCTTTGAATTACCTCAAACGCCTTTGATACCGAATTTACCAGAATATGATTGTTTTCTTCTGAAATAATTTCATTCTGATTAGGCGCTAATTCAATGGAATAATATACATTTTGTAGACCATTAGGTGTTAACTCTTTAATTGATTCCTTTTCTAACGATGAAGAAACCCAAATAACTGGAAAAGGAAATGAATTCATGGTAGCAGTAAGCACGGCCGGATTGGGGTGAATCCAAGAGAATACATCCATACCCCATAGTTTGCCATGAGAATGCATGGTTGTGTCAGATGCCTTTAATAATCCTTTTTTTCGAGCTTGGATTAATGTATCTTCAATTTGCGCTATTTCCTTTTCACTCATGAAATTATGATTATAGTGAACGAACCGCTTGTTTGAATTGATTTCCTCTATCTTCGTAGTTCTCAAATAAATCAAAACTGGCACAAGCTGGTGAAAGTAGTACAGTTTCCTCCTTTTTAGCAAGTTGATACCCATATGCTACAGCTTCTGCTGCGGATTTAGCCTCTACAATATTTTCAACCATTCCTTGAAATGAATCAATAATCTTTTGGTTTTCAGTTCCTAAGCAGATTATCGCTTTAACCTTGTCTTTTACCAATTGAGAAAGCTCTGAATAGTCATTTCCTTTATCTACCCCACCAACAATCCATACCGTTGGTTTATCCATGCTTTCAAGGGCAAACCAGGCAGAATTGATGTTGGTTGCTTTGGAGTCGTTTATAAATTCAATTCCGTTTACTTTGGCCACGAATTCTAATCGATGTTCGACATTCGTGAAGTCCTGTAAACTTTCTCGCACAACATCCTTACGGATTTCAAGTATTCTTGCTGCGATGCCAGCGGCAAGAGCATTTTGGGTATTGTGCTTACCCTTGAGTGCTAGTTCATGAATTGACATGTTAAATTGTTTGTTTATGTTGATTATTAGTTGTTCGTTATTTGCGTATGCTCCCAGTTGCACCTCTTTTTTAATACTAAAAGGAGCGCATTGCATGGTTGGTTTGCGTTTTTCAATTTCGGATGCTATGAGCGTATCATCTTCATTGTATATAAACCAATCTTCGGGTCTTTGATTTTGAATAATTCTGAATTTAGAATTGACATAATTTTGCATATCATATTCATATCTATCCAAATGGTCAGGTGTAATATTGGTTAGAATAGCAATGTCAGCCCGAAAATCATGCATGTCATCCAATTGAAATGAACTAATTTCGAGTACATAATAATCGAAATCATTTTCAGCTACTTGTTTGGCGAAACTTTGACCAATATTACCAGCTAGTCCTATATTCAATCCTGCTTTACGTAAAATATGGTGTAGCCATAAAGTGGTAGTTGTTTTTCCGTTGCTTCCGGTGATGCAAATTGTTTTGGCTTTGCAATAGTAACCGGCAAATTCAATTTCAGAAACAATCTTAATTCCTTTAGTTTTTAACGCTTGAATCAACGGTGCTTTGTCTGGAATTCCGGGAGATTTAACAATTAAATCTGATGAAAGAATTTTTTCAGTATTATGCATCTCTTGTTCCCAATCAACCCCAAGATTATTCAATTTTTGTTGTTGTTCAAGCTTGATTTTTCCAGCATCTGAAACAAACACCTTCCAGCCCATTTTTTGGGCCAAAATAGCTGTTCCGATGCCACTTTCGCCAGCACCCAATATTGCGATATTTCCTGGTTGAATTGGCGTCATCTTAATTTTAATGTTACGATCGTTATTACCGCAAGTAAAACCGCCACGATCCAAAAACGAGAAACGATTTTAGCTTCATGTAAACCAACTTTCTGATAATGATGATGCAAAGGAGCCATTCTGAACATTCTCCGGCCTTCGCCAAATTTCTTCTTGGTGTATTTGAAATATCCCACCTGAAGAATTACAGATAAATTTTCAATCAGGAAGATTCCACACAAAACAGGAATCAAGAGTTCTTTCCGGATACTAATGGCAAAAACCGCAATAATACCTCCTAAAGCCAAGCTTCCAGTGTCACCCATAAAAATTTGTGCTGGAAAAGAATTGTACCATAAAAAGCCTACACAAGCGCCAACAAAGGCAGCGATGAATATTACAAGTTCCTCCGCAAATGGAATGTACATCACATTAAGGTAATCAGCGAATCGCGCATTGGAACTTACATAGGCAAGAACTGCTAAGGCAATCCCCACAATAGCAGAAGTGCCCGTTGCCAATCCGTCCAATCCATCAGTCATGTTAGCCCCATTGGATACAGCAATAACAATGAAAATAACAATAGGGATGAAAATTAACCAGCCATAGCTTTTTTGCCAATCTCCAATGAGCCAGTTGTAATTAAATTCATTTCCTTTTATAAATGGAATGGTGGTGGTCATGTCATCGGTACGAATCCATTTGTAATTTTCGTTGGCATTATTGATGTGCTGATGCGTCACGAATGACTCCCCCATATTTAATTTATAATCGGCAGCAACCCGTTTATGTACAACCACATCCTCCGAAAAATAAAGGATACAACCAACGATTAGCCCAACTCCAATTTGACCAATTACTTTAAAACGACCTTTTAGTCCTTCCTTATTTTTTTTGAATACCTTGATGTAATCATCCAGAAATCCAATTAAACCTAGCCAAACCGTGGCTAGAACCATCGTAATTACATATATATTGTGAAGTTTGGCAAATAGGAGTGTAGGTATTAATATCGCGCCAAGGATAATTAAACCTCCCATAGTGGGTGTACCAGATTTTTCAAGCTGCCCTGCCAAACCTAAATCCCTTACGGTTTCACCAATTTGTTGTTTTCTCAATAAATTGATAATTCGTTTACCAAATAAGATCGAAATGATCAAGGATGAAAGGAGTGCAAGTGCAGCTCGAAAGGATATGTAATCAAATAACCCAGCTCCTGGGAAATTGAAATTGTCTAAGTAATCAAATAAATAGTATAGCATTATTTTCCAATTAAGTCGAACATAGATTGTGTTATTGCGAAATCATCAAAGTTGTGTCTCACTCCATTGATTTCTTGGTATTTTTCATGCCCTTTCCCGGCAATCAAAAGGATATCTCCTGTTGATGCAAGCGAAACTGCAGTTTTTATGGCTTGTCCACGGTCAATTATTGATATGGTTTTAGCTGACATTTGTGGAGATACTCCTTGCATCATGTCTTCTAAAATGGCTTGTGGATCCTCGGTTCTCGGATTGTCTGAAGTAAGAATGACTTGGTCGCTCATTTCGCAGGCAATACGTGCCATTTCAGGTCTTTTTGTTTTGTCTCTATCACCTCCACATCCAACAATAGTAAGGATTCGCTCCTCTTTTTTTCTAATCGTTTGAATAGTAGTTAATACATTTATTAAAGCATCTGGCGTATGTGCGTAATCAATTATAGCTGTAATTCCGCTGTTGCTTTTAATGTATTGAAATCTTCCTTCAACAGAATCTAGCGTGCTGATTACTTGTAAAAGTTCCGATTTGTCCTGGTTTAACAAGATTCCGGTTGCATAAACGGCAAGTAGATTATAGGCATTGAATTTCCCTATCAATTTCGACCACAACTCAATTCCGTTGATTTGGAGTAACATTCCTGAAAACTGATTTTCAATAATTTTCGCTTTGAAATCAGCAGGAGATTGAACGGCATAAGTAAAGGTTTTGGCACCCGTATTTTGAAGCATTACCTTCCCATTTTTATCGTCAATATTCGTAAGTGCAAAAGCTCCCTTAGGTAGTGAGTCAAAAAAATGTTTTTTAACTTGAATGTATTCAGCAAAAGTCTTGTGGTAATCTAAATGATCATGCGTGATATTGGAAAAGATTCCACCAGCAAAAGTTAAACCACCAATTCTATGTTGATGAATGGCGTGAGAACTAACCTCCATGAAAACATATTCACATCCAGCATCAACCATTTCTGCTAATAAGCGATTTAATTGAACAGGATCTGGAGTCGTATGTGTGGACGGGATTACTTTTTTACCGATTTTATTAACAACGGTAGAAATCAGTCCGCATCCATATCCAAGTGCAGAAAATGTATTGTATAATAAGGTAGCTGTGGTAGTTTTTCCATTGGTACCAGTTATACCAACTAATTTCAATTCTTTAGAAGGATTTCCGTAAAATTCTGCAGCAGCCAAGGCGAGTGATTCGGATGTATTGTCAACTTCTATTATGGTACAATTCTCCACGTTGTTTTGTGGTTTCTGAACCAATATTGCTCTACATCCTTGTTCGATTACTTGTGGGATAAAGGAATGACCATCAGTTGCACTTCCAACAATGGCAACAAATAGCGAACTTGAATCCGCTTGACGTGAATCAAATACAATTTTAGAAATAGCACAATCCAAAGAACCATGAAGGTGCTTTATGGTGAGTTGCTTGCAGATATGGTCTAATCTCATTTCCATTAGAGTAGAGTTATTTCTATGACACCGCCTTTGAAAACTGGTTCACCAGGCTTTAGTGATTGATTAGTTACTTTGCCGAACCCTTTTACTTTCGCAACCATTCCACAGGATTCAATGAGATAAACGGCGTCTTTAGCGTTCATGCCAATTAAATTGGGGATTTGATCTTTTGTAAGTGGTAAATTTTTAAGTGTTAGTTTATTTTCTTCAAGTATACCAACCAACCAATCTGAATGATCAAAGAAAATTGGTTTGATTTTGAAATGTTTTAGTAAGTTGTTGATGTCCGTTCTATTACTCGTTTTAAAATTAGGTACCTCTACGCTTCGACTTCTATTTTCATTAATTGCTTTGTGGTACTTAAGTGTTTTTGCATATACTTTATTGGCAATGGCACCGAACACGGTTCCTGCCACTACAGATCCGTAATAGGCAACTTTAGGATTTGTTACCACGACAATGCATGAATAAATGGGGTTATCTGCAGGGAAATAACCAACAAAGGAAGCTTGATATGATTTTTTTTCAGAGTCATATCCTTTTTGGGTATCTAATAACCGCGCTGTACCAGTTTTACCAGCAATCTTAAATAAAGATGATGTTATGTTTTTACCTGTGCCATTGGAAATTACCCCTTCCATACAAGATTTTAATAGTTTCACTGTTTCAGGTGAACAAATGGCATTATTTATAACGATAGGCTCAAATTTTTTAATAGACTCTCCATTTCGTTGAATTTCATGCACAAATTGAGGTTTCATCATCTTTCCGTTATTGGCAACGGAGTTATAAAGATTTAAGATTTGAAGTGGGGTCATTGACATTTCATATCCTATTCCCATAGAAGGTAAGGAGAGTCCAGACCATCCTTTTTTGTCGCCAGGTCGGTTGAATTTTGGAATTCCCTCTCCAGATAAATCTATTCCTAAAGGTTTTGTTACTCCAAATTTGTCAAGGCGACTAAGAAAAGCATCCGGTTCAGATTTGTATGCATTGAAAATGATTTGTGAAAATACATTGGATGACTTTTCAAAAGCTTGTTTGATTGAAATTGTTCCGTATCCTCTTCCTTCATTGGCGTCTTCAAATGTTTTTCCTGGGAATTTATATCGTCCTACCGCTCTCACTGAATCCGTTATTTTTACTTTATGGTCTTCCAGTGCTGCCATTAGCGAAGCTAATTTGAATGTGGAGCCCGGAACCTCAGTGGCATTAATGGCGTAATTTAATTTTTCTGAATAATTTCCGGCTTTGTCTCTAGTTAAATTTGAAATAGCCCGAACAAATCCAGTTTTAACATCCATCACAATAACACAACCACTAGTCGCTTCCTGCGATTTTAATTGGCGTTCTAATTCAGAATGGGCAACTTCTTGAATTTCTTTATCAAAGGAGGTTATAACATCTGCTCCCTCCACTGCTTCTTTTACAATTTTTCCTGTTTTTTTCCATCCGGTAGAAATGCGTTGTTCAATTTCTTGTCCAGGACTACCTTTTAAATAATCATAAAAAGCACCTTCCACACCAACTTTAATTACTTCTTTACCTTGGTCGTTATAATATCCCAACGTTCGACTCATCATGTCCCCATTTGGACGTTTTCTTTCAATAGATTCGATGGAGTCTATTAATCCACCTTTCATTTTTCCTAATTTAAAAATGGGAAGAGCGGCGATTTTTTTTCGTTCCTCGTTGGTAACACGTTTTCTTATAAGAAGATATCGATTCCCTTTTTCTCGAGCTGTCCGAATTTCATCTTCATATTCTCGAGCAGACTTGTCTGGGTATAAATTAGATAGTCCTTGGCATAAATCAGTGATTTCTTTATCAAATGTCTTTTCTTCAATAACAGTAGGGTCCATCCGAATATCAAAAAAGGAAACTGAAGTTACTAAAGGAACGAGATTCATGTCTAGAATCTCTCCGCTTCGCGGGATTTTATTTACCATGCGAACGGGTAATTTATCTTCTCCAAAGGATAGAATCTTACCAGCTCCATCAAATTGTATGGACATGGTTTTGAAAAGAACCACTATCATTAATAGCACAAAACCTACGTAAATACCGTAAGCCTTAAAGTATATATGTTTGTTCTCTTCTTTCATTTTAAGGGCGATAAACTCTTAATTCTAATAACTTTTGTTGCGTTTTGGTTTTCCTTGAGATTTGTATCTAATTTCTCTACCAATCGATAGCGCAAACCTTCTTCCTCTACTTTTGCTTTAGCTTCAACATAGTCAGCAGTCATCTGGTCCACTTCTCGTTGTGCTTGATTAATGTCTTTGGATAATTGTTTCCCGTAATAGCTCTTACCAACAAGAATGAGCAATAGAAAAATTAAAAAAAAGACATATCCTAAGTTGTCAAGAACAAAGCTTTTGATGAGAAAATCACCATTGAGCAACATCGCAAGCGTAATCTTTTTACCCTTGGTTGAGCGCTGTTTTTTTTCCGAACCAGTTGACCCGGAAGTTTTGTCCTTGTCAATGTATTCGTTATCTTTCATTGCGTTTTGCTATTCTTAATCGTACACTTCGAGCTCTCGAGTTTCTTTCCATTTCTTCCTCCTCGGGCAGAATTGGGTGTCTATTAACCTCAACGAAAGGTTTTATTACATTTCCAAAAAAGTCTTTAGTTTCATCGCCGCTGAATGAACCTCTTTTGAAATAATTTTTCACTAATCGATCTTCTAATGAATGATATGACATGACTACAAATCGACCATTTTCAACTAGTAGTTCGGTGGCATCTAAAATCAATTTTTCCAGAACTGCCATTTCTTGATTCACCTCTATTCGTAGGGCTTGAAAAACTTGAGCGAAAAACTTGTAATCTTTAAATTTGGGAGCCAAATGTTGCAGTACTCCACATAATTCTAAAGTTGTGTCAATTGATTTATGAGCTCGTTCTAAGGTGATAGCTTGAGCAATTCTTCGCGCTTGGTTTAATTCGCCGTATTCTTTGAAAATCCGATATAAATCCGATTCTTCATAGGTATTTACAACATCTTTGGCCGATTTCCCGGAGCGTTGATTCATGCGCATGTCTAAAGGAGCATCTGTTCTAAATGAAAATCCTCGATCTCCTTCGTCAAATTGATGTGAGGACACACCTAAATCTGCTAGGATTCCATCGACTTTTGTTATTCCAAGAGCATAAAGTTGATTGCTTAGAAATGAAAAGTTACTCGCTACGAAATGAAAATTTGGAGCCTCCCAGGTGTTTTTAATTGCATCTGCATCTTGATCAAAAACAATGAGTTTTCCTGTACTAGAAAGCTTAGAGAAAATTTCTCTTGCATGGCCTCCACCACCAAAAGTGACGTCAACATAAACACCATCAGGCTTAATGTCTAAACCCTCAATGCATTCATTTAATAGAACTGGTATGTGATACGTTGTGTTATTCTTCATTTTCCAAATTACCCATTACTTCATCCGCTAAATCAGCGAAATCTGCCATGCTTCCTTCGATCATGCCGAAGTATTTGGATTTGTCCCAGATTTCAATGCGATCGTTGTATGCAATAAGCATAACATCTTGTTGTAATCCTACACGCTCCATGTGTGTGGTAGGAACCAAGATTCGACCGGCATTGTCAAGCGCTACCATTTTTGCTCCTTGATGAAACAAGCGGTAGAACATTCGATTCTTTGGTTTGAATAAATTTAGTTTGGATAGTCGCTCACTTATTTTTTCCCATTCAGTTAATGGATAAAGCGTTAAACAATCTTCAAATCCTTTATTCAGCATAAAGTCTCGCTGAGTTGCAGGAGAGAGCTGCTTCCGCAACCCGGAAGGAAAAAGGAAGCGACCTTTCGCGTCCATTTTTACCTCAAATTCTCCTACTAATCCTGCCATAGCGTTATAATGGGTAAAAATAGAGATTATTTACCACTTTTTACCACTCAGTTTTAAATTGTTGATAACTTGTTACGTTAATAGCTTGTATAATGTTTCATTCTATGCGTAAAAGCCTTTTAAAATAAGGTTTTTATTAATGTGGTAAAAAGTGGTAAAATAATATCAACTTTAGGATTAAAGTAGATTTTGAAGTGCTTAATTGTGGCGCTAACAAATGGTTGTTATAAACTAAATGGGGTGTAAAGCGGTGTTCAATGCAAAACAGTTAACTTCAAATTCTCAGCAATTTCTTATGAAAAATTCTTTATTATTCTTTGTGATTTCAATGGCATCTTTTGTTACTTGGTCGCAGCCCTTAGACTCTTGGGATGAGCACAAAGTTATCGTGCATCGAAACAATCAGGTTAGTGAAATTATGCACATGGACGCCATTTTTAATGAAAGATGGGATGAGTTGCCGCAAATGGATTATTGGCGAGTAGTGATGCAGTTATCGCCTGATTCATGTGTGGTAAGTAGGGGGGTGGATAAGAAAATAATCAAGATTATCCCATCCACTGAATGGAAAAAGTATACTACGGATGATCAAAAAAATGCGGCAAAAGACCAGTTGAAGCAAGAATTGAATTTACCTTCCCATGAGGTGGTAAATGTCTTGATGGGTAAAAATAATTTTTATTTGTTTGATGTGGTTTATCCTCAATTAAATCAGGGAGTTAAAGCATTTGAGAAACACAATGTAGATCCGTGGTATGCGCAGGCGATTTTGTTAATTGAAAGTCCTGGGCAATTAAAGAAATCAACAACAGGAGCGTATGGTCCTTTTCAGTTAATGCCTGAAGTAGCTCGGCATCAAGGGTTAATAGTTACGGATTGGAAGGACGAGCGCAAAGACTTTGATCGATCAGCGTATGGGGCTGCACGATTGATTTCCAGAATTTGTATTCCAGAAGCAAGACGTATTCTGGCGAATCACGGAATCAGTTATCATGAAAATGATCTTTGGTTTCGTTTGTTTGTGATGCACATATACCATGCTGGGGCCGGAAATGTGAGGGCTGTAGTAGATAAAATTGCACCTAAAAAGGGAGGGAAAGAGTTGATAGTAGCTATGTGGCAAACGAAAGCAGCTAGTTTTGGTAATAGTTCTCAAAATTACAGTCAAGTCGCTTTGGCTGCCCAACTTATTTTACATGATTTGATTTATTCCAAATGTGATGAAATTTATCATTGCAAGTAACTTATTCCGGAATAAAGGTGAGGGATATTGAATTTACACAATGACGAATATTTTTTTGTGTTAGTTGTTCGCCTTCAAAAACATGACCTAAATGCCCATTACAAGCCGCACAAACAATTTCAGTTCTTTTCCCGTCCTTGTCTAGGATACGCTTAATGGCATTTGGAATCTCATCGTCAAAAGCTGGCCAACCGCATCCGGAGTTGAATTTGGATTGAGAATGATATAATGGCTCATTACATTGCTTGCAGATATAGGTTCCCTTTTCATAGAATCGATCGTATTTTCCAGTATAAGGATATTCCGTTCCTTTATCAATAATTACTCTTTTTTCTTCGGGTGTTAATTCATTTAATTTCATTGGTTTTCTCACTGGTTTTTGTTTCTGAACTTGATTCTTTCTGTGTTATGTGATAAACAACTTGAATGGTTTTCTGGTTCGCTTCTGCTAGTTTTTCCATTTCTTTTTCTTCCATTTGTCTGAGTCGTTCGAGATACATCCCTTCTAAATCGGGTGGTTCAATACCCATTTCTTTTTCTATTTCATATTGATATTTAGGTCTTTTCGGACCTTCCGTTCTAAAATAAAATGCTAACCAAATTCCTACGATTAATCCCATTAAATGGCCTTGCCAAGATACTTGAGGTTCCATAGGGAAAATTCCCCAAATCAAACTGCCATATAAAAATATAACAAATAAGGATAAAGCTTGCAGTGGAAAAAACTGCCTTATCATGCCAGAAGTAAACAAAAATCCAACTAAGGCGTAAATGACCCCACTCATTCCAATATGGTATCCACTGGTTTTTACTGCAAAAATCCAAACAAATATACCTGTTAGCAACCAGGATGAAATGAATACCTTCCAAGCAACATCCTTGTATGAATAAAATAAAGCCGTAACTAATAGAAAAGTAGGCACTGAATTATTAAAAATATGCTTGATATCTTGAGGTGAATGAATTAAGGGCATGAACAGAATTCCACGCAGTCCTTTCCAGGTTTGCGCGAAAACGCCCCATTCGTAAAGATTGATAGGCAAAACGTAATCTACCAGATAAATCAACCACATGAGACCAACTACTAAAAAAGCGGGAACCACGGCATGCCTTAATGTTAAATCAAAAGGTGAATTTTGTTGCATAAAATCCATCAAGTCAAAGAATATGCCTTGAAAAATAAACTGACAGAAAGTCAGATTGTATTACGTGATCTAATAACCCAATTTAGTTCGAACACGTTGAAGAACTTCTTTCGCAACTATCCTTGCTTTTTCGGCACCAAAAGATAAAACTTCATCCAATTCATTTTTATTGTTCATCAAATAATCAAATCGTTCTCTCTCTTTGTGGAATTTTTCTAAAATCAATTCAAATAAAGCTTGCTTTGCATGCCCATATCCGTATCCACCTTTCAAATAATTAGCGCGCATTTCAATTAATTGGTCTTCTGAGGCTAATAATTGGTATAAAGCAAAAACGTGACAGGTTGCAGGGTCTTTTGGGGCTTCCAATGCTTTACTATCAGTTTCTATAGACATTACCTGTTTGCGTAATTGTTTTTCAGGCAGAAAGATATTAATTGTATTGTTGCGCGATTTACTCATTTTTTCACCATCCGTTCCTGGAATAAGCTTATTGTCTTCATGAATTTCTTCTACAGGTAATACAAATGTTTCTCCCATTTTTGTATTGAATCGTGCAGCAACATCCCTCGTCATTTCAAGGTGTTGAAGTTGGTCTTTACCTACCGGTACAATTTCAGCATCATATAAAAGTATATCAGCTGCCATTAAAATTGGATATGAAAATAATCCGCCATTCACATCCTCCAAGCGGTCTTGTTTATCTTTAAAACTATGCGCTAATGTTAACCTAGAATAGGGATAATAGCATAGCAAGTACCACATCAATTCAGTTACTTCTGGAATATCGCTTTGTCTATAAAAAACAGTCTTGGATGGGTCCAATCCGCAAGCAAACCAAACCGCCGCTGTGGCATAGGTGTTTTCTTTCAGTTCATTAGCATCTTTAATCTGTGTAAGGGAATGCAAATCGGCAATAAATAAAAAGGATTCATTTTCTGGTTGTTTTGACATTTCTATCGCTGGTAGGATTGCACCTAAGAGATTACCTAAATGTGGAGTTCCAGTACTTTGTACACCTGTTAAAATTCTTGCCATGAGTCTGCTTTTTAGCGAAATTAATGATTTTGTGGGACTATAAATTAGAAATCATGCCTCATTTGCCGAAAGTTCTTACTTTTGATACATGCGAACCTTAATTTCTATTGGCTCTTTTTTGTGGAAAGTCTATATTGGAATTGTTTTTGTTTTTTTTGCTATCCTGCTGTATCCCTTTTTTTTAGTCATTTTATGGAATCGAAAATGGAGAAAATTCAGTTTCAAATTATTCATTTTTTGGAGCTGGATGATGCGTATCTTTTGTTTTTATTCGATTGCACGAAAAACGGAGAATCCGCTGCCTGATGCACCTTATGTTATTATTGCCAATCATACTTCGTATTTGGATATTTTCTTTATGTATTCAATCTTTCCGAAGCATCCGTTTGTGTTTTTAGGTAAAAGTGAAATCTTGAGCTATCCAATAATTCGAACCTATTTTCAAGATTTAAATGTGCCTGTTTTTCGCGATGATAAACGCAAAGCAGCTCGCTCTTACATAGAAGCGATTAAAAAAGTGGAAGAAGGATATTCATTAGTTATTTTTCCGGAAGGAGGTATACCCGATGATGATATTCCGCGCATGAAACATTTTAAAGAAGGGGCATTCAAATTGGCGAAAAGCTGCAAAATACCAATTGTACCTGTAACATTTACTAATAATTTTAAATTGTTTTCGGATCCAACACATCATCATGGTACGGCTCATCCAGGAGTTTCACGGGTTTATATTCATGAATATATACCGATAGATCAAGTGATTGAACTGTCTGTAAGCGACCTAGCCTCCCTATGTTTTTCAACCATTAATCAACCGTTAATGGAGGAATATCCGCGATTAAGAGACCAAAAAGCTCAGTAAAATGAAAGTTGCGGGATTTACCTTTATTAAAAATGCGTTGATTTATGATTATCCAATTGTAGAAGCCATTCAATCGATTCTTCCCTTATGTGATGAAGTGGTGGTTGCGGTTGGAAAATCCGAGGATAAAACACTAGAATTGATACAATCTATTCATCCATCAAAAATCAGAATCATAGAAACGGTTTGGGATGAGTCTTTGCGTGAGGGGGGTAGAGTACTTGCTGTAGAAACAGATAAAGCTTTTGCCGCTATTTCCAAAGACATGGATTGGGCAATTTATATCCAAGGCGATGAGGTGATTCATGAAAAATATTTGGATACAATGAAAAGAGGAATGAAAATGTGCTTGGAGGATCCATCCATAGATGGGTTATTGTTTTCCTATCAACATTTTTATGGTTCCTATGATTATGTGGGTTCGTCGCCCGGTTGGTATCGAAATGAGATAAGAATCGTACGAAACAAATCTTCCATCTATTCATACAAAGACGCACAAGGATTTCGAAAAAATGAAAATGAGAAATTGAATGTTGCTAGTATCGATGCGGAAGTTTATCATTATGGTTGGGTCAAAGATCCCCGAGCGATGCAATTGAAACAAGAATCGTTCAATAAACTATGGCATGACGATACATGGGTAGATCAACACGTTGTAAAAGCGGATGAATTTGATTATGAAAGTCATATTTCAGAATTGAAAAAATTTGATGGGTCACACCCTCGAGTTATGAAAAGCAGAATTAATCAAAAAAATTGGAAATTTGATTTTGACATTTCACGAAATAAAAGAAATTTGAAAGACAGGTTCAAGAATTTCCTTTACTCCTATCTCAAGATAAACGTGAGTTACAAAAACTATCGCTTGATCAAGAAAATTAAGGGATAGCAGTTACTGATCCTATTGCAGCAACCCCATCTATTGAACAACCTTCCGGTGATTTTGCCCTACTTATGGTAGCGAAGAATTGCAATTTCAACCCTTTTTTCTTGTAATTATCTGCCAAGTCGACAGGGTAAATTTTATTGCCCACATTTATTCCTTCTACCTGTGAACTGGTAATTTCAATGTAAACAGGACAACCATTTTCTGAAACATGAACAATGCCTTGACAATTATACGCAAATGATACTGGAAGGTCTTTGTGAGAACAACAAGAGCCAGTTCCAAATAAAATACTTAGTAATAAGGAGAAGGAAAATAACAATTTCATAGCGCAATATTTTAAACAAATATAAAAAAAAAGAGGTCATTGCTGACCTCCTTTCCTAATTTAACCTGTAGCTGTTAATTTAGATCCTGACTCAGGTAAACGAGGATACCTTTTAAAAGTTACATTTTATCAATAAAAAAGTGGTAATTAACAAAATTTTATGGATAAACATTTTAATTGCTTTCCAAATTTGTTCAATCAACGCCTAATTTTGAAGGGTAAATATGTTACAAGCAACTTCCATACAAGCATTAATACGATTGGTTGACGATCCGGATGATCATATCTACCAGCACGTTCGTGGAGAGTTAATCAGATGTGGTGCATCGGC
>CAZTFG010000050.1:0-15260 GCA_964612725.1 uncultured Lishizhenia sp. | reverse complement strand
CCATTGCCTTTGGCATTTAAAATACTTTCATCTGGACCTCCAGCATCATCGATTAAAAAATCAATATCATAAGCCAAACCTATGCGGTGCGCGTGTGCTGAGTTGACATCGTAATTTATGGGGGTTGTTGTCCAAAAATTGGTGTATTTTCCTTTGCTTTTTCCATCCCACCAATTGGCGGATGCATCCAAATAGATATAACGACTGCCCACCGGTTTTGCATTAAAAACATTTGCTGGATCGGCGATGAAATGTTGAGCGGTTTCCCAACCAGATTTGGCTTTCAGTATGCCTCCTGCATTTTCGATACCACCTATTTTTTCGACAAAGGAAGACCATTCTTTGAATGTAGGAATATGAGTACCGGCTGGAGCTAACCCTCTTTTGTCCGTAACCGCATACCAATTATAAAGAATGGTGGTCATATCTACCCCATTTTCATCTTCATAATAACACCAAGCTGCCTTTTTATTGGTTGCTGCATACGTCCATTCTTCTTGTGACTGGGCATGCATTATTTTTTCTCCATTTTTAAAGCGTTTTACCGCCAAATTGGTAGTCATCCATTGCGTTCCTTTCAGGGTGGCTATTGCATACGTTTTACCATCCACATCGGTTATTTTCTGTCCAAAAAAGGGATTGGATGCCATCACCAACCAAACAAGTGCAATTTTTACTAATTTCATACCTTCAATTTAACCCCTTTAACCGCGTTGATGAAAAAAGTTACTCGGATTTTTTATTTCACTTGCTTGTGTGTGGCACTTTGTGCAAGCGCACAGGTTATGAGTCAAATTCCTCATATGGATGTAACACACTATAGATTTGAACTTCGGGTCACTGATGCTCATGATACCATCCAAATGAAAGAAACAATAGATTTTAGTTGGAAAGACAAAACCAAAATGCCATGTCTAAACCTCGTTTCAAAGCAAAAAAATGGCAAAGGAATGCAGGTAAAAAGTGTTTCGAAAAATGGAAAAGAATGTTCATTTCTCCATCAACAAGACACCCTCTATTTTACTGATTTACCCTTTCAAGAATTCCCAATAACGCTAGAAATAAGCTATTCGGGGATACCTGCAGATGGTCTTGTAATTGGGAAAAACAAATACGGAAACCGAACCTTTTTTGGTGATAATTGGCCCACTCGAGCCCGCAACTGGATGGCGTGTAATGATCATTTGTCGGACAAAGCAAAAGTATTTTTTTCAGTTCAAGCACCCGCACATTATCAAGTAATCGCTAATGGGATTTTTCAATCAACGATTTCTCTTTCAGAAAACGAAAAAAGCTGGAATTATTTTTCCGATATCGAACTACCTACAAAAGTCATGGTGGTTGGAATCGCTGATTTTGAAGTGAAATGGGACAAAGAAAATAGAGTTTCCAGCTGGGTGTATCCTGAAAACAGAGATGCAGGATTTTTTGATTTCGATCTTGCGCCGTCGATCGTTTCGTTTTTTGAAAATTACATTGCTCCTTACGAATTTGCAACCCTCGCCAATGTGCAATCAACCACTCGGTTTGGTGGAATGGAAAATGCTGGTTGTATTTTTTATGATGAAAAAGCAATTGATGGTACACGCAGTAGCGAAGCCCTACTGGCACATGAAATTGCTCACCAATGGTTTGGAAATTCTGCAACAGAAAGTGATTGGCCGCACCTTTGGTTAAGTGAAGGCTTTGCTACCTATCTGACCTTGATTTATCAAGAAAAAGTAAAAGGCAAATCCTTTTTCATTCAGGAATTAAAACAAGACCGCAAACAAATCAGTTCATTTGTCAAAAACTATCCAAATCCGGTGATTGATTTAGCCCAACATGACTTAATGAAACTACTCAACGCTAATTCCTACCAAAAAGGTAGTTGGGTATTGCACATGCTACGTGTAAAAGTAGGCGATGCTGTTTTTCAAAAAATACTTCAGGCTTATTACGGTGAATATCGCCTTTCCAATGCAACGAGCACTGACTTTGAGCGTGTTGCCGAAAAAATAGCTGGATTAGAACTTTCTCCATTTTTTAATCAATGGTTGAGAAAACCTGGGATTCCTCAACTATCTATTCGATCTACAGGCAAGCGTAATCAAGTAGATTTAACGATACTACAAAACCAAAAGAAAATATCGTTTCAATTTCCACTACAACTAAAAATCCTATTTAAAGACGGATCTTCCGTGATTGAAACCCTTGATGTGAAGGGACAGGCAACTCGATTCAAAAAAACCTATGCCAAAAAAGTAAACTCTTTTGAAGTAGATCCAAACACTGAATTGTTATTTGAACAACTAGATTAATATGAGTGAATTAAACTATACCCACGCTTTTGAAGAGCTTCAAGCCATTGTGGCTGAGATGGAAAACGGAAAAATTTCGGTAGACGCACTGGCAATAAAAGTAAAACGCGCCGCTGAATTGATTAAAATTTGCAAAAATAAGCTGACTGAAACAGAAGGAGATGTTCAGAAAATACTAAGTGATTTGGATGAAAACCAATAATTTGGACGGTCGATGAATACCACCAAAGAGCACAATGAACGTTTTGCAAAAATGACTTTTGCAACGGTATACCCCCTTTACGTCAATAAAATTGAAAAAAAAGGAAGGTCAATTCAGGAATTGCATCAAGTAATCGAATGGCTAACTGGATATAACGAAGCGACCATGCTCCAATTGATTGAACAACAAGTAACGTTTGAAGCGTTTTTTGGGCAATGTACCCTACATCCAAATGCTCACTTGATAAAGGGTCTCATTTGTGGTTACCGAATCGAAGAAATTGAAAATCCCTTGACAAAACAAGTGCGCTATTTAGACAAATTGGTGGATGAATTAGCGAAAGGAAGAGCAATGGAAAAAATTCTTCGAACTACCGTTTAAATTTAAATCCACTAAAATTACTGAAGTAGTTTTTCGATTAGCTCTTTCATCTCAGTTACATACTTCACATATGCCTCTCCGGTTGCCGGACCATTAAATCCGGTGTGAACATAGACAATTTTTCCTGTACGATCTACTACCACAGCAGTAGGAAAACTCATGATTCCATTCAACATAGGAAATTGGGCGGAGGCAACTTCTTTGCTAGATGTTCCGGCTAAAACAACTTCATATGGAACTGCCAATCTTTTTTTAAAAGCCTTCAACCGTTTGATTTGATTTTTTTCGTTAGTGCCCACTTCATAGGATAAAGCCACAATCTCCAATCCTCGATCGTGGTATTTTTGATATAATTCTTTGAAATAGTGAAGTTCATCAATGCAATTTGGACACCAAGTCCCCATGATTTGATAGATTACTAATTTATTTTTGGTCAATTTTTTAGCATCAAAAATTTTCCCTTTCAATGTTTTAACCGCCGAAAAATTGAAATCCTTTTCTTTATCCACATACGTCAATTTGGATGGATCTCTTAGCATGGCATTTTCGTCTTTGACGGCAACCCAATCTGTTTGATAACTAGTTCCACTATAAAACTTACCATAAATGGAGTCGTTTACAATTCTTCCTTCAACCAAAAATGCCCAAGAACCATTAAAGGTTGACATAGAAAATCTATCAGCACCAACCGTCCCTGCTAAAAAGCGATAATCGCCCGTCTCCGTTAAAAAAGTTCCTTGAATCATGCCCGCATGTTGCTTAAACACACCCACTGTTTGTTCCGGTTCCTTGGAATTAGGACTAAAAATTGCTTTCCATTTTCCGTCAATAGTAGATGTTCCAGGTGCTAACTCCGTGATTGTTTTATCTAGCCATGCATTCAACGGTATTTTGGTTTGCACTTTTTTATTTAAATTGAGCCAATATCCCCTCAGCTCATTCCCTGATTCGGCAAGTGAAAATTTAATATAGGCATCCACCTCAGGAAAACGCCCAATTACACTGTCTTTTTCAAGGGATAAATCTAGTGGAATACGCTCTTCACCATTGACAATTTCAATAATAAGCTTTGATTTTTGTTCACTCATTTCCATCCGAAAAGGAACAAATAATCGGTCATTCATCGCCAATTGTCCCTGCCATTTACCTAGATTGGGTTGGCGGGAGGATTGAGCTAAAACCCCATAACTGGACAACAAAAATAAACAAAATAAAAAGCGCATATACCGAATTACCTTTGATCAAAGGTACATAATTATTTGGGTTGAATTTGTACTGGATATGTTGATTAATAATTCTGTGTTTCCTTTATTTCTGAATCGATTTTTTTACTTTTGCATTCAACAAAACATATGTCTGATACCCGATACAACCTCCGTGGCGTTTCTGCCGGCAAAGAAGAAGTTCATCAAGCAATTAAAAAAGTTGATAAAGGCTTGTTTCCAAAAGCTTTTTGTAAAATTGTTCCAGACTCCCTCACCGGAGATGATGAGTATTGCATTGTGATGCATGCTGATGGTGCGGGCACAAAGTCTTCATTAGCTTATATGTATTGGAAAAAAACAGGTGATTTGTCTGTTTGGAAAGGAATTGCACAAGATGCATTAATCATGAATTTAGATGATTTACTGTGTGTTGGTGCTACGGGTCCTATCCTTCTTTCTTCTACCATTGGAAGAAATAAAAACTTGATTCCGGGTGAAGTAATTTCAGCTATCATAAATGGAACCGAAGAACTTTTGGTTGATTTACGAAATTATGGCATTGATATACACTCTACGGGTGGAGAAACTGCAGATGTTGGTGATTTAGTGCGGACAATTATCGTGGACTCAACAGTCGTTTGTCGAATGAAAAAATCAGACGTAATTTCCAATCACACTATTCAGCCTGGAGATGTCATTGTTGGTCTATCTTCCTGCGGGCAAGCAAACTATGAAACCAGTTACAACGGCGGAATGGGCAGCAATGGACTCACTTCTGCCAGACATGATGTGTTTTCGAATGAATTAGCTCAAGAGTTTCCAGAAAGCTACGATCATTTGGTACCGGCCGAATTGGTTTATTCTGGCAGTAAGTCATTAACAGAAAACCTCACGGATGTATCTGTTGATGCTGGTAAATTGGTATTATCACCAACGAGAACGTATGCGCCAATTATCAAAGCAATATTGGATAAGTACAGAAATGAAATTCACGGAATGGTTCATTGTTCAGGTGGCGCACAAACAAAAGTGCTACATTTTATAGATGAATTACATATTATCAAAGACAGTTTATTCCCTGTTCCACCTCTTTTTAAAATGATTCAAGAAGAATCGGGAACGGATTGGAAAGAAATGTACAAAGTGTTCAATATGGGTCACCGAATGGAAATATATGTTTCAAACGAAGTGGCTAATGAAATCATTGAAATTTCGAAGTCATTTGGTGTGGATGCTCAAGTTGTTGGACGTGTTGAAGAATCAGAAACAAAGAAACTAACGATTCAATCTGAATTCGGAACCTTTACCTATTAAAAAAGAAGCATGCAAGATTTATATTCCAGATTGGAAGCCATTCATTATCGATTTGAAGAAGTAGGAAAACTTATCGTTGACCCGGATATTATTTCGGACATGGATCGATACGTGAAATTAAATAAAGAATACCGTGACTTGGAAGTGATTGATGCTGTATTCAAAGAGTACCACAATTTACTAGGCAACATAAAAAATTCACGCGCACTGTTGGATACAGAAACCGACAGTGAAATGCGGGAAATGGCCAAAATGGAAATTGATGAATTGGAAACGCGCCGACCAATCATGGAGGAGGAAATAAAATTATTATTGATTCCCAAAGATCCCGAGGACGATAAAAATGCCATCATGGAATTACGGGCAGGAACCGGAGGAGATGAGGCTTGTATATTTGTGGAAGATTGTTTCCGCATGTACACCATGTTTTTTAAAAATATGGGCTGGACCTACGAGATTTTAAATTCATCAGAAGGAACAGTAAAGGGATATAAGGAAATTTCAATAGATATATCAGGTGAAGGAATTTATGGGATGTTGAAATTTGAATCTGGTGTGCATCGCGTACAACGTGTTCCTGAAACCGAATCGCAAGGACGGGTTCATACTTCAGCGATAACCGTTGCTGTATTGCCAGAAGCTGAAGAAGTAGATTTTGAATTGGATATGAACGATGTTAGAAAAGATACTTTTCGTGCGTCTGGTGCGGGTGGGCAGCACATCAATAAAACAGAATCTGCCATTCGTTTGACCCATATTCCAACGAATACTGTTGTTGAATGTCAAGATGGTCGATCCCAACACAAAAATTTAGAAAAAGCTATTTCTGTGCTTCGCTCTAGGTTATATCAAGCTGAATTAGACCGCGTGCATAACGAAAGAGCAGCTCAACGAAAAACATTGGTATCATCTGGAGATAGATCCGCAAAAATCAGAACCTACAATTATCCTCAAGGAAGAATAACCGATCACCGCATCAATAAAACCATGTATAATTTAAATGTTTTCATGAACGGTGACATTCAGGAAATGATTGATGCATTAAAAATGGCTGAAAATGCTGAAAAACTCAAGGGAGAATAAAATGACGAGAGAAGAATTAATTGATCAAATTAAACGAAAAAAGAGTTTTTTATGCATTGGCTTGGACCCTGATTTGTCCAAAATACCTGCGCATTTACTGGATGAGGAAGACCCTATATTTGCTTTTAACAAAGCGATTATTGATGCAACCCAAGATTTAGCTGTAGCCTATAAACCAAATACGGCATTTTATGAATGCTATGGGGCGAAAGGATGGGAAACACTTCAAAAAACCATCGAATATTTGCCAAAAGATGTCCTTTGTATTGCTGATGCCAAAAGAGGAGACATTGGAAATACATCCACCTATTACGCTAAAACATTTTTTGAGACATTGAATTGTGATGCTGTAACCGTGGCGCCATATATGGGAGAAGACAGCGTGAAACCCTTTTTAGAATTCCCAAATAAATGGGTTGTATTATTAGCGCTTACCTCGAATAAAGGAGCTTTTGATTTTCAATTAATCGAATCCCAAGAAGGAAAAAAACTCTATCAACACGTTATTGAAAAAAGCCAGAAATGGGGAAATGAATCCAATTTAATGTACGTAGTTGGGGCAACAAAAACGGAGCAACTGGCACATGTTCGATCCTTAGCACCCAATCACTTTTTTTTAGTTCCTGGTGTTGGCGCTCAAGGTGGTACATTAGATGAAGTGGTGCAATTCGGTTGGGCTGAAGATTGTGGATTATTGATTAATTCATCACGTGGAATTCTTTATGCATCCTCCGATCTTGATTTTGCTGATGCAGCCCGAAAAGAATCGTTGTTGTTGCAACAAGAAATGGAAACTATTCTAAACAAAAAAGGGCTCGTTAGCTAACGAACCCTACTAATTTTTTCAATCAGAAAATTATTTTGAAGCTAAATCAGAGTTTTGTTTGATTTTAGCCTGACCGTACGCATCACATCCAGCTTTTCCACCTGCTCCGCAAGAAGAAACAAGGCCAGCAACGAATAATAAACCGAAAATTGTTAAAGTGATTTTTGTTTTCATAATAGTTGTTTTATTGTTTGTTTGTTGCTTTCTTCAAACGGAAGAAATAAAATTAGGTTACAATTTTTGATAAAAATAAAAAAATATTTTTAATTCACCTAAAAATTCCATTTTAAATTTCTATCGTCCAATAGTGCAAAAGAAACTTTCCATGTTGCGCGAAGTGGAATATGGTTGCCATCTGACAAAACTCCATAAACACCTAAACGCAATCTTCTTCTAGAAATCTTGAAGTTTCGTTCTAATCCGGCTACTGCTTCATAGTGCAGCCAATTGTATTGTTTTACATATAAAATCCCTGCACCCATAATCAACCCAATGCGGGTTTTTTTCATGAATGGGATTTTGTTGATGATTGCCCCATTGTCATGATGTACCACGTGGGCTTCCATAGAATAATCGATCGTTGGTAACGTTGAATCCAATCCTTGGAAGGAATATAACGGATTAGAAAACCAGATCGGGTCGCTTCTTCGCTGAAATTTATAATCCGGATTTCTCAAGTTTCGAGCACTGATAAATTTTCCAATCGCTCCGCGATAACTTGTTGTTCCAAGAGTACCAATTTTAAAGGTTTGCGCCAAGCTAAATTGCAAGTATTCATGATCAATATCTGAACCAAAAACTTTAGGTATTCCGCGCTCATAATTCAAATAAAAGGTGGGCCATGCTGAACCCAACAATACTTTTCTATTTGGTTCACGCATATACTTTTGACGGGGCGTATAACTTAACGTTAGGTCTGAGACCATCGCTTGGTAGGTTTGAAACTCCGTAGGATCATTATTTGGTATGGCATTATCCAACCAAGTCAAAAATTTATAATCCTTCAGCGATCTTCTTTCTGAAAATTCGGTGTCGAAATCCACATAAAAGCCATTAAAAAGCTCATATTCACATGCTACCCTCATGCGCGTGGCTTCAATGAAATTATCTCGTTTATAAATTTGGGTAATGGCATCATATCCCCGTATTACATCAAAATTATGATTCAACGACCACCTGACGGTGCCAAAATGAAACGGATCAAACCGATATTTCCACCAGGTATCTCCTTTGATATCTTTGTTCAAAAATCCATAAGAGATTTGTGTGTAAGAATCTAAGGTTCGTTCATCTTTCCATTTCTTAAAATAGTCAACCCAAGGCGCTACCCGCGGGCCACCAATAAAAAGTGGTTGTACCAATGAAGCTAAGGAAGCAAAGGTAAATTGTGTTTTCTTGGCTCTATTTCGATGATCAATGCCAAACCACGCTACTTTTAAAAATGTGATTTTATTGAAAACGGAGTCAACTGAATCTAGGTATTCCTTTCTATTTTGCGCTTGAAAAATACTGTCTTTTACCAAAATGAATCTTTTCTCCTCCTCGGTTAACATCCCTTGTCTTTTCTGCGCCCAATAAGCGGTATCTTTTTCATACGCTTCTTTTTCGGTTACGGCCACCTCTGTACCAAAAAACTTATTCCCGAATTTGGGTTGGAAATTGTAATTGGAAAAAACAGCTTGTGTAGAGGCTTGGCTCACCTCGTTTTTATATTTTACACCGTATTTTAAATTTTGTAATTTCAAGACACACATCGTATCACCCGGATGTTCGAATTCTTGATAAACCGTAAAATAATCATAGATCAACAAATTACCTTTCTCCATGGTTAATTCCAATTTTTGGATCAACCAAAGGGAATCAATTACATAGATATATCCTTCCAAGGTAGAGGTTGCTACATTTCGGGGTGAAATTTTTATTTTAGAAATCGTTCTACCATTTTCTTGATACTTGGATTCTATGCGGTATTTATAGGATAAAATTCCGGGACTCGAAATGGGAGACATGATGGGGTTTTGATGCAAATCATCTAAACGCAACAAGTTTTCAAAGAAATTAAAATTGGCTTTTGCTGTTGTGGTGTAATATAAATTTCGATCAGACCCGCGAAGCTCATACGCATTGCGTATTTCCTTTACTTTGTCAATGGGTGCATAATTTCTAGTAATCTGTGCTTCGGCCAAATTCATATTTGCGGCCAATAAATCCGCCATTTTTTTTGCTTCAGAATCAGCAAATGGCTCATCCGTTTCGGGTTTTTTAACTTCTTTTTTGGGTTGGTTTTTTCGATCAAGTTTCTCGGAAGCCTTGATATATACTTCCACAGAATGCGGGTAATTCCACAAACTGATTTTATCCCTTTTCTCCACCACCTTTAGCATGATTTCGCGCCCGGGATTGGTTTTTTTTGAATTGATATCCATGTCAGAAAAATCCTTCACCGACGACGGAAACAATTGAATATCCTTCTGAACCGGCTTATCTATCACCGTTACATACGATTCTCGGTCTTGAAATCCAGTTGAATTTACCACCAAAAAATACTCGCCAGGCATCAATCGAATTTCATAATACCCGTTTGCATCGCATAGGGTACGCTGATCAGACATATTTTTTATAAAAATCTTTGCGTAAGGGATAGGGTCATTTCGTTCATCCGTAACTTTTCCACTGACCAAAATTTGACCAAATAGCTGAACACTTAGAAACAGAAAGCCGAGTAAAAATGAAAATTTCAACGGGGCAAAGGGTTTTATCATTGTGCGTTAGACGTAATTTTATGGAAATAGTTACTGCAAATATCTATCCAATCAATTGTTTTTTGACTCTTCCTCTTTTACTGTTTTTAAGTATTCGAGGTGTTTGTCCATACGGCGCATCATCATTCGCTTAAAGAAAAACATCATAAATGCAATGGCAGGCATGGTAAAATAAAATCCCCATTTGTCTACTCCAATGGTAATGCAATTAAAAGATACTACGAGCAATGAAACCACTCCAGCTACCAACCAAAAATAGAGCATTATTTTGTTATACGTTTGCATAAGTATATGTTTTTGTTCAAAGTTAACCAATTCAGCCCACATTTCTTTCAGCCGAACATGCACCTCAAAATTAAGGGCTATTATTTGAAAGACTTCAATAAAAAAGTTAAATTTGTGTAAACAGAATAGCTATGACACCCGCACGCGACGCTCAAATAAATTACCTCAACATCGGACTTATGATATTAAGTGCTATTGGTGCGTTTTTTCTACCGTTCGAGGTATTTCTTTTTGCCTATGCGTTTTTGGGGCCCCTGCACTATTTAACGGAGATTAGCTGGCTGCACGATCGTAATTATTTTTCAAAAGGGAAATACGATTTTATTGTATTGGTAATTATTGGAGTTTTGCTCTCTTACGCTGCATTTGCGAAGGATTTTGGTATCAACACCGATTTTTATGAAGCATTTGTTGAAGCAAATTTGTTTGATAAATTGTTAGTCTTGGCCCTATTTAGCGCCATCTTGTTTGCCTTGGTTGAAAACCTCATCGTTAAAATTGTTGCGATATTATTTTTATTTGTCTTTATTTCGGGATGGCTTTCGCCGGAAAGAAGTGCTGAAAATAACGCCAGCACTACTATTTTCGCGTTAACCTCATTAGTACCTACTTTAATTCACGTGTATGTTTTCACTGGATTGTTTATGTTGTATGGCGCACTAAAATCCAGAAGTAAAACAGGACTAATCTCTGTAGCAACGTTTATTGTGATTCCTATCATCTTGGTGTTTTATACGCCGGTAAATCCCAAAACAAATTTCCTATCTGATTACGGAAAAAAAGCCTATTACGCAGATGGAGACGGGTTTTTCTATACCAACGTCAGCATTTTGGATCATTTTAAACTAATTGATGAACCACTTTTGACAAACAAACAATACTTAGATTCCGTGGTGAATAAAAAATCGGCAGATAATCAAATTCCAGTTGCGGAACGGGCACGCATCACAGATTCATTAAAAAATAAGTTATCCGAAAACTTCATTGTTCCCAATCAGGAAAGTGAATATTATAACAAACCCATTCCGGTGAAATTTGCCATCCCAATTAATACAAAAGATTATTATTGGAATAGTATTTTCTTCTCGACCGTTGGAATCATGTTAATGCGTTTTATAGCATTCGCCTATTTGTATCATTACCTAAATTGGTTTAGTAAAACGGAAGTAATTCGTTGGCACAAGGTTCCTAAATTACGATTTGTGCTTGTTATCGGGTTGTGGTTGACCGCTTGTGGCTTGTATGCCTATGATTATGCACTAGGACTCAGTTTCTTATTCTTCTTGAGTTTTTCACACGTTTTGTTAGAATTTCCTTTGAACATTGTTTCCATTGTTGGCATTGGAAAAGAAACGTTGAGTATTGTTAAAAATGGATTTACTTTGACCCCTAAAAAATAAATTTTATGAAAGTTCTATTGTCTTCAATTATTGTGCTTTTACTTGTTAATTCTTTCAGCGCTACAGAATTAGTGTACAAATGGAAAGCGAATACCAGTTATTCATTTTCTTCTCTACAAAAAGACGACGTAACTACCTCTGCTATGGGAATGAACATTCAAGAGAAGTTTGTTACAACCATTGATTTTGTATTATTTATTCAATCCGTAGATCCTACTGGTCTTGCCAAAGGGAAATTGTATTTAGTAAATTACACCGTTAAAGATTCGAAAGGAACTATCATGGCAAGCTTGGCTACACTACCTAAAAATGCCGTTCAGAGTGATATAACGGTTGACAAAAAAGGACATTTTACCTTTCCGAAAAAAGTGAGTTTAGTTACAACAGCAACCGGAAATTATTTGGTGTATGGCAAGGCGGATGAAAATGGAGCAAGCGCTGGCGTGCAAACAGCAGATGAGAAAGTGGATGTATATGCGGAATTTGATCCAAAAACAGGAAAATTAAAAGCAGGATATACCGTTCAGACGATTAGTACAACTAAAAAGGCATCGGTAAAAGAAACAGAAGAAAGTGACCATTTAGATGTATTTCCGTATGATTTTTTAGAAATGATGGTGTTGCCTGATGGAAACGTGACACAAGGGGATAAATACAGCGCAACAGCGGGAATGTACACGGTGGATGTGTTAGTAAAATCAATGGTTAATGGCTTGGCTAGTTTGGAGGAAAAAATAAGCACGAATAAAAATGCAGATATGTTTCAAGGAGCAGCGAGTGGTCAAACGGAAGAAGGATCGTTTAACATGGGTAGTTTTGGCGGAACAGACGGAATGGAACTAGATGCCGAAGATCAAGCGGCTTTGGGAATGGCAAAAGGAATGGCTCCTGAAATGAATGGAACCATCACCGCTAATTTTGATTATACCAACGGAATGTTTGTTGGAATTGGAGGAACACTAAATACAACGATTGACATGATGGGCATGAAAATGACCGTAAAATCAGTGTTGGAAATGAAGAAAAAGTAAGTGTTTACTTATTGAGATTAGGTTCTAAGACGATCTACTGTTGCAAAAGTCGTGGGAAAAAGCATTTTTGTTGCAATTACGCCTCGTACAAATTATATATTCAAATCAACAAATCTAAAGGAAGGATTTGGCGGAACTCTTGGAAATTTATTAGCGGAACGAAATCTACAAACCCTTAGCTTACTTGATTTATTGAGCAGAAAATCCATAAGATTGACAATTTGTCAAAATGGTTGTATACTATTTTCAAAGCTAAAACACTAACTTCGAACCTTAATTACCTGTATGCTATCTGCCGAATCACCTCGAAAATTGTTTTTATTGGATGCGTATGCATTGATTTATCGTGCCTACTTTGCCTTTGCTAAAAACCCAAGGATAAACTCCCAAGGACAAAACACCTCCGCCGCGTTTGGTTTCACCAATGTATTGATTGATATCTTGAAAACGGAAAAACCGACGCACATTGCTGTTGTTTTTGATCCTCCGGGTGGGTCAACGATGCGCCAAGAAGAATTTGAAGCTTATAAGGCACATAGGGAAGAAATGCCCGAAGATATTCGATCCATGATTCAACCCATCAAACGGATTGTGGAAGCGTTTAATATTCCGCGATTAGAAGTCACTGGATATGAGGCCGATGACGTAATTGGAACACTTGCTTGGAAAGCAGAAAAAGAAGGATTTATCACCTATATGATGACTCCAGACAAGGATTACGCGCAGTTGGTTACCGATAATTGCTTGATTTACAAACCAGGTCGAGGAGGAAACCCACCTGAAATTATGGGGGTAAAAGAAGTGTGTGCCAAATTTGAAGTGGAAAATCCGCTACAAGTAATTGATATTTTAGGCCTTTGGGGAGATGCGGCTGACAACATTCCAGGAATTCCGGGAATTGGCGAAAAAACATCCAAACAATTGATTAAAACCTATGGATCAGTTGAAAATCTCATTGATAACGCACATCAATTAAAAGGGAAACAACAAGAAAATGTACGCAATTTTGCCGATCAAGGATTGGTTTCAAAAATGTTGGCTACCATTATCACCGATGTGGAAATTGAGTTTGATGAACAAGCACTTCTTGTTGAACCAGTTGATGCAGATAAAATTAGAGAAGTTTTTACCGAGCTCGAATTTGTTACGCTAGCCAAACGCATCATTGGAGAAGAAATCGTAGTTTCCACCTCTCCAAAAAACACTTCGGTGCCGCATTCAGAAAATCAATTGGATTTGTTCGGCGCTCAAAGTATGCTGGAACCTCAGGAACCGATAGAAACGGCATCCTACAAAACCATTGCTACTGAAAAACCAAGTTATCACCTGATCTCAACGGCTACTGAAAGACATGAACTGATAGACCTATTACTCAAACAAAAACAGGTTTGCTTCGACACGGAAACAACCGATATTGATGCCTTACACGCAGATTTAGTTGGGTTTTCATTTTCCTATAAAGCTCGAGAAGGATTCTATGTAGCCGTCCCGGATTCATTTGAAGAAGCAAAAAAAATAGTGGAAGAATTCAAGCCGTTTTTTGAGTCAACGTCAATTGAAAAAATTGCACACAATATTAAGTATGATTTGAAAGTGTTGAATCGATATGGAATTGCGGTTTCAGAACCAACATTTGACACGATGATTGCACATTATTTAATTAATCCGGAAGCCAAGCAAAGCATGGACTTTTTGGCCAATTATTACTTGAGTTATCAACCTATTTCCATTGAAACGCTCATTGGGAAAAAAGGGAAAAATCAAGGAAATATGCGCGATTTAAGTCCGGAAGAAATTGCAGATTATGCCAGTGAAGATGCAGACATCACGTTTCAATTAAAACAAATATTAGAACCAGAAATTCAAAAAGATCACTTGAAGGAATTGTTCTATCACATGGAAATGCCTTTGGTGGAAGTGTTGAAAGATATGGAAGAGGAAGGCATTGCGATAGACGTAAAAGCCCTACAAGATTATTCCAAAGAATTGGAAAGTACATTGCTACGATTAGATAGTGAAATAAAAACGCTTGCGGGAGTTGATTTCAATGTAGATTCCCCAAAACAATTGGGAGAGGTGCTTTTTGACCATTTGAAAATTTCGAGCAAAGCAAAAAAAACCAAAACAGGACAATATGCTACTTCGGAAGATGTGTTGATGAAGCACGAAAAAGATCATGCAATTGTACCACTTATCCTGGAATTTAGACAGCTGCGGAAATTGAAGAGTACCTATGTTGATCCGCTGCCAACCCTTTGCGATAAAGTGGATGGACGAATTCACACGAACTTTATGCAAACCGTTACAGCCACCGGTAGACTAAGTTCAAACAATCCCAATTTGCAAAACATTCCTATTCGTTCCGCTAAAGGAAAAGAAATTCGAAGGGCATTCGTTCCTCGTTCAGCTGAATATCAATTGATGGCAGCCGATTATTCGCAAATTGAATTACGAATCATTGCTGCGTTGAG
>CAZTFG010000049.1:0-15372 GCA_964612725.1 uncultured Lishizhenia sp. | reverse complement strand
AATCGCAATCCGGAGCAGCGTAAAGGAGAAAATAGACCGACAGATAATCGGGGTGGTGAACATCGTTCATCAGAAAATCGAACAAATGAAAATCGACCACAGGAAAGAAGAAATCCTGAGAATCGAAACCAAGATAATCGAAATCAAGAAACACGCAATCCAGAAAATCGAAATTCTGAATCACGTAATCAAGAAGAACACAAACAACCGGAAAAGGATTATTCAGCTTTTGATTTAGTTGGTATTGTATCGGCTGAGGGTGTTTTAGAGGTAATACAAGATGGATACGGGTTTTTGCGTTCATCAGATTACAACTATCTACCTTCACCGGATGATGTGTATGTATCACAAAATCAGATAAAATTATTTGGACTTAAAACAGGAGATACAGTTAAAGGAACGATTCGTCCACCGCGAGAAGGGGAGAAGTATTTCCCTTTGGTAAAAGTAGAATCGATTAACGGAAGAGATCCATCGTATATTCGTGACCGTGTTCCTTTTCAATACTTAACCCCATTATTTCCGGATGAGAAATTTAAATTAACTGGACATAGCCAAGAAACTCTCTCAACGCGCGTAATGGATTTGTTTGCGCCAATCGGTAAAGGACAACGTGGAATGATCGTAGCGCAACCAAAAACAGGTAAAACGATGTTACTGAAGGATGTTGCAAACGCCATAGCTGCCAATCATCCTGAAACTTATTTAATTGTATTGTTAATAGACGAACGTCCCGAAGAGGTGACTGACATGGCGCGTAGCGTAAAAGCTGAGGTAATTGCTTCCACATTTGATGAACCAGCAGAACGACATGTGAAAGTAGCCAATATGGTATTAGAAAAAGCAAAACGCATGGTGGAATGTGGACATGATGTTTGTATCTTACTTGACTCAATTACTCGTTTAGCAAGAGCTTATAATACAGTTTCTCCGGCTTCAGGAAAAGTACTTTCGGGTGGTGTTGATGCAAATGCACTTCATAAACCTAAACGCTTTTTTGGTTCTGCCCGTAAAATTGAAAATGGAGGTTCCCTTTCTATTCTTGCAACAGCATTGGTAGATACTGGATCCAAAATGGATGAGGTAATTTTCGAAGAATTCAAAGGTACCGGTAACATGGAGTTACAATTAGACAGAAAAATTGCCAATCGTCGTATTTATCCAGCAATAGATATTACTGCTTCTGGAACACGAAGAGAAGATTTATTAGTTGGAAAAGATGTGTTACAACGAGTTTGGTTGATTCGTAAGTTTATTGCTGATATGAACCCAGTGGAAGCTATGGAATTCTTGAAATCTCACATGGATAACACGCGATCAAATGAAGAGTTTTTAGTTTCAATGAATAGCTAATATGAAAACGGGATTATTGATTGGGACATTTTCATCCCTCATGTGGTTTTGTACAAAATTGACTTTTTACGGTTTAGGATATTCATCAGACTCCGTAAATGGTTTTGTATTCCTTAATATGTTCTTAGCCACATTTGCTGTAGCATTCGGACTCTATTTAGTTAAGAAAAAAGGCGGTGAAAGCAATATTCTAACGGATATAAAAAATGCGATGGTACCAGGTGTAACTTATGCCGTATTGACCAGTCTTTTCATTTTTTTATATTATGGAAAAATTGACACCAGTTATAATGAACGTCAATTATCTAAAACATACATTCAGATCAATAAAGTTTTGAGTGATTCAACCCAAGTAAAGAAAATAAAAACGGATAATCCGCAATACAAGGCATATTCCAAAGAACAATTGTTTGTGGAAATGAAGAAAAGCCCTGAAATGTTCTTTAGTGCGGAATTTACTATGACTCTTTCACTATTAGCGTTAATGGTATACGTTACCTTAAATAGTGTATTAATATCTGTAGTATATAGAAGATTTATTTTTCGAAATAACTAATTATTTTCAGCTCTGGTCCATGTCTGATTCACAGGCATCAGAAGTTCAGATTAATCAACACGTTAACCTAACCCAGTTGGCTTGATCTCGTAACTTGTTCAGAAATAACAGAACAACTTCTTGCTTTGCTAAATCGCGATTACAATGTTGAATAATGTTGTTATCTATCGATGAGAACAGAGAGGATGTTTAATCAAGAATTATTTCCAACATAAAAGCATTAACCAACCCGCAACTAAAATTAGCAAGCTAATAATAAGTACGGTAGTTTGCATAAAATTGATGGAAAGTTTGGGTGTTTCGCTTGCATTTTCTTTAGACATTATAGTCATAATCAACCTTAAGTATATATATACCCCAATGGCAGAATTTACAAGTGCTAACACAATTAACCAAGGATAATAGGCCCAAACACTTGAAAAGAGCATTAATTTACCGAAAAAACCAGTCATTGGAGGAATTCCTGAGGTGGAAAGAAGTGCAACAATAGCAACAAGTCCAATTAGTGGGTTTTTATATCCAATTCCTTTAAATGAGGAAATTTCATCTTGTTCATCATTGACGATCATAGCAATCGTAAGTAGAGCGACCACAGAAGTTCCATATCCCAACATAAATATCCAAAGCGTAGTATCAACTAATGCTCCGGGATATAAGATAGCCATTAATGCATAAGCCCCATTGGTGATACTTGAATAAGCCATCAAACGTTTAAATTTAGTTTGAACCAATGCGGAAAGATTTCCAATAAACATAGAAATAGCAATTAAAATTGCGATTAACGTTGACCAAAAATCATATAAGCCACCAAAAGCAATATGGAAAAATTTAATAAATGCGTAAATACCAACTACTTTAACAACGGATGACATGTATCCCATAAAAATAGTTGGGCTCCCTTGATAAACGTCAGGTACCCAAAAATGAAATGGAGCGGCACCTACTTTGAACAAAAAAGAGGCTAGGATAAAAATCATTCCAATAAATAACATGGAATTATTAGATGAGTTCATTGTTTGTCTTCCTATTTCAACTAATTCAAATGACTGAGTTGCGCCGTATGTTAATACAACGCCAAATAACAACAAACAGGTAGCAAAGGCACCCATGAAAAAATACTTGACAGCTGCTTCGGATGATTCTTTCAGGTGTTTTTTTGAACCCGCAAGTACATACAAAGGAATAGAAAGAATTTCTAACCCGAGGAAAAACATGAATAAATCTTTAAAGCCAATAAGGATTATACCTCCACAAAGTGAAAACAATAACAAGGCGTTGTAATCGCCAATATGTTCCTTTTCTTCGCTGAATACTGTATCACCTGCTAAAATTATAAGAGCTGTCAATAGTATTGCTAAAACAACGAATCCATTGCCAACCTGATTAAATGCTAATAAATTATAGCTGTCAGAAAGGATATTTAACGGATAGTGTTGAATTACAAGGGCACCAATTAATCCGGAAATCGAAACAAATGTGGTTAATTTCGAAAGGTTAAAAATCCCAAAGAACAAGGCAATTATTCCTGTAAAAAATAAAAGTATGATAGCCTCCATGTTAGTTCGTAGTTGTTTCGTTAAAAATTAAAATCAATTTATCCATACTTGGACCTACTAAATCAGCAATAAATTGCGGACACAATCCAAGTGTGATGATGGCAATCGTTACTATCAAGAATACTAACAACTCGTTCCATCGCAAATCTTCAAAAGATTCATTCTTTGGTGCTCCAAACATACTTAATTGATAAGCTCTCAATGTATATACTGCTCCAAATACTAAAGTTGTTGCTCCAATTATACCAACAGCAAAATGAAACTCAGTAAGTTCTTTCAGTAAAGTGAATTCACCGATAAACCCAGCCGTGAAAGGAACGGAAACTGATGCAAATGCGATCACGGCAAACCAGAAACCAAACTTAGGAGCTAAGGTTGCAGTTCCTTGCATGTGTGATAATTCTCTTGTCTTTAAACGTGATTCTAAAATGTCAGCAATTAAAAATAATCCTACAGCAATTAGGGAGTGATTTACCATTTGAATGGAAGCGCCAACTAAAGCATCCTTCGAAAAAACCATAATTCCTGCGGCAATCAATCCAAGGTGACTAATTGATGCATAAGCAAACAATCGCTTAATATCTTGTTGCTTGATACAAATAACGGCAGCATATAATACACCTACAATACTTAAAATAATAATCAACCACTTAACTTCTGAAACTCCTTCTGGAACAAGTGGAATCATCCATTTAATCATTCCAAATAAAGCCATTTTTAACATTAAAGCGGATAATAACATGGTGCCTGACATTGGAGCAGTGGTATAAGTGTCGGGTTGCCAAGTATGAAAGGGGAAAATTGGAATTTTTATCGCAAAAGCCAATAAAAACCCTGATATAATCCAACAAGCATGCTTCGCTGGAACCTGAACAGCTAAAAGATCAGTGTAAGAAAATGAATTTGACTGTAATCCCAAAGCAATGAAGGAAAGTAACATAGCCAAGGAACCAACCAAAGTATAAATGAAAAATTTAATTAGAACCTTATTAGATCCATTTCCAAACCAATAAAGTATGAGAAAAGCTGGTATTAATGTGAACTCCCAAAAGATATAAAATAAAATACCATCAGCTGCGCTAAATACACCCAATAAACCGAATTGCATCATAAAAACTAATGCATGAAAGGTTCGATTTTCGGAGGTGCTAGCATTATTATAGTTACTCAACAATATAATAGGGATAATAAAATTGGTTAGCGCTATCATTAGCAAGCCCAATCCATCATAACCCATTTGAAAAGTTAAGCCAAAAGGCATTTCTGTAGTTGAATAGAAGGAAACGAATGATCCTGAGTCAAAATTCACAAGATGAACAATCGTAAGTATGGCAGCAATTAAACTACCAATTAACCCGAAAAGTTTGATGCTATTTCGGGGGATAATAAAGGAAATTAATCCTAAAACAACTGTTGTTATTAGAAGTTCCACAGCTTGAAATAAATTAAATAATAACTAATTAAACCAACGATTCCGACAATCATCCAGAAGAAATAACTGGATAAAACACCGGTTTGAATTCTCCGAATTTGTGTTCCCGAAAAAACAATCATGTGAGTCAAAAGGGAGATTCCTTTTCCAATTATTGAGTGTTCAATAAAAGGCAATACTTTTTCTGCTTTCCATTCAGTTGGTTTCACAAATAAAGCATGGTAAAGTTCATCGAAGTATAATTTTTTAGATGAAAGTTTTTCCCATCCGGTAAAGTCATGCTCGTCTTTCGTTACTTTTTGTTTCGTTACATAAATCCAATAGGAGACACCAATAATTAGGAAGGTAATAAGACTAGTTCCGATCATGATTCCAACGGCAGAACTTGTTTCTAGATGATGCGGATGGATTTTATCTAGTCCAAATGTTCCATGATTCAGAAAATGATCTAACCAATGAGCGCCACTTGTAACGATAAAATCGGGTAGATTTAATGCTCCACCAAGTACGGAAAAAACAGCTAGAATAAGTAAAGGAAATGTCATTACTCCTGGACTTTCATGTAAATGTTCTTTCGTGTGATGATCCCCTCTGAAGCTGCCAAAAAACACTAAGAAATACATTCTAAACATATATATAGCCGTAAGGGATGCGGATAAAATAAGTAAGCCAAATATGATAGGGCCATGACTAAATCCAGCGGCTAAAATCTCATCTTTAGAGAAAAAACCGGAAAGCAATGGGAATCCAGCAATGGCAAGAGTTCCTAGAAGGAAAACAAGGTGAGTAACCGGCATGTATTTCTTTAATCCACCCATTTTAGTGATGTCTTGTTCATGATGATTGGCATGAATTATACTACCAGATCCTAGAAATAGGAGTGCTTTGAAAAATGCATGGGTAGTAACGTGAAAAATGGCAACCGTATATGAACCTAATCCCAATGCTACAAACATTAATCCCAATTGAGATACTGTTGAATAAGCGAGCACTTTTTTAATATCATTTTGACGCATAGCAATAAATGCAGCGACTAAAGATGTGGCAAGTCCTATGTATAGAATAATATGTTGAGTATACGGCGCTAATTCAAATAAGAAATTGGAACGCACAACTAAATAAATACCGGCCGTAACCATGGTTGCAGCGTGAATCAAAGCAGAAACAGGTGTTGGTCCGGCCATTGCATCGGGTAACCAAGTGAATAAAGGAATTTGAGCCGATTTTCCCGTCGCGGCAATAAATAAGCAAATTGTAATTCCTATTATAGCTATTGAATCTGTTGAAATAGATACCGTTTTCATTTTTTCTGCGATAACAGCATAATCAAGTGACCCAAATTCATTAATCAACAAGAAACAACCAATTAACAAGCCTAAATCACCTATACGATTCATTACAAATGCTTTTCGAGCAGCCAAGGTATTCAGCATACCCTTTTGTTTGTCATTATAATGAAATCCAATTAATAAATACGAGCAAATCCCAACTCCTTCCCAACCAAAAAATAACATGAAATAACTACTTCCTAAAACCAAGATCAACATGGAGAAGATGAATAAATTTAGGTAAGTAAAGAATTTATAAAATCCTGGGTCGCCTTTCATATAACCCATTGAAAAAATATGGATTAATGAACCTATACCAGTGATAATCATGGTCATCCAAATAGCCAATGCATCTACTTGTAGTCCTGCCTGTAAGGAAAAATCGGATAGTTCTATTAATGTAAACAAGGGTACATTCACTAGTGAATCCAACGTCATGAAAATACTAAAAGAAATAACAAACGGTATAGCAACCATGAGTGTCCCGATAGTTCCAACAAGTGTTTCGGACAATTTTTTTCCAATTGTTCCATTGATAATTCCTCCAATCAGCGGAAAAAGTAAAACTAAAAGTATTAAGGTTTCTGTTCCCATCGATTAACCGTTTAAGTTGTTAAATAAATCTGCATCAATATTTCGTTTATTTCGGTATGCCATAATGAGTATGGAAAGTCCAACCGTTGCTTCAGCAGCTGCAACTACGACTATAAAGAATACAAAAATTTGGGCATCACCTTGGTTGAAATAGCTTGAAAAAGCTACCAGAAGCAGGTTTACAGAATTCAACATTAATTCAATACACATCAACATGACGATCATGTTTTTACGTGTCATAAGGCCAATGGCTCCAATAGAGAATAGAATAGTGGAGAGGATTACGTAATAATCTACGGATAATCCTGGTGTACTAGATAAAACTGCTGGCATAATTAATCAATATGTTGTTTTTCTCTCTTAGCAAGCAATACAGCACCCACCATAGCAGAGATGAATAATATAGATGACACTTCAAATGGAACTACGTATTTTGAAAACAAAAGTGTTCCTAAATTTTCGACAAGTCCAACGTCTCCTTTTGCAATTATATGGGTAAAAGTCAATCCATCTTTAAGTGCAGCAAGAATCACAAGAAGTAATGCCCCACCAGCAATAATGGCAGTGAAAGAAACCAAGTTTGTTGTTTTAGGCTCATCGACTTTGTTCAGATTTAAAAGCATCAAAACAAATAGGAATAGAACCATAATTGCTCCTGCGTAAACTATGATGTTTACAATTGCCAAAAATTGAGCATTCATTAAGATAAAATGTCCCGAAATAAAGAAGAAAGTAATTACTAAGTAAAGTACACTTCTAATAGGGTGTTTACTGAGAATAACCATCAGCGCTGAACCGATAGTTAACCCACCCAAAATCATTGAAATTAGTTCTAGTGTCATATTGTTCCTCTTTTTCCTGTGTTTTGTCGTTGAGTAATATCAATTCGGTGATCCAATGACTCAACCAGTTTTTCTTTACCATAGATAAAATCAGCTCGTTCAAATTCTGTGGGAACGATTCTATCGGTAAGGAAAATAGCTTCTTTTGGACAAGCTTCCTCGCAAAGTCCGCAGAAAATACATCTCAACATATTTATTTCATAGGTTGAAGCATATTTCTCTTCGCGATACAAATTTTCTTCTCCTTTTTTTCTTTCAGCTGCAACCATGGTAATTGCTTCTGCTGGACATGCCACAGCACACAATCCACAAGCGGTACAATTTTCTCTACCTTGCTCATCACGCTTTAGAACATGTTGTCCGCGATAAACCGGTGCGAAAACCCGCACTTCTTCAGGGTATTTAATCGTTTTTTTTCGTTTAAAAATGTGTTTCATAGTAATCATCATACCATTAAAAATGGCAGGTAAGTACAGTTTTTCAATGAAGGTCATTGGTTTGTCTGAAACAACTTTTTTTCTATTTGAGAAGCTTTCCATTTCTTATATTTTTTAGAACCAACCTTTGTTAAAGGCGATTACTATAGCTGTAATCAACATGTTAATTATTGCAACGGGAATAAGTGTTTTCCAACCCAAATGCATCAATTGATCAAACCTGAAACGTGGTATAGTCCATCGTATCCACATGAAAACAAAGATGAATAAAAAGGTTTTAGTGAAAAAGGCTAATACACCTAAAATTGCTAGTGTATTTCCATCAAAATAATCCATTCCTGGGAAGTTGTATCCTCCAAAGAAAAGAATTGCCATAACAGCGGAGGAAATAAACATGGAAACATATTCTGCAAACAAAAACAACCCAAGTTTCATAGAGGTATACTCTGTATGGTATCCACCCACAAGTTCAGATTCACATTCAGCTAAATCAAACGGAGCACGATTTGTTTCGGCTAAAGAGCAAACAAAGAAAATAAGAAAACAAACGGGTTGATAAAAAATATTCCAATTCATCCCGTGTTGACTTTTCACGATCTCCGTTAAACTCAAACTTCCGGTAAGTAAAATAATGGTAATTAACGAAATTCCCATGGCTAATTCATAAGAAATCATTTGAGAAGACGCTCTAATTGCCCCAAAAAGAGAATATTTATTGTTAGATGCCCAACCACCAATCATGATTCCATACACACCGATAGAAACAACACCAAAGATGAATAATATTCCTATGTTGAAATCGGCAATTTGAAGTGTAATTTGTCTTCCGAAAAGTTCAATAGGAGGACCCCAAGGAATAATTGTACTGGTTATTAGCGCAGTAAACATCGAAATTCCAGGGCCAATAATAAACAACCATTTATCCGAATTTTTAGGAATAAAATCTTCTTTCATAAACATTTTAACCCCATCCGCAATCGGTTGTAACAAACCAAAAGGACCCGCACGATCCGGACCAATTCGATCTTGAATCCAAGCAGCAAGTTTGCGTTCAAAATAGGTAGAATAAGCGGCAACTCCCAATGAAATTAGGAAGACGATTACTACCAACGAGAATTTTTCAATTAAAAGCGCCGTATCCATTAGTCAATTTTTTTTGTTGGCGAATCTATTTTTGTTTCATATTTTCCTTGAGAAATAACAGAATGTCGGTCAACAACTCGAGGACCCGTAACGTTCCATTTTGAGGTGTCTTTTTTCTCGAAACGACATTCATTACAAATCCATCCTGGTTTGCCATCAATATCTTCTACCTCTCCATACGTGTCTTTGCGAGCGGTAACCCGATATACCTCATTTCCAAACATCCATAATACGGCTTTCCCTGAACATTTGGTGCAACTGCATTCTGCTTCCATTGGTTTTAAAAACCAAACACGACTTTTGAATCTAAACGTTTTATCAGTTAATGCTCCAACAGGACAAACATCAATCATGTTTCCAGAGAAATCGTTATCAATTGCATTCTCAATGTAGGTGCTAATTTCCGCATGTTCTCCGCGGTTTAATACTCCATGAACTCGATTTTCTGTTAAATTGTTAGCAACATGAACACATCGGTAACATAAAATACAACGATTCATGTGAAGTTTAATGGTATCACCAATATCTATGGGGTCAAATGTTCTTTTTTCTTCCTCATATCTACTTTTCTGCGAACCATGTTCATATCCTAAGTCTTGCAAATGACATTCACCTGCTTGATCACAAACTGGACAATCCAATGGGTGATTAGCCAAAAGGAATTCAACAACACCCCCTCTATTTTCGTGTACTTTTTCGGATGTTTTGTTTTTCACAATCATTCCATCCATAACAGCGGTAGAACAAGAGGCAACAAGTTTTGGCATTGGTCTTGGGTCAGCCGTTGATCCTGCTGCAACCTCCACTAAGCATGTTCTACATTTTCCACCTGATCCAGGCAGCTTACTGTAATAACACATAGCAGGTGGAACAACTTCACCACCAATTTGTCTAGCGGCATTTAGAATGGTAGTACCTGGTTCTACCTCAACCTCAACATTATCTATTGTAACTTTAATCATAACTCGATTTCTATGCACTTACGGGTTCTTTACTTAGCCCAAAGTTTCTTGTTTGTGATTCTTCTTTATGTGTAACATGCCATTCAAATTCTTCTCTAAAATGATGAATAGCAGCTGCTACTGGCCACGCCGCAGCGTCACCTAATGGACAAATGGTATTGCCTTCGATTTTTTTATTTATTTCAGCCAATAAGTCAATATCTCTAAGATTTCCTTGACCATGTTCTAATCGATAAAGAACTTTTTCCATCCAACTGGTTCCTTCTCGGCAAGGGGAACATTGACCACACGACTCATGAGAATAAAATCGTGCGAAATTCCAGGTGTTTCTAACAATGCATTGATCTTCGTCAAATACAATAAACCCACCAGAACCTAACATTGAACCAGTAGCAAATCCTCCATCAGAAAGACTTTCGTACGTCATTAATCGATCTTCACCTGCAGCAGTTTTGGTAACTAAGTAATGCGGTAAAATTGGCACGGATGATCCTCCGGGAATACATGCTTTTAATTTTTTACCATTGGCCATTCCTCTACAATAATCATCGCCGTAGATAAATTCTTCAACCGATAATCCAAGTTCAATCTCATAAACTCCTGGTCGAGCCAAATTACCACTCGCAGAAATTAATTTAGTACCTGTACTTCTACCAATGCCAATTTGAGCATATGCATCACCGCCATCATTTACGATTGGAACAACTGCTGCAATACTCTCTACGTTATTTACAACGGTAGGACAACCCCATAAACCTTTCACGGCAGGAAAAGGTGGTTTGATTCTTGGGTTTCCTCTTTTTCCTTCTAATGATTCAATAAGTGCTGTTTCCTCTCCACAGATATATGCACCGCCTCCTGGCATAACGCGTAAATCAAGGTCGTATCCTGACCCTAAAATGTTTTTTCCTAAAAATCCATTTGCGTATGCTTCGGCAATTGCTTTCTCCAAGATATGAAGAATCCACATGAATTCTCCACGAATATAAATGAAGGATAAATTCGTCCCTAATGCATAACTAGAAGTAATCATTCCCTCAATCAGCAAATGAGGAATATGCTCCATTAAATAACGATCTTTGAAGGTTCCCGGTTCTGATTCATCTGCGTTGCATACCAAATACCTTGGAACTCCTTCAGGTTTTGCTAGAAAAGACCATTTCATTCCTGTAGGAAATCCTGCTCCTCCACGACCTCTTAAACCAGATTTTTTAACTTCCTCCACCACGTCGTCTGGAGACATCGTTTTAATTGCTTTCTCAACAGAACGATATCCACCATTTGTTCTATAGACATCAAACGTCTCAATGCCTGGAATATCGGCTTGTTCTATGAGTAATTTTCTCCCTTTCATATTATTAGGATTCGAATTGGCCTGATCGATAGGCATCAATTAGTTCATCAACTTTTTCTGTGGTTAAAAACTCATGGTTTTTATGTCGACATTGCAACATGGGGCCATATCCACAAGCCCCCAAGCACTCGGCTGTTTTTAATGTAAACATTCCATCAGCGGTGGTTTCACCAACTTTTATGTTTAGTTTATTTTCGATATGTGAAATAATATCATCACTACCAACTAGCATACAAGGTCCCGTTCTACAAACCTCAAAAACATGTTTGCCTACAGGATCCAAATGGAACATGGTATAAAAGGTAGCAACCTCATAAACCTCGATCGGTTGAATTTTCAATAAATCGGCAACATAATCCATGGTTTCAATGCTCAACCAACCAAATTCGATTTGAGCAATATGTAAAACGCGAATTAATGCGCTTTTGTGCTTGCCTTCAGGAACGTGTGTTATTAATTCGTTCACTTTTGCCAAAGATTCAGGACTTAACTCCCTTTTTTCAGCGTGTCGTTTATTCCAATCAACGTGTAATTTCATAATCTATGCGTCTAATTCACCAGCAATTACGTTAAGGCTACTCAAAGTAAGTACAGCATCACTGATTGTCATTCCTTTGATCATTTCAGGATATGCTTGGTAGTATATAAAACAAGGTCTTCTAAATTGTAAGCGGTATGGACTTCTTCCTCCATCACTAATGAGATAATATCCTAATTCACCATTTCCTCCTTCAACAGCATTATACACCTCACCAATAGGCATATTTGTTTCTCCCATGATAATTTTGAAATGATAAATCAATGCTTCCATTTGATTGTATACTTCGTTTTTTGGAGGGAGTAAAAATTCGGGTAAATCTGCTTTGTAAGGTCCTTCCGGTAGGTTAGCGTAGGCTTGTTGAATAATTCGTAAACTCTGACGAATTTCTTCTTGTCTTACCATAAATCGATCGTACGTATCTCCATTAACCCCAACTGGGATATTGAAATCAAAATCTTCGTATGAGCAATATGGCTGAGCAACTCGAACGTCATAATCTACACCAGCTGCTCGTAAATTGGGTCCAGTGAATGAATAATTTAATGCACGTTCTGCCGAAATGGGACCAGCTCCTTTTGTACGGTCCATGAAAATTCGGTTACGCTCCAACATGGAATTAAATTCTTCAAAAGCAGGTGGGAAAGTTTTCAGAAAAGATTTTAATTTGGTGTGAAACGTTTCATTGAAATCACGCTCAAAACCTCCAATTCTTCCGATGTTCGTGGTTAATCGTGCACCACAAATTTCCTCGTACAATTCATATATTTTTTCACGCTCTGTAAAAGGATAGAAAAAACTAGTAAGGGCTCCAGCATCTACACCAATTACTGAATCACAAATTAAGTGATCTGCAATGCGCGCCAATTCCATTATAATTACCCGCATGTATTGAACTCTTTTCGGAATTTCAGCTCCAATAAGTTTCTCTACAGTCATTTCCCATCCAATATTATTGATAGGAGAAGAACAATAATTTAAACGGTCTGTGATAGGTGTAATTTGATTGTAAGGTCTTCTTTCCGCTAATTTTTCAAATGCACGATGTATATACCCAACTGTTTGTTCAGCAGAAATTATTTTTTCTCCATCTACTTGCAATACATTTTGAAAAATTCCGTGCGTGGATGGGTGAGTGGGACCAAAATTTATGGTAGCTATTTCTCCGTCAATCGTATCCTTTGACAAATCGGTTAGCTCATTGGCTTTATATTTTTCTTTAGCTTCCATAGTTTGTTAAAATCTTCCAAAAAAGCGATCATCTTTATCTTCTCTTGTTTCATCTTCTAAATGAAATTCTTTCCGCATAGGGAAATAGTCCATGGAATCTTCATTCAAAATTCTTTTTAAATTCGGATGTCCTTCAAAATTCACCCCGTAGAAATCAAATGTTTCACGTTCCATCCAATTGGCTCCATTGTAAATAGGAACAAGAGAAGCAATGGAAGGATTACTAATTGGTAAAAATGCTTTTAATCGCAAACGGAAGTTGTTCCTCCAACTATGCAATTGGTAAACCACAGCTATTTCCCGGTTGGTGTCATTGGGGTAATGCACCGCAGCGATATTGGTAAGAAATGAACATTGCAACACAGAGTCGTTTTTCAACCATTCAACCATCTCATATGCTTTGGCAGGTGTTATTTCAACGGTCAATAATCCAAATGGTTCATCAGACGAAATAATATCGGCAGCAAAAAAATCTTGCAGTCGATTCAATACTTGTTCATTACTTATCACGCTCATCTGTTATATCGATTTGGTAATTCTTCAATAAATGTTTGTATTCATCACTGTAACGACGTCTCATTGATTCCAGTTTCACCAATTTATGAATATTGATAACACCATCAATAATTTGTTCAGGACGTGGCGGGCAGCCTGGCACATACACATCTACGGGGATAATACGATCAATTCCCTGTAACACGCTGTATGTGTCAAAAATTCCACCAGAAGAAGCACAAGCGCCTACGGACAAAACCCATTTCGGTTCAGCCATTTGTTCGTAAATCTGCTTCAATACGGGACCTAATTTTTTTGAAATTGTACCTGCAACGATTAATAAATCTGCTTGTCGCGGTGTAAAGGACATTCGTTCCATTCCGAAACGAGACATGTCGTATGTACTTCCCATTGTTGCCATGAATTCAATACCACAACAAGAGGTGGCAAAAGGAAGCGGCCAAACTGAATTTGCCCGAGCTAATCCTATTGCTTTATCAAGGGTTGTTAATTGATAACCTTCCCCATTGATAACTTCTAAGTTTTCTATTTTTCCCATTCTAATGCTCCTTTTTTGAATACGTAGAAAAATCCGATTAGGAAGAATGCTACAAACATAATAACAGCTAACAGTCCTTCTAGTTCTAATTTATTGAAATTTACTGCATATGGGTAGAAGAAAATAACTTCCACGTCGAATAATACAAATAAAATTGCGGTCATGAAATATCGAATGGAAACGGGGAAACGAGCATTTCCTTGAACCTCTATTCCACATTCAAAATTGTCATCTTTCTTTTTTGATTTTAGTCGTGGCATTAAAAAATGCGTCACAAATAAGGTGAAAACAACAAAACCACCGGCAACAATCACTTGTAGAAGTAATGGCAGATAATCAATAGTTGATGAAGGTGTATTCATTTTTAATATATAAGTGTCAAATAATCAATGCTTTACCGTTATAATCAGGTATTCATGAAAAAAACCTTGATTTTAATCGCAGCAAATTTAACTTTTCTTTTCAATTATTCAATGTGAATAGGGGGTAAAAATAAATTTAATCCGATATTAAGAGCGATTCAAAATAAAGTATAAGTAGACAGAAAATTCAAATTGATTCTGCGTCAAATTGATTTGAAAATAGGATTTCCTTGAAGGATAAAAATAGGATGAAATTACAAATTGTCTAAACAAGATTTAACTTTAGCCTGATGTTTCAATCGGTCCGCTGGTTTCATGGACTTTAAATCGGTTAAGAAAAGCTTGCATTTTTTCTCAACGAAATCCGCACGCTGAAGTAATTTATCTGTTTCTTCATTTGATAGGCTGCTGGTTTTTAATACCTTATCAATTGAATCGTGTTTTTTTACGCAGTCGCAAAAATCCCACTGAGCACCATATTTTTTCTGGATTCGATGTGAATTTTCTTGTTTGACTGTATCAATAACCTTGGTTACATTTTTTGTCCCATTCACTATAGGATTGGAATTACCAGCGGATTCACAAGAAGCGATACCGAGAACTATTAAAATAGAAAACGGTATTTTTCTCA
>CAZTFG010000048.1:0-15543 GCA_964612725.1 uncultured Lishizhenia sp. | reverse complement strand
TTAGACTAACTAACAGAGCTTTCCAAAAAACCATAAAAACCCCTATAAAAATGGGGGTTTACCCTTAAAAAAAGCTCGTTTTTATACTTATATTTGAAGAAATATGAATCCATTTAGGCAATCCACAAGAATTGGATATGTATTATGACGAAACTGATATGCAAGCAATTGGAAGAGGAGTAATCCAATACAATGAACATAGCCTTAATCCGAATTCTTTATATTATAATGCAGGTTGCGGAATAAAAGAAGGAGTGTCGCCAGAATAAAGAAAGGGTAAAGTAACAGTTCAAAAGGCTTTTCATAATTTTGGGTTAAAACATAATAAAACGAATAATTCAAATAAAAGCAAAGGTGTATTGTAGAAGTGGGTTAATCAAATTGAAATTACGCAGGGAAATACAGAAGAGAGGGATAAGAAAAACATTAAAAATATAAATTTAGAAAAATGAAATATTTCATCCTGTGCATAATTATTTTAAGTACGAATAATTTATCAGCGCAAAATAAATTACTCATTTATGACCCACAAAGTAAAATAAATTTGATATGTGAATATAAGATTTGTTGTGATTCGATTATTAAATTATTTTCTTTTCATTTTGTTCATACACAGGAATTACAAGAAAAAATCCCATTATTAAAGGACATCAATGAGCAAACATATTTTTCAGTAAAAATGAAAAAAATAAAAAGAGATAAAACTCTCTTTAAAGTGAATGCAGTTGGATTTAAATTATTTAAGTCAGACTTTTTTGCATATAAAATGGATATATCAAATCTTCTATTAAAGCAAATAATTGAGATTGAAATTGGTACTAGGTTTCTTAATTGTGGGAATTTAAATACTAGAGTAAAAAAAATAATTTCAGATTTTTCAAATATTAAATTAATTGAGATGACGTTGATACATGAAATTTAATACTTGGTGTACTTTGAGCAAATTAACCCTTACGCTTCTACTCCCAATTAACTTAAATCTAAACGTAGCTTAAACTAACTCTAAATCAAAAGCCCTTGCCTTGCTTCTTCCCCTAAAAACTCAGAACAAAACCTTCCATTTATCGAAAAAAACTAATTTTATCAAACCTTAAAACCTCACTTTTTTGAACCTTCAAAGACAGACAAATTTTTCATTTCCAAGCGTGGGGGTTCCTATACGAAACATTGTATATTACTCATCTTTTGGGGTGCAACTTGATGGAAGGTCGGTTCAAAGTGATTTCTACCGAAGAGGTTTTAATCGCAAGGAAAGAGACGATGTATTGAATGGCGCGGGGAAGTTTACCGATTAAGTAAGGCTTCAAAATCTTTTGGAAAGAAAATGAGTCGCTAACATCTTATTGTTATTGCATTTTGTATAAATTTCAGCGTTTTCCAAAAAACACATAAACACCCTTATAAAAATGGGTGAATACCCTTAAAAAAAAGCTCGTTTTTATACTTATATTTGAAATATAATAAGGAGAAAATGAAAAAACGAAATTTATTAAAAATAATTACTAGTCTTATCTGTATTATTTCAACATCAATGATTTTTTCTCAAAAACATTTGTCACCTGAATTAACAACATGTGATTTTAAAAGGAATTTTGAAATACCCCATAATGTTGACTTTTACACGTTGTTTTCCATTGGGTCATACCAAAAATTTAAAAAAAGAGATAAATTAATTTATGATACGTTAAAACTAGATGTTAAGATTTTTTCTAATAAAATCTTGATCAGTAGTCTTATATCAAATGAAAACATTTATATTTCTTCAAAAGAAGATTTTAAATGTAAATTAATCGGCTACAGGGCAGATTTACATTACTTGTCGATATATTATGAAATTTTTCTGGAAAATTGTATCTACTTAATATCCGTGAATTATTTGAAGAACCCAAGTGATTTTTCAATCACAGAAAGTAGTAGTTTTTCAATCACACAATATGATAATTATTAAGCTGTCGTCTATATAAACTGTCCTGCTCATTACCGCCTCTTAAACCAAAAATTACAGCACCCTAAAACAAATAGTACCCACAACCTAGTTTTATTGGTTATCTTTTCTAAAAATAGTAGAAAACCTACAATCTCAGCCATGGGTTCTTGGATGCAGTTGCGTATTTTGATAAGAACATTTCGCATATTTTTAGCGTTTCAAAAAACCTATACCCCCAAGAAAATGAAGGGTTTACCCTTAAAAAAAAGCCCGTTTTTATACTTATATTTGTTCGATAAATTGAATCAATTATCAACTGAAGAAAAGAGCGAAAAACAATTTGGGAGAATGGTAAATAGTAAAATCAAAACAATTATTTCTTTGGTGACAGCTTGTTTTATTTTGTTGTCTTGTAATATTCATAACCAAAGATTCCAGCATAAAGTCTATGAAAACAAAAAAGAAATTTTCTGCTACTCAATTAAAAATGATTATTCAAAGAACAAATATTGCGTACCACTGAAGATATTAAGATATTCAAATAGCCGGAAATATTATTTCTCCATTCCAAATTCGAATTATGATTTGTCGTTTCTAAAATTCACTTTAAAAGATTTAAAAAAAGCTAGTATTGAAATGGATACAATTTTAGATTTCCAAAGAACAATAATTGAAATAGCCCAAAATAGTCCGAACGAGAAATTTTCAATTTGGATAAAAAACAACCAATTTATTTATCAAATACATAAACCTATTCAGACAAAGAATAAACGAAAACATAAATACCAAGTATTGAAATTTCACGAGAATGGGACTTTTAATGAGGAAATCATTGATGATTTAGCATGGTGAAAGTATCTTTAGTTAATTTTATGACTATGACTAGATAACGTATAAAACCAGCCATGAAAATTTATGAATCAAAACCCTGGTATCTTTGGATTGTAATACTTCTACTTACCTACGGTTTTATTTTGATTATATCCCCTTTTGATCTGTACTTCACTATTTTCATGGGTGTTATTATAGGAATAGTAGGTTTAAAGACAAAAAAAATAGAATTCTACGCAGATATTGTCTGTAAAAATTATATTTTCAGACCTCAATTTTTAGTTAAAAAATACTGTTTTGATTATCAAAAAATCATTCTAATCGAGGTAAGAAAACGGAAAGAGCCTTATAATAGACCGTATGTTATCCTACATTTTTCACTAAAAAAAATCAATTCATTATTTTTTGCAAATAGATCATTTTTATTTTATTCAGTATCAGAAATTGAACCACTTATTGAGCATAGTATCAAGAAAAATATACCAATAAAACTTAATTTCACCCCAAACTATCAAACTGATGAAATTTTTTTGAAGAAAATCATTGAGAAAAACAAAGGTGAAATTTGGTAAAGTACGATCAACTAAACTAGTTATATGAAATTCAAAACACCACTAATTAGATCGAAAAACAATTTATTGGTTTTTTCATTTTTAATTTCAATAAATTTTACTATCAGTCAACTAACTAGTAATCGTTTGATTATAACCGAAGGCTATTTAATTCAAAAAAAAACTTTTACTGAAAGAGTAAAATATTCAACTATTGAATCTGAAAAAATTGAGCATTATGAATATTTCTTTTTAAAAGATAGTGTACTCAAAAGCACATTCATGAAAGAGATTTTGACTAATAACATCTGTAAAGACAGTTCATTATTTGAGTTGATTTTTCAAGAACAAGTATCAGATGGATTTGATTTTTACAAAATACTAAACAAATCAGTTTTTGCTATTAGTAATGATTTTTTGGATTATGCTGGAATAAAAGGCGCTTTTGATAAAGGGGTATTTGATGGAAACGGAAATGTATTTTGCAGCGATAACAAGCAAATTGAACTAAAAAATATTTTTGAATGTAAATCAAATCTAGTTCTTAATAAAATCGAGAAGTTACAATTAATTACAAAGTCAACTGAATATAGCAATAATATGACGGAAGTTTCCTCTATAAAAGGTTCCTACATATTTGTCTACGGAAAAAAATTAATGCCCGATTATTGCATAAAGAATTGCTTGGTATTTATTTCGACGTTATTTTAGTTTTTTTTAAACCCCAAATAGAGAAAACACGAATTAGAATGAAGAAAAATATACCAATCTTATTTCTCCTCCTTCATTTTAACTTATTCTGTCAATCTGGTGAGCAAAATATAGCGATAAAAGAAATCATTACAAAGACAATATCGAATAATGAAGATGAGTTTAAAAATCAGGATGTCATTTATTTTGAAATACCCCCATTTTTAAAACCGACGAGTACAAACGAAACCTATAGCTTTGAGAAACAAAAAAATTATACGATTTGCATTTTAAACGAAAGAGAAGTATTTGATAGCGAAAAAATAGAGTTTTGTTATAAAATCAAACTGGCTGAAGAAAAAACTAATTTAATTCAAGTGTTTAGAGTTATTCATCCTAGCATTGGAATCGGGAGAACGTTCATTTATGAATTCAACAAACCAGATCAATAAAGAATATGAAAAAAATTTTATTGCCATTATTGCTATTACTGCCTATTGGAGCTGTTTGGTTTTATCTTAATTGGGACAAAGATGAAGTTATCCCTAAGAAAGAAAAAACGAGATGCATTCGTTTGGGGAATGAAGGCAGCCCCCTTTTTATAAGAGCGAAAGTTTGGGGTATTGCAGGAAATCACCAACAAATAGTTGTATCCCAATCGAATAACAAGTTGCCGGATAAAACATATGATTATATTTTTTATACGTCGGAAATTTTTTATAAAGTTGGAAAAGATAATAATGTAATTGTATATGCTGCAGAAAGCTCAATCAACGAACCTGTAAATACTATACCAAACGTTATAATCAAAGGCCTGAAAACATACGATGAAATAAACGAGTATACTACCAATTATCAGAAATACGGTTTAGAACGAATGAGCGTTTATGATTGATAATTAATGAAAAGCGTTCAAAACAAAGGGGACTATTTAAGAAAAATCCAAAATCTTAGAAAGTATCTCAAAATCACTAATGATTTATGAAAAAACGATTTAAAAATACAAATATGTGGAAAAGAGTTATTACATCTGTTGCAACGTTAGTTCTTTGCTTTCTAACGAGCTACCCTTTACTAATTGATAAAATTGATAATTATTCTACACTGGCGGGTTTTGCATATTACAGGGCTTTTCTATGGTTATTCTGGTCGATCATCATTCTATTTTTCGGAATAATTGTATTTGCATATAACGATTTAAGAAAAAAGTACTTGAAACTTTATTTATTCAATCTTTTAGTAATCGTCCTTATTGTAGGTGCTGTAAGTATAAAAGTTCAGGTTGAAAACAAACAATATAATGAAACGTTAAGAAGGACAAAGAGTTTGCCTAAAGAAACTATTTATGGCACTTGGGAGGATACTGAAAATAATGGCGTAAAAATTACTATTGATAGTTTGAAAAAGGAGTTGATAATTGATTACAGTAAGTCAGGAGGAAAAGTGTTTAAGTCTAACTTTCAATTAAACAACAAAAATCAAATTACAAGTGATATTCTACCTTTAGGTGCAGAGTTAATTATAGATGAAAAATCATACCTTCAAATTGATCAAATAATACCAGATGACGAAAAGACTAGTATAATTATTTACTTTCTTAAATTTAAAAAATTGAAATAACGCGAATGAAAATAATGAGATTTTTACTTACTGTTATTTTGCTTACTTATGCTTGTTCTTCAATTGGTCAGCAAGAAATACGAACAAAGGCTGTTAAAGAAAAAGCGGAATACACCATTTATTTAGACGGTTTTGATCCGTCAGGTTTTACTTATGCTGATTTTACAAGATTGCAGGAAATAACTAAAGACTTTCCTGAAAGATTTGGCGTTATCCCCAATGATATTGCTTATAGGCTAACATCTCAAGACACAATACACTCTGAATTTTATTGCCAGTGGATTGATTCGGTTCAAGGTGTTTTTAGAATGATAACAGACGAATATGGTATTGATTTTTTAGTGTCTTTTTCAGAACACGGGGAGCCATTAGATTATATAGTATTCAAAGGGGCTAAAAGGGAATTAGTAAATGAGAAAAGAATTTACACTAAGTTTTACTCTGACTATTTTTTTTCAGATGAATTTATTGTCATCAAAACATTAGACACAACTGAAAAGGTTTTACATCCACACGCAGCAAAAGTTCATAAAACAGATAATTGGCACATTGATGAAAATGGAAAGTTTAAACTAAGTGAAAAATAACTCTTTTCACTTTACGTGAAACCAATATAAATAATTGCTATCCAGACAAATATACTCCCCTCCTCTACCCTGCTCATATTTCCATGATTTATCACCATCAAACAGCGTATCGTGCTGCAGTTGTATTTCTTTGTGAAGTGTTAGACCTAAATGATCCACAAATAATGAGTCCTTAGACAAATCGTCTTTTGAGTAATCCAGTATTCCTTCCGGATGAAACGAACCGAAGTATCGCAATTCAGATGATTTATACACCGAAGTATCTTTATGTACGTAGTAATTTCCTTTGTACATCAAAAGAGGAAACACATCGTATTGATAAAATCTATCTACCTTTTTAAATCGTACCAAAGAAAAGTCGGTGGATCTTTCGCTCATAGTACGGCAACTCACGAAAAGGATAGATAGAATAACGATTTGAAAATTAATAAATATAGAAAGAGGTTTTCTCAATTACTTCTGAATTTGATCGTTAGACGTGAATATCTTGCTCAAACGAATTTACAATTTATTTTTTCTTTTCCTATTGATTTTTCTTTATGAAATTTAACACTAGAAAAATCAAATAGGATAGTACGAAAATCGCAAAAGGAATTTGAAATGCCCGATAATTAAACATTTCGATAGGAACCTGAACCATCCTGCTTATCAATGGGGATAACATCAGTACAAAACTTAATAGTGTAAATAGTTTTTTATTTTTCCATTTTGTGAGATGCAAACTAAGGCCCAGCAAAGCGAATAGAGCAAAGAGTTGATCAATATTCTCGAAATCAAAAACAGTAAATAAAAGCCATAAGAAAAATGGAAGTCCAATCATTCCACCTTTTAAAATGATTAGTAAATAAGAAACGATCGCGATGATTCGAAATTTTTCATTCATTTTTTTGTATTCTTTTTTGATAGTATTACCCAAAGTTTTTAATCATAAAAAACGGCCCTTGGGATAATATTTTTTATTTCGAATTAATTTTCCGTTGTGCGCGTTAATTAGTATACTTTGAACCCTTCCTCTCATTGCATCTTCCGAACGTTTTTTTATTTGTCTACTCATACACCAAACAAAGCAAGATTGATTTTTATCAAAGGCAAGATTAGCGTTTACCTTCCACTTATCATTTTGCCATAATTTAGATACCTTCTGCAATGCCTGATTTTTGGATAATAATTCACTATTTCCCCATTCTTTTGAAGGAAGATTTATTTGGTTTATGGAATTTCCAATTGAGTCAAAGGAAAACAATACACAATATGTATAAAAATCGGTTGTATCCATTCCTTTGTTGGGAATATGCAAGGAATAAACAACATCAATAAATGGAGCAATGTAATTTTTATTGTATCGCTTTTCGAACAAGGTTTTATCGTACATTCTACCAATTTTAAATATTACATAAGGTTTAAACGAATTGTAATTCTTGAATAGTATAGAGTCTATTTTGTATTGGATAAATTCGGGAATATCGGTAGGATTATAGATATCCCTTCCCGTTTCCCTGTCGAATTGAGGAGAGCAATCGCAATAGACCAAATCTTGCTGACCAATGGCTATTGTAGTAAAACTGTAGAAAAGAAGAAGGGTTTTTAACGATTTCATAAAGTATGAATTTTAAAGAATTTAAACAATGTTTATCTACTCTATCATTTCCAAGGTTTTCAAGATTTCATTTTCTTTAAAAACCTTATTCAATTTGTGAAAATTTCTTTTTAGAATATTTTCTTTTTTCTCCTTAGACTTATTCCAAAGAGGAATTATTTTGCCGTCAATAAGCAAAAAATAATAATACAATTCATAAGTGCCTGATGAATTTACATAACGAAGATTTTTTTGTGTTTTGTACCTAAAACGGTAACTTACAATACCATTATTTTCAAAAGAATCAATTAACAAGGGATACAATTCAATAAAAATCGTATCACCATATTGGTTTTTGTTATTTGGAAAAAGTTCAAAATCGTTTATTTCCCATAAATTAATAAGCTGTTGATCAGTAATTGATTCTCCTATTAAAACAATGTCTTTTTTAGATTGGATAAATTCAGGATTGTTACTAGGGTTATTAGTATTATTGCACGATTCCCCATTGAATTGAGGAGAGCAATTGAAACTGACCAAATCTTGCTGACCAATGACTATTGAAGTAAAACTACAGTAAAGAAGAAGGGTTTTTAACGATTTCATACTCAATAGTCTTATAGGAATTATAACTGTTTCTTATTTTCCAAATTTACTCAAGTTATCCATTAAATTTGAGTTAGTTTATTGGAATTGATTGCGCCTTTGTTCAGCATAATATAAAAACCGATTGAACATATAAAACACAAAGCCCAAGAAATACTTTCTGCCAGATTAACTTGATTGTCAAAGGGTTTATAGATAACAAAAGTCACATAGAGTATGGGAGTTGTTAACGTTAGAAAAAATCCAGTTGTGATTAACGAAAATAAATTTGTTTGCTTAACTATTTTATTCACAACATAAACAATTGGATAATAGAGAATTAAACTAACTACTAGTGGAATTATATTATAAAACAATGAGGCAGAAATCATAACTTCCCACGTCATTTCAGTTGCCCATGGAAAATCACCCATAACCTCCGTAAGATGCGTTTCATTGGTTAAATTGTACTTCATCAATACAAAATAAAATAGCATAAATGAAAGGTCCTTAACAATTATATGAATTAGAAATAATCTCATGTTTTTCGTATTTTATAAGTTCTTTCATTCGCAAGTTATCGATTATCCTTTCTTCGTCCAGACAATGTAATACGTCCAATTTTTTATCTTTTTTTCCTCGACAACCTTTACCCAATCTTCTTTAAGAAACTTAATGTTACTTTTTGTCAAATAATGAATATATGGCCCGGAAAAACTTCCGCTGTGCTCCTCACAATCTTTAAAATTGCAGGATTTTAATTTAAAAACAATTTCTCTTTGTTTGGTAAAAATGACCTCATCTAATAACCCGGTTTTGAATAATTCATTTAATACAGGTGTCTTTTGGATTTTTGTATCCCTTTGATCCAATTTAAAATCTACTTCCAAACCATCAGCAGATTTATCAGTAATAACTTCGGATGATTTTATTTTTCCAATTAGACTTGTGATTTCGTTATATGCCAGTTCATATTTATCCAAGTGATCGGTGAATTTTTCATCCACGTTATTTTCACGAAAAAGAAAAAACACGACTATTAAAACAGTACAAGCAAATGCAATTGCCCCCCATATTTTACTTAATTTTTTATTCATGCTTGATTGGATTTTCTATTTCTCATGAATCCCTTTTAAAAAAATTTTGTAAATCTGATCGCCGCGCCCAACAAATAACTAAACAGGTAAGTAGAATAAGACTATGATTAAGGGTTGAATTATCGCATTCTCCGTTATAAATGGAACCGGAATATTCGTGAAAATGCCAAGGGAAAATCTTGTCGTTGATGGGTAAATCTAGTCCAGTCAGTTTATTTATAATACCGGGTGATAAATCCACTAAATCCGGGAAAATGCACCCTAAAAATGAAAGTCCGATGATCAAACGATACTTTTTGTTTGTAAACCAAATAGTTGTAAGGATTAGAATGAGACTTGCAATTGCGTCCAGTTTAGAGTTGATCGGATAACAGTGGGGAATGTAATCAAATGCTCCGTGCGAAATTATTCCAACAAAAAATGCGAAAACACTCGTCCAAATGACATTTTTTGAAGTGGAAGCTTGCTCTATTCTCGTTGTATCAGTCAACAAAACGGCAACACTTATGGCAGTTGTGGCATGAAACAGCGCGTTCATTATCAATTGATTATTAGAGTTACTAATTTACGATTTTATTTAATTCACTAATTCATTTCCTCCGTTGCATGTGATTTCTGATTACCTTCTATATTCATCCATTTTTTTAACTCCCTTGCAATGAAGAATAGCTACCAACATAAAATTAGTTATTTAACGGAAAATTCATTGAAATTTATCAAAGTTTAAAATCAATGGGTAGGTTGAATTGAACGTCCACTTTTTTTCCATCTTGTTGTCCCGGAATCCAATTAGGCATGCTGTTTATCAGTCTTAATACCTCTTTGTCAAAATTTTTAGCCCCTTGAACTGTACTTAGAATTTTTCCATCTTTTATCTTGCCGTTTTTGTCCACCACAAAATTAACGACCACTTTTCCTTGAATGTTATTTTCTCTTTCCCAATTGGGATATACCAAATTCTGTTTTATAAAAGTATTCAAACTTCCGATTCCACCTTTAAATTCAGGCATTACATCCGCATAAACATAGGGTTCTACTTGTAACTGATTGTAATCTGGATAAGCAACTTCGCCTAATAGATCTCTTTCCGGAATATCTGGTGGCGTATTTTGTTGAGTTTTTACACTTTTATCAATCGTGTCTTGTTGCGGTTTATCTTTAACATGAGTGTCAGTTGAATCCGAAGGAATTATTTTAGTCTCAGATTTAGTAATCGTTTTTTCAACGGGTTTGTTGTCGCAACTTGTTAAAAGTAGAGTTCCGATCGTCAACAAATAGAAAGAAAGATTCGTGTTTTTATGTTGTTTGGCTAATGCTTCAATGGTAACCAGAAAGTCTGTATTTGAAAAATCAAGTTGTGAACGATAAAATCTACCGCAGACTTTTTCATTTCTATGGTTGAATAGATATTCTAAAATCTCATTTCTGTCTTTATTTGTAAAGTCAATAACATTCTTATGGCAGTTGTCACAAAAACGGGAATTTAGTCCAATTTTCATTGTTTCCCAATTTTCAGGGCAAGGTTTTTTTATGTCTATGAGTTTTTCCATATTTGGGTTGGTTCCATTGTGTCTGTTTTAAACTACCACATAAGTTTTGCTGTCAGACGCTCGGCCCAACTTTCAAAATAAATTACAATTTCGAAGTTAAAAATATTTTCTTACTGATACATTGTTTTTAAGCTGCGCTGCAGACTTCATCTGTCGAAGTGAAGGCTGAGGGATCGAGCTAAACCCGGGTTCTGCGTATTTATTCTTTTAGCAGCAAATAAAAAGGTTGTTTACTTAATGATAATTGAAATCTATTCAGCATTGGAATATTCCTATTCTCCTCGGTTACCATGAATGTGTCCTTTCGTACATTTTTTAATGTTTCATAAGATATATGGAATGGTTTTTCACTAAAATTGACATGCAAATCTAATCCCGAAAAGAAATCAATACTATCTAAATTATTTATGGTAGCAATACATGAGTCAATTTCTCGTTTGATAATTTGTTTGTCAAAACCTTTGATGAAATAGATAATTTTAAGTGAATCTACGTTTCCTCTGTAATAATAATTGATTGAGTTTAGTTCATTTGCGGCTTTTATATAATCACCTGTTGCATCATAAATCTTTAAACGATTAAAAGCAATAGCTTCATCCGCTTCATACCGAGCATTACCACAAAAACCATAGTCCTTTGAATCTGCTTTGTCAAGTAATTTTAATGCTTTCTTTAAATTGCCTTTTTCAAATTGCTTTTCTGCTTTACGTATCATAGTAAACCCATTTTGACTCCAAATAATATTTATTTGAATAATAGCTAAAAAGAGAATAAAGATTTTCATAACTGTTTTTTTTCATGATGCATTTCATGGTCTTTTTCCACAATGTGCATTCTTACGAATAAAGGTCCTCGCCCAGTCCATCGGCCCAACTTTCAAATTAAATTACTATTTCGAAGTTAAAAAAATTTCTTTCTAATAAATTGTTATTTAGAAGAGATGGCTGAGGGATGGCATAATGCCGGCTGTGATAGCACGTATTATTGACACCATTTTTCACCCTGTTTTACCAGAAAACTACTTTTTATCACAGGGTCCATATTTGTCAAATGCATATTGAGGTATTATATCTCCAACAGATTTGCATTTCCCTTCAGTTTCCCATGAAACACCAATTATTCTATATCTAAGAATTAGTGTGTAATCCATTTTTTTGGATTTATTTTTTCTGAATTTGCCGATTGGAACTCGCTTTGTAATTAATTGCACTTTATATCCATCAATTTCAGTGGTCTGAATACCTTGCGAAATCATTGGAGGTTCATGAATGATCGTCCAATTTGTGTCTATTGCTAATATTTTCAATGCCCGGCTGATTTTTTTACCGATCAACAATCGCTCAATTGTTTCAATTTTTGAAATACCTCTTGATTTCTCCTGTGAAAAAATTGAAGATTGGTAAAGAATAAATACTGAGCATATAATAATTCTTCTCATAAGCAGAGTTTTTTGATAACCACTTAAATTATTTAACGATAATACACGGGCAATAGAGTTAACGGCTTTCATTTGCTGTATTTACTTTAAATTTCTATCACAATTTTAACTTCTTTCTTAATGCAATCATGCGGCTTTTTACGGGTAGCCACACAATATTTAATCCTATCAAGTTCTTGTCTATTCATCTCGGTCTGAGAGTAGACTGTTATTTTATCTTCCTATAATTGTACGATTTGTTGTGCCGAACTTCTAAAAACCTCTTTTACTCTGAAATTAGGACATTATTTTTGATTGGCCTAAGTTTTATCGTAAACCAAAGAATAATCAATAGTATTGACAATTTGACAAAAGTCCCACATGATTTTATTAAAATACCATATTCTTTTTGCCAGTAAAAATCATTCTCGTCAATATAGAAATACATGTAAGTGAACATGACGTATCCTGTCAATATCAAATAAATACTTATTGTTATGGAATTAAGCCAGGTTTTGTTTAAGATTGTTTGAGCCAAATATATTAACGCAATCAACTTAAGCAGGTCATACTTATAGTGCACCATTATACCACTTGCATAATAGACAAACCTTAATTTGGCAATAATCCAAACAAGAAGGAATAGGAAAATTATTCCATTGATAATTCTTTGGTTTTTATCCTTGTTTAATACGTGTGTCAGATTTCGCATGGAATTCGATTGCCGTTAATGGTTTATTGTTTGGCGAGCGGCCGAACTTTCAAATTAAGTTAATATTTCGAAATTAAAAAAAAATCTATTAAATTGTTTTAAGCTGCGCTGCTGACTTCGTCGGTCGAAGTGAGATTGGAGGGTTGGCGCTATTACAGCTGTAGGTATATTATTTTAAAGTATTAATGAATTCATCTTTCTCAATAAATTGAATAATTTCTCTCTTTTTTAAGTCAAAATATTGATAACAATCAAAAATGGTTGCTCTTCCACTCCACGATGCTGGTTGCTCAACAAATAGTATGTTTCCATTTGAAAGTTTGTATATTTTTCCAGCGTCGTAATGAAAATAAATTTCAGATTCTTTAACAAACATTTCACCTAACAACTTTTTGATTGAGAATAACTCATGATTAACAACGGTGATAAATGCATTTTTTGAATTGGAATTATCCTCCATAAATTCTATTACAATTCCATTCTCTAGTTTCAGTTTTCTTGAATATACATCTTCATATCCTTTCATGCATTCCTCAATTGTAAGTTCAAATTTTAATGAGCTAATTATTTTGATGTTTTCTAAAGGGTTATGATCTAATGTGTCGAAAGCGATTTTATTCAGAGGTGCCATTCGTGAATACATCGAGCAAAGGATACTGTCTCCGACCAATTCAGCACTAGTTGTATCTTTATCCAGTTCAGAATCTGGCTTTTTATTTTTTATTGTAATTTCTTTACTATTCTTCTCATTCGAATTTTGACAACCGATTAAGAAGATTAAAAATAATAAAGAGAGAAATTTTATCATGTAATTATTCTGTATGTCATTACCCATACCATTTTCGGGCTTACCGCAGCGCGAACGCAACTAATTTAATACTTTTTTCAATTCGTGCGCGTTGCGATAAGGTGTTGTTAGGGTTAGTTTTTATTCTTTCGTTATTCTAGATTTAATTGCTCGATGATTCAAGCCTGCTTTTAGTGTTAATTTTAAAAAGTCATTTATTAAACGATAAAATCTTTTCACTATTTCCTCATCACAAAGACTTACATCAATAACGGAACCAGCACCACCTAGCATGTCTGTTGAAATCACTTTTTGCTTAAACATATCTGCATCTTGTTTCTGTACTGCCGTCAATATTTGCATGATGCATTCAGCTTGATGTGAATAGGCATTATCTCTTAAAACAACATAAATTTCGGTTAGTAATTCTGTAAAACGACCGACATTATCTTCAGTAAATTGAACATTATTTTTTCTGCGGAATAAATTTATCATAATTACAAATTGACCCTAACTTGTTGCTAACCGCCAAAAACCTTCTCCTTTCTTCCTATTTTGGATGAATAAGCGAATGTATGTGACCTTACGAATATACAACTAAACTTACTTATTGTATGAATATTAGATGTAATTATTGTAATCGCACAAATTGCAGAATAGGGCGCTAAAGGTTTTTAGAAACTTATATTGAAAATTTCATGAATCTTTTATCTAACTGTATTTCAATTTATCCAAAACATATTTTAGGCTATGCATGTGTTTGACAAATCACAATTTCATTATATCAAATAGTTGAGCCGATTGCTCCGATATCTTTCCATTGATTTGCCTTATTTTATCACCTTTATGATTTCATTTTCTTCAGTTGTATTCCAATTCTGTGTTCGAGTACATCGATTTGTCCAAAAGGTTTTATTATCAAACGTCCGTCTTTTGACTTTGTCAGTCATTAACATTTCGTCAAAAATAGTTGCATATACAATATACCTTTGTCCAACCTGAAAATAAACGCCACATGACGCATCATTTGGCGGTGTTAAAATAGTCAGGGTATCTGTAACCAATTGACCTTTATACATTCTGTCAACTTTTATTTTTAAAACGGCTGTTGGGAATTCATGCAGCTCAAAATAACTATAATTTGTATCGCCGGAAACAATGATTCCTAAACTGTCATAATTTGTGGTTAATGTACTTGAAACAACTTGTCCACTAAAAACAATATCAGTAGATTTTACGCTACCTGCAACAGTTCCTTCTCCCTCGCAGCTACAAGCATATGAGTGACCAGTCCAAAATAAAATGAGGAAAAATGTCAGGAAAATATTTTTTTGATAGTGTATCAACATCTAGTTACTAATTTATTTGTAAGTATATTAAAGTTACTTTTTTTTAAATATTATCTGTGCAATAATAGCACCAATTTTCGTGGAGCATAGGCCTTCTGTTTCAATTTACTTTTGTCTAGTCTAATGCATGTTGGAGACGTTCACTCTCGTTTTAAAATAATCCACTTCTTCAATTGAAAAAAGTTCGGATGGAATTTCTGAAATTGAATTACATGTCCCAAAAATTATTTCCCCTTCTAAATTATAACGAATACTTGCATTTCC